>JANQPJ010000332.1 GCA_028289525.1 Pirellulales bacterium
GTCAATCCCTCTTAAATTTCAGTACAAATACAAGCCCGACGCGCAAGCGAGGGAAGAGGTTCCACTCAAGTTCCCTCGCTTGCGCGTCGGGCTTGTATTGCACTCAAAAGTGGCGCTGTCTAGAGCAAATTACCAAAATGCGTACCGGTGTTTCGTCGGAAAACCTCGGCGAAAACTAGGTCACGTCCGCTACGGTAAAAAGCAACTTGCTTTAGCTAAAGCCCGAAGCGCTAGCGAAGGAATCTTAGCGCTCTTCTTCCAAGCTTAGCTTCGAATTCCTTCGCTGGCGCTTCAGGCTTCAAGTCAGATCGCCACGCGTTGCACGATCACGCCTAACGCAACACTCGGACTAACGCCGCATTGGCCGCGTGGTAGCCGCACATGCCGTGCACGCCGCCGCCGGGCGGTGTCGAGGCCGAACAGAGAAACAACCGTGGATTAGGCGTTGTATAAGGACTCCAACGCATCGACGGTCGGGCGGCCATCTGGCGCAGGTCCATCACGCCTCCGGTAATGTCGCCGCCGACGTAGTTGGCGTTATACGCTTCGAAACCGGCTGGACTGGTCACAGCTCGCTCGAGCACCAGATCGCGAAACCCTGGGGCAAACCGCTCGATTTGTTGTTCAATCGCCTCGGTCATATCGACGGTCGAACCAGACGGCACGTGGCAATAGCCCCAGCCAGTATGTTTTCCGCTGGGGGATCGTGTCGAGTCGAACAGGCTCTGCTGGGCCACCAACACAAACGGCCGTTCAGGATGCGTTCCTTGCCAGACGGCCCGTTCGGACGCCGCGACTTCGGCCAGCGCGCCTCCGACGTGGACCGTGCCAGCCTGACGGCAAGCCTGGGCCTGCCAGGGAATCGGACCATCGAGTGCCCAGTCGATTTTGAACACCCCTGGCCCAAACCGAAATGCGTTGAGCCGCCGTTGGAAAGAGGCCGGCAACGCATCGCCTGCAATTTGGGTCAACTGCCCAGGCGTCACATCGAACAACACCGCCTGGGCATCAGGCAACTGCTCAAGTGAGGTGATCGGGTGGTTGACCACGATTTCTCCCCCGTGGTCGAGCAAGCAGCGGGCCATCGCGTCGGCGATTTGCTGAGAACCGCCCCGCGCCACCGGCCAACCGCCGAGGTGGGCCGTGAGCATGAGCACCAATCCAACGCCGGCCGTCAGTGGCCGCTCCAACGGCAACACCGAATGGGCGGCCATGCCGGCAAACGCCGCCTGAGCCGCTTCGCCTTGCCAGCATTGAGTCGCCAGCTTCTCGGCCGATCGTATCCCTTGGCGGCCAAATCGCAGCATGGCAAGCGGATGGCTCGGCAGCCTCATCGTTCCGAGCAAATCCGGCAACAGCCGATCAGCGCGTTGCAGCAGCGGCTCAAACAACCAGCGATAGGCGTCGCCATCAGGCCCAAGTCCGGCGACCGTCGCATCCAGCGATTGTTCGATGCTAGCAGCACGCCCGTCGTCCAACGGATGGGCAGCAGCCACCGGCGGCGTGATCCACTCTAAGCCATAACCGGCCAACGACAACGACTCCAACCAAGGCGAAATTCGCCCTACCGCATGCACGGCCGAACAAACATCGTGCAGGAAGCCAGGCAACGTCAGTTCGGTCGTTCGGGTGCCGCCGCCAATCGACGCTTGGGCCTCGACCACAAGCACCGACCGCCCAGCCTGGGCCAACCGGATCGCCGCGGCCAGGCCATTGGGCCCCGAACCCACGACCACCGCATCGTATCGCCTGGCCGAGGCAACGTTGGAGAACTCAAGCGGCGCAAGCGGCTTCATCTGGCAAAGATCTCTGACTGGGGCGAGAAGGCAACCAATTCAAGGTGGTCTAATTTTTTCAAGCGAGGCCAGGATAACTGCAAAGTCGTTTTTTTTAAAAAACAGCGGTCGGTGACCGCTCGCGAAACGGCTGAATTTTTCTGTTTCGCGAGCGGCCGCCGGCCGCTGCTTTGGTGGGAT
>JANQPJ010000356.1 GCA_028289525.1 Pirellulales bacterium
TCGGGTGTAGGCCACCTTCTTCGGAACACACTTGGTCACGCAAATCGTCTTCTGGTAGTGTACCGGCTTGCACACCGTGTACGGAACCTTCTTGACGACCTTGCAAGGAACCATCTTGCAGACCTTGTAGGTGCAAGTGCGGGTTCGCTTCTCAGGCACCATCCGGCAAACCTTATACGTGCACGTCTTGGTTCGCTTCTCAGGCACCATGCGGCAGACCTTGTACGTGTAGGTCTTCTGCTCGGGAACCATCTTGCAAACTTTATAGGTGCACGTCTTGGTTCGCTTCTCAGGAACCATCTTGCAAACCTTGTAGCAGACCGTCTTGGTCCGCGTCTCGGGAACCATCTTGCAAACCTTATAGGTGCAAGTGCGGGTCTCGGGAACCATCTTGCAAACCTTGTAGGTGCAGGTCTTGGTTCGCTTCTCGGGAACCATCTTGCACACCTTGTAGGTGCACGTGCGGGTTTCCGGAACCATCTTGCACACCTTATAGGTGCAAGTGCGGGTCTCGGGGACCATCTTGCAAACCTTGTAGCAGACCGTCTTGGTCCGCGTCTCGGGAACCATCTTGCACACATTGTAGGTGCAAGTACGGGTCTCGGGGACCATCTTGCACACCTTGTAGGTGCAGGTCTTGGTCCGCTTCTCGGGAACCATCTTGCACACCTTGTAGGTGCAAGTGCGGGTCTCGGGGACCATCTTGCAAACCTTGTAGGTGCACTGCTTGGTGCGAGTTTCGCGGACGTACTTCACGCAGTTGATGGTCCGCGTCTTCACTTCCGGAACCCAAACCTTCTTGCAAATCTTACGCGGCGGGCACTGCACCTTGACGGTCTTGCAGCAACCGGGCACGTACACACAGCAGCAACGGCAAGGATCCCACTTCCAGCAGCCAGGCTCCTGGACGCACTTGGTCACCACCGGGCCAGGACACTCGGTCACTTTGGTTTCCCAACGACCACAGCAAACCTGAATTTGCTTCTGGTAGTGGACCGGCTTGCACACCGAGTAGCAAACGTCCTTCGTCCGAGTTTCCCAAACCGGCTTGCACACCGTGTACTGGCGGGTTTTGGTTTCCCAAACCGGCTTGCAGGCCGTGTAGCAAACTTGCTTGGTCCGAGTTTCCCAGACCGGCTTGCAGACTGTGTACTCGCGAGTCTTGGTTTCCCAAACCGGCTTGCAGACCGTGTAGTTCACCTGGCGGGTTTTGGTCTCCCAAACCGGCTTGCAGACCGTGTACTCGCGGGTTTTGGTTTCCCAGACCGGCTTGCAGACCGTGTACTGGCGAGTTTTGGTTTCCCAAACTGGCTTGCAAACCGTGTAGCAAACGTTCCGGGTGCGGGTTTCCCAGACCGGCTTGCAGACCGTGTACTGACGAGTTTTGGTTTCCCAAACCGGCTTGCAGACCGTGTAGTTCACCTGGCGGGTTTTGGTTTCCCAAACCGGCTTGCACACGGTGTAGCAAATCTCCCGAGTCTTGGTTTCCCAGACGGGCTTGCAGACGGTCTTCGTGCAGGTTTTGGTTTCCCAAACCGGCTTGCAGACCGTATAGCAAATATCCTTCGTCCGAGTTTCCCAGACTGGCTTGTGCACGGTGTAGCAAATCTCGCGAGTTTTGGTTTCCCAAACCGGCTTGCAAACCGTGTACTCGCAATCACGGTACTTGGTCTCCGAAACATACTTCACACAATCGACCGTCTTCTGCTCTTGTACACGCTCGTAGACCGTTTTGTAGCAGGTGTAATTCTGCTTTTCGTAAACGACCTCCTTACAAGTCTTCATGACGGTGTGGCACTGCTGCCGGCAGGCGGTGTAATCGCAACAGCTGGTGGCACAACAGCGATAGCTCGCCGCGCCACAATACCGGGCCTGGGCCTGGTCAGCTGAAAGGACTGCCAGTAGGAGTGCGACTGCTGGCACACCTAACAAACCTCTCATGATGTCTCTCTCCTTGACTGAATCCAACGAAAAAAGGGAACTGGTCGAACGCCCATCTTGTGTGCGTCCTACTGTCAAGTCGACCAGAAATCCCTTCGTACATTAACTGTTCTGTTTATTTTTTCTTTTATGTCCAGTCATTCAACTGGTCTTATTTACCCTATCTTAGTCTCTTTTCTCTGGGGTTTGTTCAAAAACTGCCAATTTCTCAGAAATTTTTGAGGCCCCGGCGACGCGTTGCGTTGTCTGGCCGAAGGCCATCATCATCCGATGGTCACTCAAGGCACGTGAACTAGTTCTAGCGGAGGGGAGGGCAGAGGTTTTTGTGAGAAAGTCAAGCAACTTCTTGCCAGAACAGGCAAATTTTTTTGACGAGGGCAGATTAAAAACCTAGTTAGTTTTTTAGAGGAATGTTTTCGACCGAAGACCCTCGCGTGAGGAGCAGGAGAACTGCAAAGTTGTCGATTCCACAAAAGCAGCGGCCGGCGGCCAAAGCGCGAAACAGAAAGACCCAGCCGTTTCGCGAGCGGTCACCGACCGCTGTTTTTCAAAAAAACGACTTTGCAATCCTCCTCACGTGAGGAGGGAGCCTCTTTCCATGCCAGAAATAGGAATAGAATAAGATGAATTTGAAGCGGGGCACTGGCTTCACCTTGATTGAAGTCTTAATCGTAATTGTGATCATGTCGGTTTTGGCTGCGACGGTTATTCCGCAGTTCTCTTCGTCCACCGACGAGGCTCGCCGAACCAGCGTCGACTTTACACTCCACGTGTTGAGGAGCCAGGTGCAGCTTTATAGAGCGCATCACCTCGATCGATTGCCAACCGAGATAAACAGCGGCACCATGCCTCAGTTGGTTGGCCGGACCAACAGAGATGGCAGCGTCAATGCTTCGGGGGCTTATGGTCCTTATTTGCTAGATGGATTTCCGGTCAATCCGATTACCGGAAGCGATGAGGTCGTGGTTGCGACTTCGTCGCTCGACGGTCGGTTGCAGGGAAGGGGCTGGGGGTATAACTCTGCCACGGGTGAATTTTTCGCGGGGACTGAAGCGTCGGTGCCGATTAGTTCACCTTAGAGCAATTTTGGATCATTCCTAACACCCGGGATCTCACAAAAATAAAAGTCATCGTCTACTAGGACGGCAGGTCGACTCAACGTAGTTGAGCGACTATTCTGGTGAAGATGAAGCCAGCGCCGCCTACGATTTTGTTGCCGTGTTACGGTTTAGACGACTTTCCGACCCACCTGCCGGGCGACGAGGCGCAAAGCCTATTGACGGCCTGGTCGGTTGGCTGGCATCCAGCGGCCCTGGCTGCTTGTGGGGCGATTCCAGAGTGGTTTCCGGCCGCAGAACCTCCAGAAGCTTGTGCTGGCCGTCTCTTTCTAGTCCCTTCGGCCAGTCGCTTGTCGTTGCCTGACGGCTGGCTAGACACGGCCGCGCAGGCGGGCGCTCAGGTTCTGCTGTCGCCGATGGACCGTCGTGAGACCGCACGGACTTTGCTCCGATCGCTCGACGTTTCCGGCACCAAGATTTCCGAGCGCTGGGCAGGCGATTTTTGGGCATTGGCCTACTGCTACCTTCAGGTGGAACTGCTCACGCGGCAGATGCGTTATACCAGCGGCGTGGATGAACTGCGTTTGGCCGATGAAGCGATCATCGCGGCCCAGGCCGTCGCGGCAGGCAACGATTCGGCTGCCAGGGATGGGTTGACCTGTTGTTTTGACATGCTTTCCCAAGCCCGCGATCAGTTCTATCCGGTCGATTCGTATCTGATTGATTTGACCTTGGTGGCCGCGACCACATTGGACGCAGGGTTGCAGCGCGAGTTGCAGGCTGAGTGGCCGGCAAATCTGATGCTCTCTGGCAAGGTGCTAGCGCAATGGGCCGCCGAGCAGCCTGCGATGGTGGAGAAACTGCGCGATGAGTTGGCCGCTGGGCGACTGGCGATCGTCGGAGGCGAATGGGACGAGCAGGCATTGCCGCTCTTGTCGCGCGAGCAGATTTACGCACGTTTTCATCAAGGCTTGGCTGCGTTCGAACAGCATTTAGGGCAAACGCCTGGGGTGTATGGACGCCGGCGTTTTGGACTGTCGCCGGTGCTGCCTCAGTTGTTGTCTGGATTTGGGTTTCGGGCTGCACTGCACGTTACGCTAGACGATGGGATGTTCCCCGAAGGCGAGCAGGCCAAGGGCGTTTGGGAAAGTCACGATGGCAGTCGAGTCGAGATGCTGGCCAGGGTGCCGGTTCGGGCCGCCAGGAGTGAAACGTTTTTGCAATTAGCGCATACGTTGGGCCACACGATGGATGCCGACCATGTGGCCGCGGTCGTGTTTGCGCATTGGCCTGACCAGACGCACGAAGCCTATGAAGACTTGCGCCGAGCGGCCGCTTACAGCTCGGCCCTGGGGCGATTTGTCACGCTCGATGAATTTTTTGAACTGACCGAAGTACACGATTTGGCAACCCGCTTCGAGGCCGACGAATATCGTTCGCCTTACCTTCGTCAGGCAGTCGATCAGCAGGCCGTGGATCCGATTAGCCGGTATGTCGAACATGCTGCCCAGGATGTCTGTCGCCAGCGTCAGGCGGCGCTTCGGCTGATGGGGGCCAGCGTGACGCCTGATTTGGCTGCCCAAAAGGCGAACGACGATGCTTGGGGCAACATGGTTGCGAATTTCAGTCGCGCGTTGGCCAGGCATGACGTGCCGGAAGCGAATGGCTATCTGGTGGTGAATCCGCTGCCGCACGCCGCGCGGTTGGGAGTGGATTTACCTAGACTTGCTGCGCCACCGGCCGTGGATGAAACGGTTCGTTTGGCGACCGACGCTGGCGAGTCCCCCCAGGCCGTGCTAGAGGTTCCGCCGCTGGGGTTTGCTTGGGTCGGCCCGCGCGAAACGTCTGAGCCGCACGGCGAGCGAGCGGTGGTGATGGCCGAGGCTGACCGGTTGCGCAACGAATATTTTGAAGTGGAGGTTGATGTCTCGACCGGAGCGATTCGCGCGGTGCGCGTTCACGGACGACGGGGCAACCGGCTCGGGCAGCAACTTGTGTTGCGCACGCCTGGTGCCCAGCAACATGCCGAGCATGGTGCGAATGCCCAGTCGGTCATGGCTGCCGATACGGTCGAGGTCACTGCCTGCACCGGGGTGTATGGAGAAATCACCAGCCATGGTCGTTTGCTCGATCGCAACGGCAATCGGCTGGCTGATTTTGTGCAGCGGTTTGGCCTGTGGCGTGGCTCCAGAGTGCTGGAGTTGAACATTCGCATCGAGCCGCGAGTCGATTTGGGCATGGACCCTTGGCAAAATTATTTTGCCCATCGACTGGCTTGGCCTGACCCGTCCGCGATCCTCTGGCGAGATTTGGCCGGCAGTGTGCATCCGACGTTGGAAGATCGGTTCACTGCGCCTCGAATCGTGGAGGTGCGCGCAGGCCGCCAGCAGGTTTGTCTGTTGACCGGCGGATTGGCGTTTCAGCGCCGGGCAGGCCAGAGAATGCTCGATACGCTGCTGGTCGTGCGTGGCGAACAGGCACGCGAGTTCCGATTGGGGATTGGGGTCGATGTGCCGCATCCGCTGTCAACCGCCGAAGGATGGAGGCTCCCTGTGGCGGAACAGGTCTGCTGGAGTGCTCCGCCAGCCGGCAGCCACACTGCCTGGATGTTTCGCGTTGACGGGCCGAGTGTGCTTGCGACACACTGGGCTCCAGCGATTGATCAGGGACGCCTGGTGGGCTTTGAAACGCGGTTACTAGAGACCGAAGGCCGGCCAGCCCAGGCGGTGCTTCGGGCTCCATGGCCCCTTGGCCAGGCGAGCGTTTGCGACTACCGTGGCAGGAAGACAGGCGAACTTTCGATTGAAGACGGGGCGGCTGTTGTCCCAATCGCGCCACACGGCTGGCTGCAAATCGAGGCTCGGTTTGAGAATCAAGGTTGATGAGAGACTGCCTTTATTTGTTTCGCGAGCGGCCACCGGCCGCTGCTACTGCTCAACATGAGAAATTTGGAACGACTGAAATTGCAAAAAGCGTTGGGTTATCTGGAATGATTGTTACGATCGACGGCCCGGCTGGGGCTGGCAAATCGACCGCCGCCAAGACGTTGGCCGCCCGACTTGGGTTTCGGTTTCTTGATACCGGGGCCATGTATCGAGCCGTGGCCTTTGCCGCCCAGCGTCGTGGCATCGACCTGGCCGACGAGGCCGAGCTATTGCGCGTGGCCCAGGAGATCCAGATTGAGCTGCGCGATCCCCTGGTGTTGCTCGATGGGGAAGACGTCACTCGGGCATTGCGCACCATGGAAGTGACTTCCCTTACCCGGCATGCGGCCAGCAATGCTGGCGTGCGAAACTATTTAGTCGCCTTGCAACGAGCCTGTGCCGAAGGGCAGAACGTTGTGACCGAAGGGCGCGATCAAGGAACGGTCGCGTTTCCCGACGCGGCGTGCAAAATCTTTTTGACCGCGACCCCCGAGGAACGAGCCCGGCGGCGAATGCAAGATCTGGAAGCCCGCGGCGAAAAGTTCGACTTCGAAACCGTGTTAGCCCGGCAGCATGAGCGAGATCAGCGCGATCGGGCACGCGAGGTCGGTCCGTTGGCGCCGGCCGCCGATGCCGTCTTGGTGGTGACCGACGGAATGAGCATGGAAGAGGTGGTTGACCATCTTGAGATGCTGGTTCGTCGAAAACAGTGACCGTTGCCGAAAGCCGCAGGGGAGCCCAACAACCTGACCATGTCGCAACGCACGCTCATTCGACGTCTGTGGTATCGCCTGCTTCAGTGGGTAATGACGGTCGTTTGTGCCTTGCTGTTCCGCCTACGGGTGCGGGGACGCGAGCAGGTGCCGCAGGCAGGCGGAGTCCTGATCCTGTCGAGCCATCAAAGCCATTTAGATCCGATCTTGGTCGGGGTGGCTTGTCGACGGCAGGCCAGTTTTTTGGCTCGCGAGACACTCTTCCACTTTGCGCCCTTGGCCTGGTTGATTCGTTCGCTGAATGCGATCCCCATTGATCGAGAAGGGTCTGGACTAGGGGGGCTGAAAGAGACGTTGCGGCGGCTCAAGCGGGGGGAAGTGATGGTCATTTTTCCCGAAGGGACACGGACCGTCGACGGCCAGGTCGGGGCGCTCAAGCCGGGGTTCACCTCGTTGGTGCGGCGGGCCAAGGTGCCGATTGTGCCGATGGCGATCGAAGGGGCTTTTCGGGCGTGGCCACGCCAGCGGCGCGTGCCGCGGCCGGCGCGAATCGCGATCCAAATCGGAGCCCCGGTCTTGCCAGAGCAGATCGCGGGGCTCGACGACGAACAATTAGTCCGCTTGGTGACTGCGCGGATTGTCGACTGCCAGCGGCAAGCCGTGGACAGCATGCGCTAGTAGACGGTGGCATTGGTTTTTGAGAGGCCCCGGCGACGCATCGCGTCGCGGCTAGGGGGCAAACAGAAGCTTGTAACCTGCAAATTCGAATGCCCTTGTCTACTAGACTCTTAAACTGGTTCCCAAGCTCTGCTTGGGAACGAGAGGAGTTAGGCATTCTGGCGCATCGTTTCTTTCGAGTTCTCCCCTAGCCGCGACGCGACGCGTCGCCGGAAAATTGCTCGGAAAGCGACGATTCCAGATAGCACTCCGGCGACGCGTCGCGGCTAGGGAGCAATGGGACTGATTGTAGCACCTACTGGCGAGCGACTTTGCCGCGTTTCGCGTCTTGGACGACCAAGTGCAGTTTGTCGCCATGGCGCTGGGCCAGGTAATCCAGGTCGGCCAGACTCAAATTGGCCACCTCCAACGTCGCGGTCCAGCCGTTCTCTTTCGAGATGGCAATGCGATCTTCGGTCACGACAAAGGCTCGGCCGCGGCCCAACACTTCGCCGTCTCGGTTGCGCCAGGTGCGCAGCTGCGATGTGACATCTGGCGACGGGATCATTTCAGGTTTGACGACTTCTGGAGCCTCGGGAGCCGGTTCCAGGCCGTCTTGGTGCGCGTCGGTCGGCTCGCCATGGCAGCAGCCAGGTGAGGGAAAGTAGCCGATGTGGCCTGAGCAGTCGCCACAGTACCAATCGCTCACTCCGCAGCCATGATGGCAACCACAGCCGTGATGGCCACCGCCGTAGCCGGCCCAACCGTGCGAGTACCCGCCGTGGCCATAGTCGTAGCCATGCCAGCCATATTGATAACCACCCCAGCCACCCAATAATCCGCCAAAGCCATGATGCGCTTCGGCCGGCGTCGAAGTAGCGGCCCAGACCAAACAACCGAGCGAAAGTAATCCTAGGAGTCGTGCCATGAGATGTCCCCTTTCAAGATAAAAAAAGATCCCCCGAACTGGGAGTTTTGTGAATATGCGTAGTATACACAGAATAAGTCTGATTTGTAGGGGGGGGAAGTGGATTGCAAAGTTGCTTCTTTTGCAAAGCAGCGGCCGGTGGCCGCTCGCGAAACAGATGAAATCGAGCGTTTCACGAGGAGACTACCGCCATTGCTTTTCTGCCCCAGGACGGATTGTCGTAACCAATTTGATTTGATAAAGTTGCGGTTTCGTGTCGATACGCCCTCCTTCCTGTGTATTTCCACTCGACCGGCGTGGCGACGGGATTTTTTGAACCTTTTGCGGTCGTTTGCCTGGCCTTTGTCCGAAGGCGTTCGTGTGGCCCAGACGATCCAACCCCCCCGGCTCTTGTTTCCCCATGGTAAACCGTAATTTAATTCGTGAGTTTGATGTATCGGAAGAAGATTGGGCCGAAGCGCTCGGCACGGCGATTACCGAAGCCCCCGACCTTTTTCCGAGCCAAGAAGTCAATGTCAACCAGATCGTCGAGGGGACGATTCTGCGTGTCGACTCGGAATTCGTGTTAGTCGACGTTGGGTACAAGAGCGAGGGGACCATTCCGCGCGAGGAATGGCAAAACGAAGAGGGCGAGGAAGAGCTGCCAGAGCCAGGCCAAGTGGTCAAGGTGCTGGTCGAAGATGTCGAAGGCGTGAGCGAGAGCGACGGCGGTTCGATGATCGTGCTTTCCAAGCGGAAGGCCGAAAAGATCGAAGCCTGGATGAAGGTGATGGAGACGGTCCACGAAGGAGATGTCGTGACCGGAGCCGTGACGCGCAAGATCAAAGGCGGTTTGCTGGTCGACATCGGTGTGAACGTCTTTTTGCCGGCCAGTCAGGTCGACATCCGCCGCCCGCACGATATTGGCGACTATATTGGTCGCACGATCCAGTGCGTGGTGCTCAAGATCGACGAGGCTCGTCGCAATATCGTGGTTAGCCGTCGTAGTTTGATCGAGGCCGAACGAGCAGAGAAGAAGAGCGCCTTGCTGGAAACGCTCGAGATTGGCCAACTGCGGGCCGGCGTGGTCAAAAACATTGCCGATTTTGGGGCCTTTGTCGACCTGGGCGGAATCGACGGTCTGTTGCACATCACTGACATGAGTTGGGGGCGCATCAATCATCCGTCCGAGATGGTGCAGATCGACCAGGAACTCGAAGTCAAGATTTTGCATATCGACTACGAAAAAGAAAAAATCGCCTTGGGCCTGAAGCAGACCCAGGCCAGCCCTTGGGAAGAGGTCGATGTGAAGTATCCGGTCGATTCGCGCATCAAGGGCCAGGTAGTCAACGTGATGAGCTATGGTGCCTTTGTGAAGTTGGAAGACGGCATCGAAGGGTTGGTCCACATTAGCGAGATGTCGTGGACCAAGCGGATCAGCCATCCGAACGAGTTGGTCCAGATTGGCGACGAAATCGAAGTTGTGGTGCTTGGCATCGACAAAGAAAAGCAAGAGATTTCGCTCGGCATGAAGCAGACCCAGTCGAACCCTTGGGACAAGGTAGCCGACCGGTATCCGCCTGGCACGATGGTCAAGGGTCGGGTGCGAAACTTGACGAACTATGGTGCCTTTATCGAAATTGAAGAGGGCATCGACGGTCTGTTGCACGTCAGCGATATGTCGTGGACCCGCAAGATCAGCCACCCGAGCGAAGTGGTCGAAAAGGGCCAGGAACTCGAATGCAAGGTGCTTTCAGTCGATCAGGAACGGCGTCGGATTGCCTTGGGCCTGAAGCAACTGGAAGAAGACCCCTGGGCCACCGACATTCCGAACCGGTATCAGCCAGGTCAGGTGGTGCAGGGCAAAGTGACCAAGATCACCAATTTTGGCGTCTTTGTCGGTCTGGAAAACGGTCTCGAAGGGTTGTTGCACATTTCTGAATTGACCGACCACAAAGTCGACAACCCGGAAGATGTGGTGAGCGTTGGCGACGAGATCGAAGTGAAAATCTTGCGGGTTGATTCCGAAGAACGCAAGATCGGGCTCTCGCGCAAACGAGTTGAATGGGCCGAAGAGGAAGGCGTCGACAACGAACCGGCCGATTCGCCGGCACCAGCTTCTAAAACTCCTCCGGCCGAGTTGAAAGGCGGCATCGGCTCGCACAGCGGCCCGTTGTTCGAACAGCCCGAGGCGTCGGTTGCGACGGACCAGCAACCGCAGGCGTCCGAAGCCGCAGAGGCCGAGCAATCGGAAGATTGAACACTGCCGGCGCGATTAGCAGCGGTCGGTGACGAAGCGCGAAACGATGGTGATTACAGGTTCTCCAAAAAGGGCCGGTTTTTCCAGTTCTTGTTGTTGGAACTCTTGAACCTATCAATCAACGGCCTGTCTGGTTGCAATCAGACAGGCCGTTTTTTTCGCTACGGTCGGCAGTGAGCGCAAAGACCGATTACGTCGACCCAAAACCACGCGACGTACAGAACCGGACCAGACTTCGTCGATAGTCTAGTTTGTCAGGGCCGACACGCGAGGCGCCTCTCAAGGTCAGAACCGCTCCCGAGTGCTTTGGAGCGTGTGGCGCCGCTGGAACCGATATTCAACCGACCACCTTTACCGCGTGCCGATTTTCCAAAGCGGATCATTCGTGGAGATTTCGCGCGGCCAGAGGTGTCGGAAGCGACAAGACGAGGCGAATAGCAAACGTATGGCAACGACAAAACGCAAATCTTCCGGAGGGGTGCAGACTCCGTTAGAAACGTATCTGCGCGAGATTAACGAGACGGCGCTCCTCTCGGCTCAGGACGAACAAGAGTTGGCCATCCGCATCGGCGAAGGCGACGTCGAAGCGCGTGACCGCATGGTTCGGGCCAACCTGCGGCTGGTGGTCAACATTGCCCGAGGCTACACCGGCAAAGGGCTCGGGCTGCAAGATCTGATCGAAGAAGGTAATTTGGGCCTGCTGCGAGCGGTCGAAGGGTTTGACCCAGGCGTCGGCACCCGATTCAGCACCTATGCCAGTTATTGGATTAAACAGTCGATCAAACGGGCGTTGATCAACACCGGCAAGACGATTCGCATTCCGGCCTACATGGTCGAGCTGCTTTCGAAATGGCGGCGAGCCAGTACCCGGCTGGCCGAGGAGTTGGGCCGCACGCCCACGCCTGAAGAGGTTGCCCGCGTGTTGGGCTTGCCGAAGAAGAAGCTGCCGATCATCAAAAAGGCGATTCGGATTTACAACGCCACGCCCCAGACCGATCAGGCCGAGGCCGGCTGGACGTTGGGCGAGATGGTGATGGACGAACGGCTCTTGAGTCCGGACGAGGCGCTAGTCGAAAGCGATAGCCTGACCCATGTGATGGCGATGCTCGATACCATGGACCCTCGCGAGGCCACCGTTCTCCGGCTCCGTTTCGGGCTGGACGACAACCAGCCGCGCACGCTCAAGGAGATTGGCGAAACGCTCGGCCTCACCCGAGAGCGGGTGCGCCAAATCGAGACCGAAGCCCTGGGCAAAATGGCGGCCAGTATGCAGGATCCTCGTGATCGGGAGTTTTAGTTTTGGAGCCAGTGTGCAATCACATGCGAACACCTGGGAGTTGTGGCGCATTCTCCTATTGGGATTGCTCCCTAGCCGCGACGCGATGCGTCGCCGGAGCGATGGGGTTGATGCTTGTCATCACCGCCGTCGGTCCATTGGCCAGCGCGGATGACGAACCGGTCGACCACGATCGCGGGCCACACTGGTCCGACCATGGTGACTACCACCGGCACGGTGACCGGCATCCGGGCTACCACGGACCAAGACGCCCATCGTACAGGCACCACTGGTATCAGCGACCTTATCCGTATCACTTGGATTTTTACCGGCGCGAATACGGCGGCTCGTACGCCCCGTACTTTGGCAATCTCTACGGTCCCCCGCAGCACAATTACTATGGCCCTTATACTCCCCAATTTGGTCCTGGCCTCGGTTTCCCACACAGGCAACGCGGGCGTGCTTACTACTATTGGTAACCACCACGCTCGTCAAAGATTCCGTTGGGCTGTGACGGCGCTCATGATCCTGGGCACTTGGTCGAGTGCTTCTGGCACGGCGATGGCCCACCATCCGCCGCGCACCTACCAGTCGTGGCACCAGCATGTGCCGGCCTACCAGCATCGTGGGTATTCTTTGGCCCCGTCGTATCGCTGGGGCTATTTCGGGGCGCGCCGATCGTGGCAAGGCTACGATCACCGGAGCTATCACGGCGACTGGCACCAGTGGCAGTTTCGTGGCAGTTGGTAGACACCTCCTAGCCGCGATGTAACACATCGCCGGACAATCGTCCGAAATGCGAAACGCCCTGAGGTGGGATTTTACCACTGGATAGCTCTCTTGCTCTAACGCCCCGGCGACGCGTTGCGTCGCGGCTAGGGATTGCGAGTGGGGGGAATCAACTCTGCAACATCGGGCATGTAATCCAAAAAGGTTTTGCGATGATATTTTCCCTAGCCGCGCTGGAGACTTCGTCGTCAGGGCGCTAGAGTGCCGTGAAAACCTATGCTAAAATCAATCCCACGCGCACACGCGAAACCTTCCTCGTTGACGATCAAAGCCAGAGTATCTCATGACCCCTAGCGAAGCGATTTCCGCCCTCGAAGCGGCCCAGGCTGCCGGACAACTCACCTCGGCCTCGGTCGAAAACATCCGCCC
>JANQPJ010000409.1 GCA_028289525.1 Pirellulales bacterium
GGCGGAGGATCGAACGCCCGACGTTCGACGCCCGAGGCCGACCAGCTATCGCGGAAGATGTCGTTCGCACAGATGTCGCAATTCTCATACTCTTTCGAGTTGCGGGGATCGGTAAAACCCCATTTCCCTTTCAAATCGAGCAGGTCTTGAGCTTCCTCGTTGGTGAAGTAGTTGATCCGGCCAAGCTGTTTAGCCAGCATCAGCATTCGACAGTAGGCGTCAAGAATCTCAGTCCACCAATAAGCCCGTTCGACCGTTTCGCCATAGCTGACCGTGCCGTGATTGGCCAACACAATCACATTGGTCTTTTGCACAAACGGCAGAATCGTGTCAGCAAACGTCTGGCTGCCGGGAATTTCGTATTTCGTAATCGGCACATCGCCCAAAAACACCTCGACCTCAGGCAGCACGCATTGCGGAATCGGTTCGCGAGCAATCGCAAACGCGGTTGCATGGGGCGGATGGCAGTGAACCACGCTCCGCACATCGGGGCGTGCCTTAAAAATCTCCAGGTGCAAGAGCGCCTCGCTGCTACGTTGCTTGCGGCCGGCAATTTGCTTGCCGGTCATGTCAACCGTGCAGATGTCGTCCGGCTTCAAAAAGCCTTTCGAGTGCATTGTCGGCGTGCACAATACCTCGTTGTCGTTGATACGATACGTAATGTTGCCATCATTGGCCGCGGCAAACCCCTTTTTGTAAATGCGGTCGCCAATGTCGCAAATTTCTTGCTTCATGCGGTGAACGTTGGTACTCATGGTTTTAGCCTCATACGCCTTGAAAAAGAAGCGTGTTAGTGATCTGTGATTCGATGGTTTGTGAATCGTCAACGAAGGGAGTATGCGAGTTGGAGAACTACAAAGTCGTCTCTTTTGAAAAACTAGTCGTTTCGCGAGCGGCCACCGGCCGCTGCTATTCTCGAGCGATGACTTTGCAATTCTCCTAAGTACGTAAGTCAGTCTGACTAACCGTCGATCTCCAAATGGTCCAAAATGGCCGTGACATAGGCATCCACCGGCTTGATCTCTGGCCGAAACGGCGCGGCGGCCTCGCTACTTTCGCTAAAGGCGACCAGCGAACCTTCGGCAGCCCCCAGTTGGTCGACCATCACTAGCGGTTCGGCGTCGGAGTCGGCGCCGCTTTGGAGCTCTTCCAAGTTCAGCGGAATGCCTAATCGCAACGACAAGCCAGTCAGGCTGGGATGCGAGCGGTTCAAGGTCACGTTGCCAATGATTTTTGCGATTCGCACGGCCGTGTGGTTCTCAGGTTAGGTTAGCCATTTAGGACAAACGCGAGGGAAATCTTGGCAAAACTGCTCTACCATTTGGCGAAGGTTGAGCACGTTTTTGCCTTGAGGATTCACGGTCAGCAGGTTTGCGCCAGCAGTGCGAACCGCCTCGACAACACACGCCGGGGTTTGGGCCATGGTGGCTCGAACGTTTGGGTGCCGGTTGGCCAAACAAGCCAATGCGGCTGGCTGGTCAGTCAGCACGACGGCCAACACGTGGTGTTGAACGATCGCCTCACACGCTTCGGCAATCGCCTGCTTGGCGTCATGCGGCTTGAGCGGTTTGGCTTGCAGGCCGGCTGACGCCAGGGCCGCGCGTAACGGCTTGGTACAGTAGTTGGTTTCTGCGGCACCAACAAAAATCTGAGGTAACGTTTGTGAATCGACGGCGGTCTGGGCGGCGACCTGAAGCTCGATTTGGCGTTCCTTGAGCAAATCTCGAACGGCCGGTGTGACAATCGCACCAGGACGCACTGTGACTTGGCCGATGCCGTGGAGACGTTTTTCCAGTTGGGCCAAGCTCACGACCCGATCGTTCAGGGCAAGCGCGCCTGCCGCGCCAGCCGGTTTCTCCAAGGCGGCCAGCT
This sequence comes from Pirellulales bacterium, assembly GCA_028289525.1. Classification (GTDB taxonomy): domain Bacteria; phylum Planctomycetota; class Planctomycetia; order Pirellulales; family JAGQOS01; genus JANQPJ01. The sequence continues at coordinate 1,873 of JANQPJ010000409.1, forward strand.
TTGGTTCCAGGCGAGCCAGCACCAGGCTGACAATCTGGTCGATTTGCTCAGAGTTGGGGGCCATCAGTTTTCAATTCCTACGACCGACCAGCGTGCGGGGGTTGTATCGTCGCCAATCAATTCACGGGTTGCCCGACCGTCACTGGTCAAAATTACGATGTCGCTGTGGCCAGCACCGGTGGCATCGACCGCCAGGACCGGATCGCCGTCGGCGGTTGTGCCATCGGCCATCAGCGGCTGAACCAATAGCAACCGCCAGCCTTCCAGCGTCGGATGCTTTACCGTGGCGGTTGCTCGACCTCGGACTCGGGCACGAATCATCTATTTGCCTAAAATGTATAAATCGTCAATCAGCGAACAACGCCGTTCGCGGGTAAACGTCAAGGGAGTGGTCACTCCTTCGCCTGTGGGCGTGGCGATTGAAAACGACAGGTAGCCCTCGCCCCCCAAGCCCAGCCCCGCCATGCAAGGTCCGTTCTTAATGAACAATGTGGTGTCGAGTGCCTTGCCCATCTTGGTCATCGCGGTCACATTCGTGGTGTGAATGATTGCCGTGTGGCGGAAACCGTGTTCGTAATGCTTGGCCTTACAGATTGCCTCGTCAACGTCGCGCACCCGAACGAAGGGCAAAAAGGGCATCATCTGTTCAACCGGCACGAAGGGGTTGTGCTCGGAAGTCTCTCCGAACAATAGTTCGGTGCCTGGGGACACGTCGCGGCCCACCGCTTGGGCTAGCACCGCGGCGTCTTGACCGATGAATTCCTTGGCCGCCACATCATGCTGGTGCTCGCCTTCGCCGACAGTCGTAATGGCAACCTTGGTCAGGGCGTCGATTTCCGGCGCGGTCAACTGCACTGCTCCTGCCCGCTGCATGGCAGCCAACATGGCGTCAAACACCGAGTCGACGACAAACACCTCTTTCTCCGCGATGCAGAGTAAGTTGTTGTCGTAGGCCGCGCCTTGGATGATCGAACGGGCAGCATTATCCAGATCGGCCGTTTCGTCGACCACCACTGGAGGATTACCTGGCCCGGCCACGATTGCCCGTTTGCCGCTGTTCAGTGCCGCGCGGGCCACCATCGGACCACCAGTCACACAGATCAGATCGACCTCACGATGGGCAAAAATTGCGTTGGCCGTATCGAGCGTCGGCTCGGCGATCACGCAAATCAAATTGTCAATGCCGATTTCCCGAGCCAGCGCTTCGTTGTAACGTCGCACGCCTTCAGCGGCCACGTGCTTGCCGCTCGGGTGTGGGTTCACGACAAGCGTATTCCCGGAAGCGATCATGCTAATCGCATTGCCGGTGATCGTGGGCAGCGAATGGGTCACCGGAGTGATGGCCCCGATCACGCCGAATGGTGCGTGTTCAACCACCGCCAATCCCTGGTCGCCGCTAAACACCTCGCTCTTGAGGAATTCAACACCAGGCGTGCGTTCACCAAGCGTTCGCAGCTTTTCGATCTTGTGTTCCAGGCGGCCAATCTTCGTCTCTTCCATCTCCATCGTCCCGAGTTCCACCGACTGCTCAATGGCGATGCGGCGGATGATGTCGATGATCTTACGACGGTCATCAATCGGCCGTCGGCTAAGGGCTTCGAACGCCTCGCGCGAAGCGGCCACTGCCTGATCGACATCGGTGAAAATTCCGCGTTGACCGTCACATGACCGCAGTGGAGGGATCTGGCCAACTTCGGCGAGCACTTGTTCGACAACCGAGCGTATCAGAGCTTCGTTAGATTGCATCAAAAATCTCTCGTAATGAGATAAGTTTTGGTAGTTGGTAGTTGGTGAGTGGTGACTGGTGACTGGTGGTTTGAAAAACGAGGTTTCAAGAAACCGATTGGATTGTAGAAATCTGTAAAATTTCCTGTTTCGCGAGCGGCCACCGGCCGCTGCTACTGATTTGCCAAGAGAATCTGAAACGACTGCATTTAATTTAGGTGCGAGAATTCGATTCCCGATCAAACACACAGCACTGGTCGATATGCACCGAATCGACGATGCCGACAACGACCGCGTCGATCGGTAATTCCTTCGTTTCTGGGGTGAGCCGGGCACTGGAGCCTTGCGTGAGCAGCACGTACTCCCCTTCTCCGGCGCCGAGCATGTCGACTGCAATAAACGTTCTGCCGGTCGTCATAAGGCTTTGACGAGTGTTAGGGTCCAACCGATAAGGTTCGACGACCAGCAGCTTATAGCCAGTCAACGAATCGACCTTTTGGGTGGAAACAACCGCTCCCGTGACTTTGGCAACAAACATAATCGTTCTCTGCGGTTTGACGGAATCTGAGTTCGACCGATGCGCACGAGACTGGCGTCAGTCAATCAATTGACCGTGGTGCCCTCTTCTTGTAATAAATCACGTACCTGACGAGCGACCACCAACTCTTCGTTGGTCGGGATGACCCAAACTTCGGTGTGGCTTCTCGGCGTGCTGATGCGACTTTCGTCGTGAGTCTGCACGTTCAAGGCGTGGTCGATTTCAATGCCCAACGATGCCAAGTTGGCACATACACTGGCACGAATCTCAGGCCGATTCTCCCCAATGCCGCCAGTAAAGACGATTGCATCGGCGCCGCCCAATTCGACCAAGTAGGCTCCAATGGAATGACGTACCGAAGTGACAAAGACATCGAGCGCCAGTTGGGATCGCGTATGACCTTGTTCGGCCGCGGCGGCCAGGTCGCGCACGTCGCCACTTTTGCCGGAGAGGCCCAGCAAACCACTCTGCTCGGCCAAGGCATGCAGCACTTCTTCCAGCGACTTGCCGGTTTGCTGCATCACCAACGGCAAGGCAAAGGGGTCAAAATCACCACAACGATTGTTCTGCGGCAAACCCGACTGGGGGCTCATGCCCATCGAGGTTGCCACGCTCTTACCGCCACGAGTCGCACACACGCTGCTCGAACCGCCTAGGTGACAGGAAACCACCTTGGCATCCTCACGGCCTAATAGCTCGATCGCACGATTGCTCACATACCGGTGGCTCGCGCCATGAAATCCCCAACGGCGAACCAGATGGTTTTCAGCCCATTCCCAGGGCACGGCATAGTGCCGTAACCGTTCTGGAATCGTTTGATGAAACCCAGTCTCGAACGCCGCGACCAGTGGTATCTCAGGCAACCTTTCGTGCAGCAACCGCATTGCCGCCAAGTAGGGCGGATTATGCGCCGGGGCCACCATGCCCACCTCGTCCATGGCCTGCAACACTTCGTTGTCAACTCGGGCGACCCCGCTCGCGCGGCCTCCGTGAACTGCCTTAAACCCGATGGCCGACACTTCGCCGGCTTGGTCCAGGCAGCCGATTTCCGGGTCGGTCAACTGCTCTAAGCACAGCCGAACCGCGGCGGCATGGTCGGGCGCTGCGGCGACCAGTTCGCGCCGCTCAGTTCCGATTTCGACGAAACAAGAGCTTTGCGCTTCGCCGATGCGTTCCACGCCGCCTCGGGCTAACTGCTTTTCCTCGGCCATTTCATAGAGCCGATACTTAAAACTCGTTGAGCCGAGATTTGCAACGAAGATCTTCATGATCGTGGGCATCCTACGTTTGCGCTCGTGGGGTGTTGCGACTACGACAGATAGGCGTCCAGCACGCCGTCAGCAGGCCGTGGAATCACGTGGCTCGATCGCAGGTCGCCGACTTGCGAAGCCGCGTTCGCCCCGGCTTCAACAGCCGCACGCACGCTGCCGACGTCGCCGCTGACGACCGTTGTGACCAAGCCGCCGCCAATTGATACGCGTTTCATGATCTTCACGTTGGCGGCCTTGGCCATCGCGTCGGTGGCTTCGACCAAGCCAATCAGTCCGTTGGTTTCTACGAGTCCAATGGCATCTTGCATGGTTAGGTTTCCCTTAGTAGTTAGAAAGAGTGAATGAGAAGCTAGCGCCAGTTTCGAGGGCCTAGCGAGTTTTCTTGGTCGGCGGGGCCGGCATTACAATGTTCAGGTCTTCGTGCGGACGCGGAATTACCTGAACGGCAACCACTTCGCCAATCCGGCCAGCCGCATTCGCCCCAGCATCGGTGGCGGCCTTCACTGCGGCCACGTCACCAGTGACAAAGGCCGTGACCAGCCCTGAGCCGACTTTGTCCCAGCCGTGGAATTCGACGTTGGCCGCTTTGATCATTGCGTCGGTGGCCTCGACCAGGGCGACAAACCCTTTGGTCTCGATCATGCCGAGCGCTTCCATGGTTTTTGCCATTGCTAAAATCTCCGTCTAAAAAGTGAAATACAGAAATCGAATTTGTTCAACGTTACTCAGGTAAAAAGAAAGCCAGGCGAATCAACCTTGACGGCAGCGACAGTCGCTGTCTTGGCGGACCAGCTCGACGCTAGTGGCGTTGTCCAGGTCGGCCGCGTTGGCTTCGTCCGTATCAATATGGACCTCCAGTTTGCTCGTTTCATCTGCTCGAACCAACAAATCGTTGAGCACCACGCCACACGACGACCCGATTTTTAAATCCATGCGGTCACCGTTGGCCACTCTATAACGCTGGGCGTCTTCGAGGCTCATGTGAACGTGTCGCTCGGCACGGATCACGCCTTGGCTCAACTCGACCACTCCCTGCGGCCCAACCAACACGCAGCCTGGCGTGCCCTTGATTTTGCCGCTTGCCCGGACAGGCAATTCGATGCCGAGCGAAATCCCATCGGTAAACGCCAACTCCACTTGGCTATGGGGACGCGTGGGGCCAAGCACCCGAACCGCCGGCAACATGCGACGCCGGGGACCGACCACCATGACCGTCTCCTCCGCCGCGTAAAAGCCGGTTTGATACAGCTCTTTTTGCGGGGTGAGCGTGTGCCCTTTGCCAAACAGCGTTTCGACATGCTCATCGGTCAGATGCACGTGCCGGGCCGAGGTGCTGACAACCAAGTTCGGAGTTTCGGGGGGGCCGTTGGTTTGGGCAAGGACAATTTGCCGCACGATTTGTTCGATCGCGCTGCGGTCCATGGTCGAGGTGTTCATCATGCGAAGTTCGCTTTTCGTGGTCTCGTATAGTTGTGGATTCGTATCCGAGAAAATTCAGTCGTGCTTCAGACACCCTTGCTCAACTAGTCTCGTCTGTTTCCGCGAGGTGTAAGGTTGTGCCGTTGTCGGCGATTTGCTGCCGCCAAGCGTCGGAGAGCCCGTCGTCGACCACTAAATAGTCGACTTCACTCCAGTCACACAATTGAGTAAGACTCTTGTGGCCAAACTTGGTGCTGTCGGCCACTACAATCACTTGATCGGCTGCCTTCATCACGGCTCGTTTGACTTCGACTAGCAGCATGTTGCTGTTGTAAAAACCGCCATCGCTGATGGCCGCGACACTCAGGATTGCTTTTTGAACATTTAGGTCGCTCAGCATGCGGATGGCATGGGGACCAACCATCACGCCAGTTTTCGCGTGAACGTAACCGCCCACCGCCACCACGTCGCATTCGGCGGACGTGCTTAGTAGGTTGGCAACTGGCAGCGAGTTGGTCACAACCTGGAGTGTGCGGCCAGCTAGCCGTCGGGCAACCTCATAGGTGGTGGTGCCGCCATCGACCAGCAGCGTGTCGCCGTCGTCAATGAGCTCTGCCGCCTTGCAGGCAATCGACCTTTTCTTCTCGGCGTCTGGTGATTTGTGTAACTCAAAATGCGGAACATTCCCGGCCGCGCCGGTGTATAACACGCCGCCATGTGTGCGGCGGGCATGGCCTGAATGCTCCAAGTGGCCAAGATCGCGCCGGATTGTCGATTCCGACACACGCATTTCCGTCGCTAGCTCAGGCAGCGTGGCAAAACCGCGCCCCCGAACTACCTCTAACAGCCGATGACGTCGTTCGCTGGTCGACATAGGACTCCTTCCTCGCTGGGGAGTACGGACAGATACCCCCGCGTCTTCCATTTTGACTGGGTCTGGAGAGATTTCAATCATAGATAGATAGAATATATTCTCTTTGTGACAGAAATCAAGCGTTTTTCGGGAGATATCTGTCGCCTGTTGTCTCGTGCGTGGAATCCTGTAAGTTCTTTTTTGAAGAGGGATTGCGTAGATTTTAAGAAATTGGGGAAAGGTTTTCTCGTGAGATAGACACCTCATTCGGGTGGTTTTGGTGGTAGATTTCTGGCCGTGTCTGGCATTTTCCAGACAAGGCGTTAGGGGGGCAGTGATGTCGAGCAGCGTGTGGCGGATGTTCCGTGAGCTTGCGGAGTGTCCAGCGGTTGATTGCCCAACGGGCATGGCATTGCGCTGCTATGCAGGCGTACAAGACATGGCCACCTTTCTTACACTGCGTACCGCGGCTTTCGAGCCAGAGACGCGCGGTGTTGGCCAGTGGACGGAGAAGGATTTTGCACGCGAGTTCACCCGGCAGCCGTGGTGGTCGCCGGATTGCATGTGGTTTGCCGAGCGCGATCAGCAGGCAATTGGGGTAGGCACACTGGCATTGCGTTCAACGCGGGCTGCCATTCACTGGTTATTGGTCCACCCGAGTTGGCGCCGGCAAGGAGTCGGCACTGCGTTGGTACGACGACTAGAGGTGGTTGCCTGGAATGCAGGCTATCGGCGCATCGATCTTGAAACGCACGCCACTTGGCAGGCGGCCGTGGCGATGTATGAATGTTTGGGATATCGAGTTAGGAGGGAGAGTTGAGATCTGCCAGGCTTTGTTTTAAAGCAAGTTGCTTTTTACTGTGGCGGACGACACCTAGTCTTCACCGGGATTTCTCGACGAAACATCACCACGCATTTTGGTAATTTGCTCTATAGAGCAATTGCAACTTCAAAACTTGCGCGTCGTGCTTGTAATACCGTTTCGCAACAAAGAGTCGACGTTGTAGTCTTCCTGGCTACCGGTTTCCTGGCTTCTGAAGCAGATGGGGAAGGAAGCGGTGGTCCGAGCTAAACATTCGGCGATAACCCAACAGTACGGCGGTCAGTGTGCCCAGGGCAGTTGCCGAGGCGATCAGAAACATGATGACGATTTGGTATTTGACGGCCTCAATCGGATCGGTGCCGGCCAGCAGTTGACCGGTCATCATGCCAGGCAAACTGACCACGCCGACGATCATCATCGAGTTGATGATCGGAATCATGCCGGTTCGTACAGCTTGTTGCACGGTGTCTCGC
>JANQPJ010000410.1 GCA_028289525.1 Pirellulales bacterium
CCTTGACGTAAATCTATTGATTGCATAGCTTACGTCCAGTTGGGCGCCGTAGCCAAGTGGCTAAGGCAGCGGATTGCAAATCCGCCATCCCCGGTTCGAATCCGGGCGGCGCCTCTCTTTTTCTATTCTTCCTGAGACGCCTCGTCTTGCTCAGCTAGGTCGGTGAGAATTGTGTCGACCGTGGCCGCGAAATCTGCATCCTCCAGTGAAAGACGACGCCCGGCCTCCAGCGCGGGGGCCAACAGGTCATCGGCGTCGCTGTGTTCTAAGCCTGAAGCGTGGCTTAGCTCATGCATCAACGCGGTTAGCAGATCGATCCGGCTGGCGTCAGCTGAATCAAGCATTCGGCCTGTGGCATCGAACTCCTCGTCGCTGCCAGGCGTCGGATCAACAAACCAGCCGTGGCCGGCCGCGTTGACGTCGATCAAAATTTGGTCCTGAGTGTATTGGGCCAAGGTTTGGCCAGGTAAATCGACCACCTGATAGTCGACGCTGGAGAGCGTAGGCAGCACGTCTTCGCCTAAGACCAACGCCACGCGTTGCGAGGCTTCGGCCAGTAGCGGCGTCACGGCCGACGGATCCAAGCTTGGGGCCGACAAGGCGAGCGGGTCGGCCGCAAACGCTGCCACCAGATTGTCCGGTAGCCATGCATCGGGGAAGTTCGAGGCGTAGATGAGTTCGACCGAATCGGAGTTCGACCTCAAAAAATTGGCAGAAAGCAGACTCAGGTCGGCAAAATCAACACGGCCGGAACGATCGAAATCGGCGGCAAACGAGCTAGGCTGGCCGCCGACATCCTGGAGGAACGAAGCGGCAAAAATCGCCAAATCACTAAAGCCAATCTGACCACTGTTGTCCAGGTCGTACATCACCGGGAACAGGTGAGCTTCAGCTACCTGATTGTCGGCCAGCGACAGCGGCCCAGTGGTGCTCTCGATCTCGCGATCCTGGAGTTCAAAGGTAAGTAAGTCGATCGGTTCGATATGGTGGCCATCGGCATTGAGCGGTAGCTCTTCAGTCACCTCGAAACGCACCCGGGCAAACAGCACTTTCGCATTATCGCCAAGATCAGTCCGGTCGGTTCTGGCCGACAAGCCTCGCACCAAACCAGGGCTGTTGCTAATCGTCCCTTCCTGATCGAGCGTGAACGAAGGGCCATATTCAATCTCGGTGGCGTCTAGATAACGGTGGTCAAAGTCGAGATCGAACGAAGCACTAGTAATCGGGGTATCAGTCCCGCCAGGAGTGTCGAGCCAGACCTCAACCCAAAATGTTTGCCATTCGTCAACCCAATTGTCGCTCGCCGGCGACACGGCCACTTCGCCCAAACTGTCGGTTGCGGTCGGCTCGTGAACAATCGTCAGTTCGGTGCGGGCTTCGGTGGCTTGACCGATGTAAATTTCAACCCGCTGATAGTCCAAAAACGCTTCTGGATTGCTGATCGGTCCCGATCGGGTGCCGGTGGCGACCCAGACGCCAAAAGTGCCGGTGATGCCGTTGGACGGCGTCACGGTTAACAAGCCAGTGTCGAAATCGACCGTGTAGTCTAGATCGGGGGGCGAGGCTTCAGGAACCCGAAAGCCGTTTGCCAACAGCCGGGCTTCGTCCAAGAAAAACGTCGAATCGCCTTCGGCGTCGAAATGAGTCAGTTGGTGGGTTACCTCGGTGTCGACCGTTGTTTCCAGACGCGGGACATCCGCCAGAAAGGGGTCGTTTGCCACCGTGTCGGGAGTCACCGTGACGGTGAACGTGCGGGTAGCTTGATTCCCATCGGCATCGGTCACCATCACGGCAACCTCGGCCGTGCCGGTAAATCCTTCAGGAGCCCTGAGCATCAGAACCCCATTGTTTTGATCGACAAAAACCTCGGTCGATTCGATCACCACGTCGGTCAAGGGGCGATCGCCGGCACCGGTCGGCACATCACTAATCGCCGCTCGCACGTCTTCGCCTTCGACCAGCAGGCCGAAAATCGTGTGGTTGAAGTCGAGAAATCGCGATGGCCCTTCGGTCACAAAGAACTGTGAGTCGTTGGTGTCATCAAAACTCTTGGCCTTCGACAGCAGGCCGGTTCGGTTGTGTTGCAGATCAAGGTGAAATTGATCGTCAAAGTCGCCTAGCGTTGAGCCGCCAGTTCCGGTGCCGGTTGGGTCGCCGCCTTGAATGACAAAATCATTGATCACCCGATGGAAGATGATGTCCTCATAAAACCCCGACTCAGCCAACTCGATAATGCGCTCGGTTGCCCGGGGAGCGCGGCCTTCGAACAACTCGAACACCAGGTCGCCAAAATTGGTAACCGAGACGCGCCAACTGCGGTTCCCTTCGGGAATGAACGTGGTGACTGAAGTGTTGTCACTGGTAGCTGAAAACGTAAGTGGGCCACCTTCGGCATCCGAAGCATTGAGCGGAATATGCAGCGGCGAGCCAGACAGCAACGTAACGTCATCGAGCGCCTCGAGTACCGGAGCCGTGGTCAGCATCTCGCGCGCTTCGAGCGTTTCATAGCTTGGGCCAGCGCTAGCGCGCACTCTAGCCAGCGCCAACGAGCGCCTTTTTGTGGCAAACCAAAGCAGCGACCATCCGGCCATCACAACCAGCAGGCAAATCAGTAAGAGCAACATCGAATTAACGGCCTAAAAATCTCGGGGGAAGCCGCTGGCAAGAGTCGTTGCCAGCAGACGCACGGGAATTGTTAAAGGCCATGTTAGCGATTCCACCGCACACAAGCCTACCTCTCTGTTCTTTGGCTCCTTCAATAAGCCATCTTCTTCACCTTCATCCACCGGTGGGTGCTAGAGCAGATTACCAAAATACATTCCAACGTTTCGCGAGCGGTCACCGACCGCTGCTACCAACGAGTACGTTGAATTTGGAACAACTAAACCTGCACTAGACATCGGTTTCAAAACGGCTTCAAATCGCCGCCACTCAACTTTGCCTCAAAACAAGCCGAATGAAAAATCCAAGCACGAAACGCTAAGTGAGTGGGCGATGCGGGTTGACCGTGAACGCGAATATTCACTCGCTAACGCTTCGTGCTTGGATTTGCTTTGAAACCTCAGGAGCCCCGTCGACGGATATTCTTTATGCTAGTTGAAGTAAGAAATAGCGTCAAAAATTCGGTGGATTTCCTCGTCCTGGCCCCCTGTTAGGCGAAAGACAGACCGTTTTGGGCGACTTAGGACGATTCTCCTGGTCGAAATGTCCTTTGTCTTACTCCAATAGCAGCCCATCAGAACGAATTGAAAAACGGCCCATTTGTGGCATACTATGAAGCGTGCTCTGGAGGCTCTTGTCATCCGGAGTCACGTGGTTTCTCCTCTTTTCACGTGGCGAAGATTCCTTAGCCGCGGACATCTAGCATCCTCGAACTTGGAACAAGAAGCTCGGAACATGCATACACCTGGCCCTTGGTTTGCTTGGAGAACGGAAGTTGAAGGACGGAAAGCTTGGGTGGTCACAGGGGTGCCTGAAGAGGAATGGACCCCACAACATCGAGTGATCGCGACACTCTACGGCAACGACGAAATCTCGCGTTCCAATGCGGAAATCATTTCCAAAGCACCGACCAACGCCAAAGCCCTGATGGCGGCCAAACGAGCGTTGACCAATCCGGCCTCAGGGGCTTCGAAAAAGAGTATCGCCAGCTTCACAGGCATTTTGGGCGATACGCTGCAAGACGACTTGGTGCGGGCTCGCCGGCGTTCGAAGCTGCAGGAATACACCGTGGCGCCAATGTGGCGAGTGTTTCTAGGCGTCTGTGTGGTTTACACGGTTTGCTGGACGCTCTATTTCGCGGCGACGTTTGTTCACAAGTACTGGAGCGCCGATCTTTGACGCCGAGAAACAAACTTTCTGCTTGAGAACAAGGTTTAAAAAGTGACCACGAATCGTACGAATAAAATAGAAAACTCGTGTCATTCGTGATCCAATTAACTACAGCGTAGCCTGTGCTGATCGAGAATTCCTTCGCTGGCGCTTCACGCCTTCAAACGGTATCCCCGCTTCAAACGGTTCCCAGCCGGTTGAACCAAGCGTCGAGGGACGCATGCCAGTCGGAATCTTGTGGTTCGTCTTCGCCTGTTGCCTCAGATGATTCGCGTTTCGGTCGGTCGAGTCGCTGACGCGTCGGATTTTCTTCGCTCAGTACGTTTACGTTGTCAGAAGAAGGTAGAGAAGACGTCCGGTTTTGCACGATCTCGGCCAAATTGCTGAAAGAAAACTCTTCAGCACGCTCTTCCTGCTCGGTCGCCCAAAGTACGATCGCAGCTGAGGCAGATTCTGAAGCCATGGATTGCTCAACAGGCGAACTGAGCAACGTGGCCACGAGCGACGTGGCCCCAGGCAAATCGGGAATCTCGGCTTGGTCGAGACCGACGGCTCTTCTGGCCACGAACGAGGCGTCGAGCGCCGAAAGATCGCCATTGCCGGTTACGTCGCCAATCAGCACTGGATCGATGTTCGGATAGGCAGCAAAGCCAGTGTCCAACTCAACTGCCACGCGGGCAATCAACGAGGCGTCCAAGCCAGAGTAGTTTCCGTTGCCGGTGGCGTCGCCAAAATAGGCAACCGTCTGGACCGCGTCATCCACGCGGGCGGCCAAGCCATCGTTATTTAGCGAATGGTCCGTGAATTGGAGCAGCCCGAGCTGGCCAACCTCCGCCGACTCAGGCACCGAGCCCGTGAGCAACACCAAGTTTTCCTGGCCCGCGGCTAAAGGTTCGGTGCCTGATAGACTTACCGTGACTTGGCCTGGCGTGTTGAGATTGACCGGGCTATCAAACTGCCAACCCTCTGGCAAACCGTCGGCAAGCTGTGCGCCAGAAATATCAAGCAACGCGGGATCGAAACGCAGAGTAAACTCGACCTGCTCTAGCCCGGTGCTGTCATCGACCTGAACCGGAATTCCCGGCAAACCGCCGAGTTCGACCGATTGATCTGGCCCTCGAGCAAAGTCTGGCAAGCCCAGCCACCGGTCGGTGGTTTCCTCGATGGTGAATTGGGTTTCAAAACGACCGCCGTCGACACGATCGGCGTCGCCATCGAGCAACACGCCGGTAGGATGCAGCAGCCCTTCGACCGCCAGCGTGTAGGTATCGGGCTCCAACGGTCCGCCGGTGGGCAGGAATTGAACCGTGGAAGTCGGCGCGTCCCAGGCCAACGAACCGCGGACCGGTCCAACGCTAGCGCCAGTTAATTGCACGACCGGGGTGTCGGGGCCGACTTGTTGGCCGGTATAAAGCAACAGCGAGTCGACGTCGACAGGCAACGTCAGTTCGATGTCAACTCGGCTGGCGACCGCAGTTGTTTGGACCACTTGAAACACCGTGCTGTCAGTCACTTCGAGCGTGGCAACTCCATCGACCAAGTCGGGCGTCGAGGCGCGAATTTCGACCGTTTGCGCGCCATCAAAGACCAAATCTTCCACGGCATCAATCGCCACCGTGGCGGAAGCTTGGCCAATGGGAATTTCAATCAGCCGGTCGGCAGATTCCAACGCTTCAAGCGGACCACGAATGTCTCCAGGCGGGTTGCCTAGGGTATGCACGTTGACATAGATCAAGCCGTCGGCAAGTTCGTTCAGCCAAAAGGAGACTGGACGAACGACCGGAAAATTGACATCGCTAATATCCCAGGTGCCGGTCACAATTCCGGCCGCTGCGTCGACCATCAAATCGGTTTGATCGTGCTGAGGCCCTAGGAAGCCAAAAATAAGCTGGCCGTTGATGTCTGGCGTGCCAACGTGTAGGTGAAACCCGGTCACGTTGTCGCTGTCGTCGCCGGGGGTTTGCAGGCCGTCTAGATCGAGCCCTTGAAACTCAAAGGCGTAGTCGAGTGCCAGCGAATCACCGGCCGACCGCAGCGTGAAGGCGGCAGTTCCGCTGGCCGTCGAATTTGACGGCGGCACCGCGTTTTCCGGACGCAAGATGGCCTCGTAGCGCGTGGCATGACCACCGGCGATCACCGCTTCGCCGGTGTCGTTGCTGGCCAAGCGTACCCAGATCGAACTGCCGACGTCGTTCGGATCTGCCCGAGTGACCGTGGCCGTGGTGGCCCCGGCACCGTCTTGTTCGGCCACACTGGTCGGAGCGAGTGAAACGCTGGTTAACAAACGTCGTTGTTCGAGCAACTCGAAAGGCTGTAGAGGGCGGTGTTTTCGACGACCGAAAGCTCGTAGAGCGCAAAACTTGAACCAGCGGAAAAAGAATCGTTTCACAAGTCCAGCCTCTTCTCGAACGTCCCTGAATGCCCTTTCGCTAAATCTGGTGCCCGATCCTACACAATATTCAGCCTGGAAAGCAATCAAGATATTTAGCCTGAAAAGCAATTAAAAAAGGAGAGACAGGCCACACGCGACCTGTCTCTCCACTCTTGAAGTTTGGTCAAAGGTCGAGAGCCGAGGACAAAGAAACGCTTGCGCGTTACCCTTCACCCTAAACCCTCCACCGCGTCTAGAATCCAATCCGGAACGAGAGTCCGCCGCGGCTGAATTCAATGCCACCACTACTGTAGTGGGGCTTGTGGCCAGTATGTACTGGCTTGTGGTAAACCCGACGCACGTGGCAACGGGAGGTCAGCGCTCGCACAGCGTCACGAAGGTGGTGCAAGGTGTCTTCGATGTCATACATCAAGTGTCGCACATGCCGTACGTGGCCGTGGCGAGTACGATAGATCGTCCGGTCGACGACCTCTTCTAGGTGGCGGAACAAATGCTTTGCTTCACGCAGATCACGCTTCACATCGTGCAGATTTCGGCCGTAATGGACCGATTCGTGGATATGACGGGCCAGACGGGCTAACTTGCGTGAATCGTGAGAAAGATGATCGTAGTCGCACGTATGACGGAAGTGGTGACGGAATTCCCGTCGCAGCTCTCTGGACTGCCGTTCCAGCTTCAATGCCAGACGATCAATATGGTGCCAGGTATCCGCACTAGCCGTGCTGGGAACGAGCGAACCGGCGAGAAGCGTCAAAACAGCGGCGGTTAGTTGAGTCGAGGTCATCATGGGTCTTTCCTCCGAAAGTCAAAGTTAAGCGGCTGTGGGGGGGCCATTGGGTCTGTAAGAAACAAAATTTCGAATTTGACCGGGTCGATGGAAGCAAGTTGCAGTCTGCGTGCCAAACTCGACCGGCAAGTTGAACGATTAGCGAGGAAATGTTTTTTAAATAATGAGTTACGGAAATCATCCGTTTTCCGGATCGAAAGCGTCGATGGCGATTAACCGGTTGAGTGCCATCATCATGATGGCGCGACTTCTCATTTTGATTACAGGCGTACTTTTCCTGGTATTTCCCGGCGACGCGTTGTGAGCGCGGCTAGAGGGTCGCTCGCTTAGGCACGACACTGGAAGACCTTAAAATACGAAGAAATATCGAGTTAGAGCATTTGACACTGGACTTCAAGCAGGATAGGTTGTGAGCAGTTAGACGCTCGTCTATCTTTTTGTTCTAATCTCCTGAAACTGCTAGATCTCCATACTTCCTTAGCCGCAACGCGTCGCTGGGGTCTTTGAAAAGCATTCTTATTCACGAGAGTGATTCTTATTCAGGTTTTTCTCGACGCAAGCCCAGGAAGGCTAGCGTCGGGTGTGCGTTCTTTATTCTTTTCATTTCTGTTTTCCCTGTGTAGGAGGTGTCCCATGGTGACTCGAAGCAACAGGCGAGGTTTTACCCTTGTCGAACTACTGGTGGTGATTGCCATCATCGGCGTGCTGGTAGGGTTGTTGCTACCAGCTATTCAGGCTGCTCGCGAGGCGGCCCGGCGAAATTCGTGCGTCAACAACATGAAGCAGTTGGGGTTAGCGCTCCACAACCACCTCGATTCGATCAAGCGATTTCCGCTGGCATCAACCGAGCCGCGAATCCATGCCCCGGGTGCGACAGGTGTTCCCGGCACCGGCACACCGGAAGGCTACAGTTGGTTGGTGAAGTGTTTGCCGTATATCGAAGAGAATGTGCTGTACAAAAATCTTGAGCAGACGTCCAGAAACTTTGAACTCGCGCTTTGGGATGCGACGAATACCGAGCCGACAGATGACATTCATATGACGACGAGCGCCATTAACTCGTTGCTTTGTCCAAGCTATGGTGGAGGTGATCGGTCCGACACCGCACGTTCGGATTATGCTGATCAAACGGGAACTCTGGCCGGTACGTTGGCGCCAGCCAGTAGTACCTATGTGGCGATCGTTTCCGCAGCGATGGACGCTTCAGGCAATTTGATGCAGAACGATTTCTCCTATGCCGCCGTCACGTCGGGTACCGACGGGAACGGTGCGATACCGTTTCCAGCAACCGGCAATGCCAAGCGAGGGTTGCGGTTAGCGGATGTGCGCGATGGCACCTCGAAGACCGTTGTGGCTTGTGAATCGAAAGAAGAGGCCTATAACGCTTGGGCTGGAGGCTCCTCGGCGTGGGTCGTGGGGGCTTGGCCTCAGTCGCCTACCCAGCCGACCATCGGAGCTTCAGGGGCTCCAGACGGTTTGTTGGGATGGCCGGATACGGCGGCAGCCTCGGCCGGTAATCGACTTGCCCTGAATACTGGGCCTACTCCTGCCGATTTCGCCGCGACGACAACCACAGATTTTTATGCCACAGCAGCTCTCCATTCAGGCACCGAGCCTCGTGCGTGGGGGCCTAGTAGTGAGCACTCCGGTGGCGCAGTGGTGCATGTTTTTGCTGATGGCCATGTGTCCACGATCAGTTCCGAGACGGTTGACCGCAACGTCTATCTGCGACTCATCACACGTAATGGTGGTGAGCCGATTCCTTCGGAAATTGATTGACGTTTTCTTAGTAACCAGATCGAACAAGGCGGCGTTGCGGCCTAGGCGATGTTTCCCGCCGGCTTGTTTTTCAACACGGCCCTGGTGCCTTATTGGGTGCCAGGGCTTTTTTGATATACACTTTCAGCCGTTCCAAACTTCTTGGCACATCAGTAGCAGCGGCCGGTGGCCGCTCGCGAAACAGGAAGTTTTACAGATTTCTACAAAACAACCGGTTTTTTGAACTCTCGTTTTTGGAACGACTGACTTTGGATTCAACGTGCCGCAGGTGAATGTTGCCCCGAGGGCTGTACGTTGGCCCTACACGAGAACGTCGCTGTGCCTGGAGCCATCACGCTCGCGACTATGTTTGCCCATCAAACCACACGAGGATACCTGAAGATGCCAGCATCGGATGCCGAGTCTGTTGAACCGCCGTTGGAGACTACCTGCGCTGCCGTCAAAGAACGACTCGATGCAGACGACCAATTCGTGTTGCTCGATTGCCGTGAACAAAACGAATATGACCTGGTCCACCTTGATGGGGCCACTTCGTTGCCGATGAGCACGCTAACGGATCAAGCTGGCGAACTCGAATCGTTTCGCGAGCGGCCGATCGTGGTCTACTGCCATCATGGCGGCCGCAGTTTTCAGGTGGCCACCTGGCTCCGCCAGCAAGGGTTTTCCAGGACTCAAAGCATGGCCGGCGGCATCGACCAATGGGCTCTAGAGATCGAGCCAGGGATGATGCGGTATTGATGCGGCTGAGTGTGAAGAGAGCTTGTGGAACCGCGTGTTTCGCGAGCGGTCACCGACCGCTGTTTTTTTGACTTTGCAGTCTTCCTGCCTGGACGTTGCGTGTGCGGCAAATATTTCTGGTGTTTTGAAAACCACCCAAATACAAGCCCGACGCGCAAACGAGGGAACTTGAGTGGAACCTCTTCCCTCGCTTGCGCGTCGGGCTTGTATTTGTACTGAAATTTAAGAGGGATTGACAGCTGCCAGAAAATCTGGCCAGACTCGGGCCTGGTGTGACTTTTCCGAGTGTCACATGGTCTGCTAGTATATGCGTCGCAGCTTGGTTTTCGAGTAGAGATTGATTTGAGAAGGGGGGGATGTTGAACCCACTCGGATCAAGGAAGAACGGATGTCCAAGGCCCATCGCAAGATTTATCGTATCAAGCTGACGAGGGAAGAGAGATGTGTTGCAGCAAGCGGCCAAGGGAAAGCGTGGGAAGCTGCAAGTTGCCGCCTGGAAGGTTCAACGCGGCCCATGCGATACTCATGTGTGATGAGGGGGCGAGCGGCCCGAGGTGGCCCGACGAGAGGATTGCCTATGCCTTTGGCATGACAACCCGGTCGTTGGAGAACTGGAGGAAGCAAACCCTGTTTTATGTTCTTGTGGGAGTGAAAGGAAACCAATGAGTGAACGAATTGTGATGCGGACTGGCGAATCGTTGGTGGCCGGGGGGCCTCCGTTTACGGCGGCCGAGCCTGAGGTGGTGATCGGCGAACTCGATGGCCCGGTGGGAACCGCCATTGCCACGCTGACCGGTGATCAGTCGGCCGGACACTCAAAGGTCTTTGCGATTCTCAATACCGATATCCAAGTGCGGCCGGTGACTCTGATGGTTAGTAAAGTGACCGTGAAGAGCACGGCCTACACGAACATTTTGATGGGAACCGTCCAGGCAGCGATTGCCAACGGGGTGCTCGACTCCGTTCGGGCAGGAGATATTCCCAAGGAAAAAGCGAACGATCTAGGGATCGTCTGCTCAGTCTGGCTGAATCCCGGTGCCGCGACCGACGAAAACCTCGACCACAAAGCCTTGTTCGAGATCCATCGTAAAGCGACTGCCCAGGCCATTCATAAGGCGATGCACAACGAACCGTCAATCGACTGGCTACTCGAGAACCAAGAGAGCATCACGCACAAATACTATCAAAAAGGCTTGGACGGCAGCTTGTAGCTTGTATCTGGCGTGCGAAATTTGTCCAGATCCACGTGTGCGGTTGCAGGCGAAACTACAAAGTGTGTAACATTTCAGCTGAGTGGAATAGCCCTCGGGGGCTTGGGAGAAATCCGAAGCACGAAATCCGAAATCCGAAACACATCAGAAGGCCCAAAGCACGAATGCTCGAAACCGATGCGTGGCCAGCATGTTTTGGTCATTTCCGGTTTTGAATTTCTCGCTTCGTTTCGGATTTCGAGATTCGGATTTTCCCCTGACTCGGCTGAAATGTTACCAAAGTCAGTCGTTCCAAATTTCCCCTGTTGATCGGTAACAGCGGTCGGTGACCGCTCGCGAAACAGGGCCTGTAAAGTTTTTTGTGTCACGCTACCTGGGCATGTCATTTGCTATCCCAAATCGGGCATGCGGTCTTCGTACAGGATCGCGAAGTGGTTCAGGG
>JANQPJ010000411.1 GCA_028289525.1 Pirellulales bacterium
CGTGTCGGTCACGGCGTCCATGCCTTGCCAAGCGGCTAACGTTGTCCTCATGAGGCGGGGAGAATATCTCGGATCGAAAAACCGGTCAAGGTCGGTTGCTACAAATTTCGAAACTCTTTACTTGCGCTGCTAGCAACCCCAACGCCAGGTCGCGAAAACCCCGATGAAAACAAGACCTTCAGCGCAACCCATTCAACGTAACCGGGGTTGGAGAGAATTGGTTTTAAGCCAACGGGTCGTCCAGCGGCTCGATCCCCAGTTCTTCCAACGACTTGTCCAAGACATCCGGCTCAGCCTGTGGGGGCGATTCGCTCGTCTGGCCCTCGACTGGCCGGACCACGACCCGATATGCGCGGACCTCGATCACCTCGATTTTCTGTCCTGGTTCGATTGGGCTGCCTTCGCTCACGGCGTCGATCGTTTGGCCTTCGACACGCACGGCCCCGCTGGGCAGCATAGGCGTTTGGGCCGTGCCTCGTTTGCCGATCAGCGATTTGAGCCGCTGGTGACGATCGTCGGGAATGATTTCGTCTTCCGACGGCAAGCCGAGCAAAAATCGTTTGCCCATCGGCGTGTGAGGCCAGTATTTAAACGCCAGGATCACCGACAGCGGCATTGCCAAAACGGCAAACAAGGTAAACGTAAAGCCGACGGCCGGACCACGATGGTAGAAGGCCAAGGCGACTGAGGCCAACACGGACATCGATGCCAGAAATCCCAGAATGCCGCCTGAGGGGATGAAGACTTCTAGCACGATCAGCGCACATCCGACGACCATCAACAGCACGGACCACGTGAGTGGATCGATGATGTTCATGCCGACTCCGGCTCGTT
Organism: Pirellulales bacterium; assembly: GCA_028289525.1. GTDB lineage: Bacteria > Planctomycetota > Planctomycetia > Pirellulales > JAGQOS01 > JANQPJ01. Next base: position 835 of record JANQPJ010000411.1, read on the forward strand.
GGTTTGGACGATTACCCGATTGCCGCGGGCTTGGACAACTACGACCGTTGTGTCGGGTGGAATCACCTCGCCACCGGTCAACACATTGACCAGTTCGCTGCCGAAGCGGGCCTTTCCGCCAGGAGTGAGTTGGGTGCTGGTCACGCCGGTCTTGCCGAGCAAATGGCTCCAGTCGTCGTGTTGACCGTCGTCGGCCTGGGCACTGCGGTCCTCGGGCGTGGGCGGTTGGAGCAATATCCGGTTGAATAGCGGCGCATGCGGCAAGTAGTGGCGCATCACCATCCCCAGTGCTATGATTCCAACGCCGGCTGCTCCGACCACGATCAACGAGTTGCGGAGTTCGCCGAGTTGGGTCGCGTTGTGCGGCAGGATGAAGGTTTGGCTAGCCAGGATCAGCGAGGCGACGATCATCATTCCGCCGCCCAGTCCGAAAATGCCGAACCCTGGCAAGATAAAAATCTCCAACAGCAGAAAACAAAAACCGCCCAAGAACAACATCACTTCCAGCCAGCCGGCGGTGCCATAGAGCGCCTTGCTCCAGAAGAACAGCATGAAACAGACACAAGCGACGAAGCCTCCGATGCCGATGCCTGGCATCTGAAGCTCGGCATAGATGGCCACGCCGCCTAACACCAACAGCAACATGGCGATCTCAGGCCGAGCCAGGGCGCGAATTAAAAACTCGGCCCAGCCGACCTCGACCAGTCGAGGATCTTGTTTCAGGCCGTAAAGCTGGCGCAGCTCAGCAAATTGCTCGACCGTCTCCCAGGCCAGGCCAAATTGCTTGGCTTTGGCGCCGTCCAGCTCTAACGCGACCTCAGGCTGCGTAATCTCTGCGCCGCGCGTCCACCGTTCTGGTTCCGGCTGTTCATCCCGTTCTTGATCGGAAAAATAAGCCACCTGGCCGGTCCGTTGGTGCTCGAACCGAAAGACAGCCAAGCTCGGATCGGTGAGCGCCGCCACCGTTGACCAGGAACGCGACTTGAGCGGGGCCAACGACTCACGAATCGATTCGCGAGCGGCGGCAATCTCATCCTCGGCCAGTCCGTCTTTTTCCAGGCCGCCCAGTATCGCCTCGGGGCGCATCACCAAATGATCACAGGCCAAGGCCACCAGGCTCGCATCGCCCCGGGCCTGTTTGGGCACATAGGCGACCGTGCGCACACGCCCTCGATCCAGCCCGGCCAAATAGTTGGCCAGCACCATGCTGTCGGAAAGCGAGCCGCCGGCGCTGTCAATCTCCAGCAACACAAAATTCACGTCTTCGGTCCGAAGTTGGGTGTCGATCAAACTGCGCAATTGGCTAGCCGACGCCGGGTTGACCTTGCCTTCAAGCTTCACGCGAATCGGTCGCCAGGCTCCGCCGAGCGAAGGGTCTTCGCGCAACGCATCGGCCGGCAAGCCCAGCTCTCGGGCGAGTGCGTTGCGATCGGCGGCCAGATATTTGACGAAGCCCAGATCGCGCCCTTCTCGGCCACTCAGTCGGGCCAACTCCCCGGCAGGTGAAAGTACGGCTTCCGACTCGATCGTCCGCCGCTCGGCCAGCGCTGCCAGATCATCGCGCAGCAGGTATTCAATCCCGATATCGGTTTCGACCTTAAGCACTTCCAATCGCTTGTCGAGCATTCCCAGGGCTAAAGGCACCGGGATCGTCCTCCGCCGATCGGCAATCTGACGATAGCCACTACGGACCACCGGGCTGATCGGCTGTTCGGCCGGTTCGTCCAGGCCGGCTTCGCCCAATTCGGCCTCGGCCGTCATCACAATTTCGTCGCACGCCATGGCTACCAACACGGCATGGCCTTTGACTGTTCGCGGCACATAGGCCACGGTCTTCACGCTGGCCAACTGGGGACTGATCAAAAACGTGGCCAAGGCGACTGCCCTGGTGAAGTCACTCCCTTGGCTTTCACCGACCGGTGGCGAGAACTCCAGCACGATTACCGGTCGGGCGTCTTGCCGCTCCAAACGACTCACCGCACGCTGGATCATGCCTTTGATCCGGTTGTCGACGTTGCCGGCAATCGGCAACGGCACCGGGATGAGCGTGCCGACGGTTGATGGTCGAGCAGGTATTTCCGCTGGCAGAGCGGCCAGCGCGGTTGCCGAACTCATGCCGAAGAGCACAACGCACCCCAACAACCATCTAGTTGGTGTCAGCCAGCGTTGCCTAGTTCGAAGTTGCGCCATCATGCGATTCGCAGATTGATTCCCAGCCGGTTTAAAGCAAGTTGCTTTTTACCGTGGCGGACGTGATCTAATTTTCGCCGAGTTTTTCCGACGAAACACCGGTACGCGTTTTGGTAATTTACTCCAGGCAACGGTTCCAGTTGCGGAAGGGCCTGCCTGTCGTTCCAACGGAATTATAGGAGTTTAGACAACGCGGGAAAAGCGAGTCGGCGCGCAATACTACCGCTGGGCAGTTCCACACCAATTGCGGAGCGTCCAATCTACATGGCGACCAGCGGCGAACAGAAACTTCGCCAAGCGGGAGGGGCGTCTTCGGCTGTGACAGTTACAACCCATGAGCCAGCAACCAAGCAGGCCACATGGCACACGGTCGCGCAAGCGGCCAACCGGCTGTCGGCCTTACTTCTTACGGTGGCGAATTTTAGCACGCATGCGGCGTTTCTTCCGCCCCACCTTCCGCCGACCTTTCCCCGATTTCTTCGTTCCCAAAGTGCACTCCGATCGTACCAGCGAAACCTATCGCTTATGCAAGCCAAAAGGACCATACGGCCGGACTGGGAAGTCCACAACGCATGGTCACGAATCTCACAAGTATATCCCAGATGGCCTGGGTTTTACAAGGCCGAGGGACGTGATTCCCAGGGGGAAAGTTGCTTCTGTGCAAAAAACAGCGGCCGATGGCCGCTCGCGAAACGGCTCGATTTTATCGGTTTCGCGAGCGACCACCGGTCGCTGTTTTTCGAAAGAGACGACTTTGCAGTTCTCAGGCGTGTTGTCTCGTCTGTCCGAGGCGTTTATAGTTTTGGTAGTCGCTCTGGTAGACTGATCCTCTGTCCTTATAGTGGACGCCTTTGGGATGCGCAAATTTTTGCAGCGAATCCATCGAAATCAATCTCGGGGAATCCCGGTCTGGCTGGCCACAGCGCATGTGTTGAGCACCGCCTCGTTTGTCTATGGCCAGACGACAGGGGGAGCGAACGCCGGACGATCTTGGGTCGCCTCGTACGCTTTGCTAGTGCTGATCGTCGGCCTGGGATTGATGCTTGTTGTGCGGCCCTCGGGCCGCGCGACCGAACTCAAGCTGCCGAAGCATGATTAGCGCCAGCCTGCTGGGCAAAGAAGCGAGCCATCGTTTCCACGACCACGTCCTGTTCGGCCTCGGTCATTTCGGCGAAGATCGGCAGCGAGAGCACTTCATCAGCCGCCTGTTCGGTTTGAGGAAGGCTGCCTGACTCATAACCGAGCGAGGCAAAACACTCTTGCAAGTGCAACGGCACCGGGTAGTAGATGGCCGTGCCAACCTGTGATTTGCTCAGGTATTGTTGTAAAGCGTCACGTTGACCGCCTGGCACTCGCACCGTGTATTGGTTCCAAACGTGTTGTTCGCCAGGCGTCGCTTGCGGAAGCCCAAGTGTCTGAGCCAAGCCGGTTTGCTCGAACAACGTGGTATAGCGTTTTGCATTGGCTTCGCGAGCAGCCGCCCAATCGTCAAGGTGTCGCAGTTTGATGCGCAAAACGGCCGCCTGAATCGAATCGAGTCGGCTGTTGATCCCAACGTCGTGGTGATAGTAGCGTGCTTCGGCACCATGATTGCGCAACAGGCGAAGCCGTTTGGCCAGTGCCGCGTCGTTGGTCGTAATCATCCCGCCGTCGCCAAAACCGCCCAAGTTTTTGGTCGGATAGAAGCTAAAGCAGCCTGCCGTGCCCAGGCTGCCGGCACGACGCCCGGCATGTTCGGCACCCACTGCCTGGGCCGCATCTTCGAGCAACACGGCTCCGTGTGGTTCGACGATTGCCCGAATGGCCGTGATGTCGGCACACAGGCCAAACAGATGGACCGGGATGACCACTTTCGTCTGCGGGGAAATTTTTCGTTCCAAATCGGCCGGATCGAGATTGAACGAGTCTGGCTCGATGTCGACAAAGACCGGAGTTGCCCCCAATCGCCAAACCGCGCCGGCGGTTGCGAAAAACGTGAAGCTCGGCAGAACCACTTCGTCTCCTGCGCCGACTCCCAAAGCCATCAGCGACAGCAGCAAGGCATCGCTACCCGAGGCACAACCGACCGCATCTTCGGTTCCACAATAGGCGGCCAACTCCTTTTCCAAGGCTTCGCATTCAGGCCCCAAGACAAAGGCCCCGCTATCGTAGACGCGGGCGATCGCGGCGAGGATTTCTTTGCGCAGATCGGTGTTTTGGCGATTGATGTCGAGCAGCGGGACGGAAGCTGAAGGGTTGGTAGCCATGGCAAAGATCGCTTTATCGGGCAAGAGGATTCTACCGGAGGACGGTTTACCCCGTGACGGGGCGTTCCTTCTCGCATTGGAAGGATTGCGGACGGTAAGAATTTTTGCCTCGGCAGTCAACGCCAACATGGCTGAGGGGGTGCAAGGGGTGCAGCCTGCGGTTTGCGCAGTGGGGCTGTTTGGTGTAGAAGTAGTCACAGGAATTGACCTCAGGTGAGGCGTTTCAGCTTGAAACTGGAGAAA
>JANQPJ010000004.1 GCA_028289525.1 Pirellulales bacterium
GATTTCCCCCGTTTCGCGCTTCGGCCACCGGCCGCTGTTTTTCTGACTTCGCAATTCTCCCGACTAATCTGAAGTCGGACTAGACAAACCAGGCAGCCGAGGGAGACAATACCCGACATGCCTCACGAAGATTTTGACGTCGACAGCCTGGCTGCCTATCTCCACATGGTGCCTGCGCAGATTGCCAAGCTTGCCGATCGTGGCAATCTGCCTGGCCGTAAGGTCGGCGGCCAATGGCGTTTCTCTCAGGCAGAGATCCATCACTGGCTCGAAGAACGGATCGGGCTGGCCGACGATGAAGGCCTGGCCCAGATGGAGACCGTGCTAGAACGGGCAGCTCCCCAAGAGTCTGACGCCATCTCCCTGGCCGAACTGCTGCCGATCGAGGGGATCGCCGTGCCGTTGGATGCTCGGACTCGCTCCAGGGTAATTTCGGCAATGGCCGAACTGGCCGCCGGGACCGGCTTGCTTTGGGATCCTAAAGCGTTGGAAGAAGCCGTTCGGGCACGCGAGGCGATGCAACCGACAGCCCAAGAGAACGGCGTCGCGCTGCTCCACCCTCGACGCCCGATGCCCTCGAACCTTGGCCAGGCGTTCATCGCCCTGGGAATCACTGCCACAGGCATCCCCTTTGGCGGCAGTGGCGGTCGGTTGACTGACATTTTCTTCTTAATCAATTCGGTCAACGACCCCGGTCACCTGCGCACGCTGGCTCGGGTGAGCCGCTTGGTGACCGATGCCGACTTATTGGACGCATTACGCCAGGCTGGTAGCGCCTCGGAAGTTCACGATTTGCTCCTTCAGCGCGATCGCGAGTATGAGTAGCTTCGCTCAATCGCCGTGTGTCTTGCTGGTTGGCGACCATGGTCACGCCGATTTCGCGGCGCCGTTGGCGGTGCTGCATGCTGAGACCAAGCTAGTTCTGGCCGAGTCGTTGCCGGCGGCCTGTCGGTTACTGGCCAGCGGTGATCTCGCCCCTCACTTGATCGTGGTGCTGCAAACGCGACCTGGTGAGTTTTCGGCCGCAGGCCTCGAGCCTTTGCGAACCTTGGCGCCGCTGGCCAAGCTGGTAGGGTTGATGGGCAGTTGGTGTGAAGGCGAGCTGCGGACCGGAAACCCTTGGCCGAGCGAGTCTCGCTGGTACTGGTACGAAGGCCCGGCGCGCTTGAGCCGCTCGCTTCAGCAAGTCCATGAGGCGGTTTGCCCGGAATGGGGCCTGCCGCTCACGGCCAACCCACTCGAGCGTTTGCTGGCGGTCAGCCGAGCCGAGCCTTCCCGGCAAACCGGTCTGTTGGTGGTTTGTACGCGCCATGTCGAAACGGCCGCTGCACTGGGCGATGCCCTCGCTTGGGGTGGCCTGGCCTGCAGTTGGGTGCGGCCTGGCAAAGCGGTCCCGGTCCGCGGGGCAACGGCCGGCATTTGGGAAGGTTCTCAGCTTGATGCCGACGCGACCGAGGAATTGGCCGATTTTTGTCGGCGGATGCCTGACACCCCGGTGGTGGCACTGCTCGATTTTCCTCGGGCAGATGCGCTCGAGATCGTTCGGGCTGCTGGGGGCACGGCGATTTTGGCGAAGCCGTTTTTGATGGAGGATTTACACTGGACGATTGGTCAGGTGGTGGGCGGGGCATTCTCGCAGGGCGAAAAGCAGCGGTCGGTGACCGCTCGCGAAACCTTGGATTCGTCCGCTTAGCGAGCGGCCGCCGACCGCTGTTTTCCTGGCCCCTCGCCGAGACCAGGCGAATGCAGTAGGATAGAGCGACATTCCCACCCCACATCCACACTCTCTCCCCATGCCACGATCGAAGTGACCACGTTGCCTACCGATTCATGTTCGGCGGCCGAGCCCAAAGCCCGGTATACGTTTACGAGCCTTGGCTGTCCCAAAAATCTGGTCGACAGCGAACGGATGCTCGGGCTGTTGCAACTGGACGGCTATCAGCTGGTCGAAAATCCGGCCGAGGCAGATTTCGCGGTCGTCAACACGTGTGGCTTCATCGAGCAAGCTAGGGCCGAATCGTATTCGGCAATCGAAGAGATGGTCGCTCTGAAGACCGACGGCTCGCTGCGCGGCGTGATTGTCTCCGGTTGCTTGGCCGAACGCCAACGGGAAGATTTGCTAACCCGATACCCGGAGATTGACCACCTGGTCGGAGTGTTCGGCCGCGAAGAAGTGACCAAAGTGGCCGACCGGTTGATCGGCGGCCTGGAAGAGCAGCGTTCGGTGTTTCGCCCGGCCCCGTCGAATCCGTTGCCCGACCGAGCCCGGCTTCGGGTTACGCCCAAACATTTTGCCTATCTGAAAATCTCCGAAGGCTGTGACCGGCTGTGCACGTTTTGTGCAATTCCCAAGATGCGGGGCAAGCACTTCAGCAAGTCGATCGAAGACGTGGTGGCCGAAGCCCAGGAGCTGGCCCAAGACGGGGTCCGCGAACTAATCATCGTGGCCCAAGACACGACCTACTACGGCAAGGACCGGTATGGCGAACCGCGTTTGGCCGAACTGCTCACCCAACTCGATCAGATTGAAGGGATCGACTGGATTCGGCTGATGTATTTTTATCCGATGTACCTGACCGACGCGTTGGTCGAGGTGATCGCCAGCAGCAGGCGGATCGTGCCCTATCTGGACATGCCGCTTCAACACGGCAGCGACCGGATGCTCAAGCGGATGCAACGCAAGGTGAGCCGGGGGGAAACCGAAGCGTTGCTGGCGATGCTCCGCGAACGGATTCCTGGCCTGGTGATGCGCACCACGATGATCGCCGGTTTCCCTGGCGAAACTGACGCCGACTTCCAAGCATTGCTTGATTTTGTTTCGGCGCAACGCTTTGAACGCCTGGGGGCGTTTGCCTATTCGCTTGAGCCCGATACGCCGGCCGCTCGATTGCCAGATCACCTGAGCGACGAGGTGAAACAGGCGCGCCAGGCCCAATTGATGGAAGTGCAACAAGCGATCGCGTTCGCCTACGGAGAGTCGCAAATCGGCAAGTCGGTCGAGGTGCTGGTCGATGCCGCCGTGCCAGGCGAGTCGAATGTCTGGATCGGGCGTTCGTATGCCGAAGCGCCCGACGTCGATCCGGTGATTTACCTTTCCGGCGAGGGCTTGGCCCCTGGTAATCTGGTCGGTTCGGAAATTGTGGCAACCAGCGGCTACGATCTGGTCGCCGCTGCCGTCGGTCCCATCCGTTAGGAGTCGCACGCGGCATGTCTTCCTCCAAACCATCGCCTGCCGTGTCGAGTTCGGTCTTGAACGTACCGAATCAGGTAACAATTGCCCGCCTGATGCTGTCGCTGGTGCTGTTTGTTTGCCTGCCGGCCGAATACTATCTGGTGAGCCTGGTGCTGTTTGTCGTGGCCGCCGGCACCGACTGGCTCGACGGCTACTACGCGCGGCGTTACGGCCAGGTCACCCAACTGGGGCGGATTCTCGATCCGTTTGCCGACAAGATCATCATCTGCGGCAGCTTCATTTTTCTGGCCGCCGTGCCGCAATCGGAGATTGCCGCCTGGATGGCCGTATTGGTGGTGGGCCGCGAGCTGCTGGTGACCGCACTGCGTAGTTTTTTGGAACAGCAAGGCGCCGACTTTTCAGCCAACATGGCCGGCAAGCTCAAAATGGTGCTGCAATGTGTGGCCGTTGGCTTCAGCCTGTTCCGGCTCTCTTACCTGGACCTGGAGGGCTCGGCCGAGTGGCAAACCGCACCGCCACAATGGCTAAACCTGTCACTGGTCGTCCTCGTCTGGACAGCGGTGTTCTCGACCGTCTATTCCGGCATCGGATACGTGGTCGCAGCGATTCGAATGTTGCGCGCATAAATGGCAGAACCAACCCCGCCCTTCGTAAGTGTTGCCATCGTTTTGGTACTGTCCGCCAGTGCCGCGCTTTGGTTCCGCCTGGCTCGGCGCTGGCGACAAGGCCACGCGGTGCTGCCCTATTTGGCCCGACGACCAGTTCCTTGGGGAGTGCTCGACCTGCTAGTGGTCATCATGCTGCTGTCGCTGCTCGAAGCACTTTCGATTCAGGCCAGCGGGGTCAACCTGCAAGCAGGGCTCGACGCCCTATCGGTTGACCAACAGGCTCGACTCATCACGCTCAATGGCCTGTTACGTCTGGTAACAATTGCCGGGGCGGTGGCGCTGTTGGTCTACCGATGGCGGGCCACGCCGAGCGATCTGGGGCTGCCAACCACCCGAAGCCAGGCGTTGGACGACCTGCGCCTGGGCAGCTTGGGCACCCTGCTGGCGTTGCTGCCTGTGTTCCTGTTGAATTGGGTCTTAACTCAGGTGACTGCCTATGAACACGCGATTCTCGATGTGTTTGACAACACCGAAAGTTGGTGGCATTTGTTAGCCATGACGGTAGTGGCCGGGATTGTGGCTCCGGTGTTTGAAGAATTTGCCTTCCGGTTGTTGTTGCAAGGCTGGCTTGAAAAGCTGGAATTCGAATTCGCCCGAACGAGCCTCATCGCCCGTTTTCAGCAAGAGCAGCCGCTGGAAGACGGTTCTCAAGCTCTGGCCCAGGCCGAGCAGGCCCTGAACGCCCATCCACCCAGCGGCGCGATGCCGATTTTGGTAAGTTCGACCCTATTTGCCTTGATGCACGTCGGCCAGGGGGCCGCCCCTGCGCCGCTGTTCCTGTTTGCCCTGGTGCTAGGGCTATTGTACCACCGCACGCATCGCGTGACGCCGTGCATTTTGGCCCATATGCTGTTCAATGGGTTTTCGCTGGTTATCATTTGGGCCTCGCTGTTGAGCAAGACAGGCATTGAATGAGCAAGCGAAGAGGCCTACAAGCTCTAAAAACAGCGACCGGCGGTCGAAGCGCGAAACAGGAAAATCCAGCGTTTCGAGCGTTTCGCGCTTCGGCCACCGGCCGCTGCTTTTTAAAAGAGACAACTTTGCAGTTGTCCTGAAGAGCGACCAAGCGAGCTTGGCAGCCAGGTGCCTGGACGATTAAGATAGCAGAGCCTGATTCGCTCCCGATTCCCCTCGCTTCAAGAAAATTGGCCGTGGAAATCCAACGCAACCCGACGCGCGCCGTTCGTATCGGCTCGCTCACCATTGGTCAGGGCCATCCGATCGCCGTCCAGAGCATGACGGCCACGCACACGCAGGATGTCGCCGCTACGGTAGCGCAGGTTCAGGCGATTGCCGAGGCCGGCGGCGACGTGATTCGGATCGCGGTCGACAGCCAGAAGGACGCCGCGGCGCTGGCTGAAGTGCGCCAGCAGACCACGGCCAATCTGTCGGTCGACTTGCAAGAAAATTACCGGCTGGCCGAGGTCGTCGCGCCGCACGTCGACAAGGTCCGCTACAACCCTGGCCATCTGTACCACCACGAACGTGACAAACCCTGGCAGGACAAGGTGAAGTCGATCGTGGCGGCGGCAAGCGCGCATGATTGCGCCATTCGCATTGGGGTCAACTGCGGCAGTGTCGATCCCGACAAACGGGCAAAATACGATCCCGAAGATTCGATCACCCCGATGCTCGAAAGCGCGCTGGAACACTGCAAACTGCTCGACTCGCTTGGCTTTACCCGCTACTGCGTGTCGTTGAAGGATTCCGACCCGGCCAAGGTGATTGAGGTGAATCGACGATTTGCGGCCGAGCGGAACGACGTGCCGTTGCATCTGGGTGTGACCGAGGCCGGCATGCCGCCGGATGGAATTATTAAAACGCGCATTGCCTTTGAGCAACTGATCGGCCAAGGCATCGGCGACACGATTCGGGTTTCGCTCACGTTGCCCAATGCCCGCAAGCCAGAAGAGATCGAGGCCGGCCGGACGATTCTGGCCGATATTGCCGCCGGCCGGGTTCGCACGGTGGTCGACTTTGGACGCGATGAGTTGAACATTATCAGTTGCCCCAGTTGTTCGCGCGTCGAGAACGAAGCGTTTATCGAACTGGCGGCCGACGTGAAAGCGATGACCGCCTATGCCCAGCAGCACGCGATTACGATCGCCGTGATGGGCTGTCGGGTGAATGGGCCTGGCGAAACCGACGATGCCGACCTGGGGCTCTGGTGCGGCCCGAGCCACGTGAACCTGAAACGCCGTAGCGAGACGCTGGGCGCTTTTTCGTATGACGAAATTTTACCACGCTTGAAAGATGAACTCGATCAGCTGATTGCGGAACGATAGTTTTTAGTCTTTAGTTTTTGGTTTTTGGCACTAGAAATCCTGGACACGGACGTCCGATGCGATTCACGCGTTTGCTACTCTTGATGCTTGCCCTTGAGGGCGCCGGCTGCCATGTTTTGCGAACCACGCCGGCTTTGCCAGTGCGTCACAGCCTGGTCCGGGATCAGCTAATCATCTATAGCGACTTCACGCTGCCTGCTCGACATCGGCTGCTAAACGAACTGGTGGCCTTGCGCGACGACGTCGAGGGTCGGCTGACGGTGCCGATGAGCATGGAACCGATCCACGTCTATTTGTTCCGGTCGGACGACCAATTTCGCGACTTCGTCGATCGGTATTATCCCGACTTTCCGACGCGCAGGGCATTCTTTTTAGAAAGCGACACGCGGCTGGCCGTCTATGCTCACTGGGGCGATCGGGTGGCCGAAGATCTTCGGCACGAGGTGGCCCACGGCTATCTGCACGCCACCGTGTCGAACCTGCCACTCTGGCTCGACGAAGGGTTGGCCGAGTATTTCGAGGTTCCCCGAGGCCATAACGGTCTGAACCGGCCGCACGTCCGACAACTGCGGGAACTAGCCTCGCAAGAAGAATGGCAACCCGACCTGGCCCACCTAGAACACTTGACCACCGCAATGGAAATGACTCAAGTCGACTATGCCGAATCGTGGGCCTGGGCACACCTGTTGCTGGAAACCACGCCGGCCCGGCGCGAATTTCTGCGGAACTACCTTACCCAACTACGCGAGAACGGCAAGGCCCCGCCCCTTTCGCTCGCCTTGGAAAAAGCCGAACCCAACGCGGCCGATGCGTTGCTCACCCACCTGAGCGCACTGGCGGTCGATGCGGACACTCAGGCGAAGCAAGCGTTACTCGAATCGCAGCACCGGGCAGACGAGGGCGGTCAAGACACTTTGTGAACACAAATCCAAGCAGAGCTTGGGAACGAGAGAACATTCGATGTCATTGGTTTCGCGAGTGGCCACCGGCCACCGTTTTTTCGAAATAGACGACCAAACCTCATCAACTTAGAAAACTCAGTCGTTCCAAATTTCTTGGTAAATCGGTAGCAGCGGCCAGTGGTCGAAGCGCGAAACACGGAGCTACCCTTTCCGCAGCACCAGTCCTTGGTCGACTTCAGCAAATTTGAGCTTCTTACACAGCCCCAGGGCAGCCGCGTTTTCCTGCATTACTTGGACCTCGACCAAGCCGACATGTTCGGCTTGCAAGAAGCGGAGAATCTCGCTGACAAAAAAAGTCCCTAGCCCCTGCCGGCGAAACTCAGGCTCGACTTCGACCTTGCACAGACCGGCCGCTCGCACTCCCCAGCCACTGGCCAACGGCTCCATCTCCCAAATCATGGCAGTTGCCAGGGCCGGGCCACCTTGCTTCGCCCGAGCCTGAAACGCCAGGCAATTAAATTGGGCAAAATTACACGCTTCCCACCACGACCCACACGCCGCGCCGTCAACCGGTTCGACCACCATTTGGCGACGCATTTGCAACTGGGAACGATCGACCGGTGCCCGAAACCCGGCTAACTCACTCTGTAGCACGAGTACTTTGTCAATCGACCGGTAGTTGTTTCGTTGGTAAACGTCGAGCGCGAACTGGTCAGAAACCAACACGCCAGGCGACTCACTACCGCCATACAGTCCTAAGTAAAAAGGGTTGCGCGGCGCGACGGCCCCGGCAAATAGCACGTTGGCTCCTTGCGATTGCAGATATTGCTCGCTAGCCTGCAATAGCTCGTCGGCCAGGTTGCTGTCTCGCAGGTCGCGTCGCACCATGAGCTGACAGGTAACCCCTAGCTGGCGATCAAGCTGCTGGCCCTGCTGGTCCGCTCCAAAGCCGGCATGCACAAACCCAAGTGGCCGGTCGCCGTCGGTAGCCACGAGCAAACCTGCCCGATCAAAGTACGGTTTGGTCAACAAATGCTGCTCGAACAGGGATGCCGTCATTGGCTGAACCAGGCCGCGCAACGGGGGCTGTTCCTGCCAAACAGAGGCCAAATGGGGTGGATCGGCGTTGCAAAAGGGGCGAATCGTATGCACGACCAGGAGGCCTAATTCACTTGAACCCAAACCGCGTCGGCTTCGACTTTGACCGGCAGCGTGGGCTGGGAAACACTCGGGCTAAAGCAGTGCTGGCCATCGCGCACGTCGAACTGCCAGCCGTGCCAGGGACAGGTAATCACGGCCCCCGCCAAACAACCTTTGCCTAACGGCCCTCCCTGGTGTGGACAAACCCCATCGAGGGCAAAAAATTCGCCGTCGACATTCATCAAGGCCACGATCTGCTCGCCAGCCAAACGTTCGAGCGCCACTCCTGGCGGACACTCCTCCACGGCAGCAATCTTAATCCACTGACTCATCATCCCTGGGACCAATGAATTTTAGTAACACGTCAGCCGAGTGAAGCAGCCATTCACCATGGAGCAGGATTTACCACAGAGGAAAATACGGAAGCGTGGAAACGATGCCTGCGCATGGAACAAATCATAAAACCAACGACTAAAAATTCTGTGTTCTGTGGAGTCCTTGTTCTCTCTAGTACCTGAATTCATTTGTTTTTGTGAGGCCCCGGCGACGCGTCGCGGCTAGGGGGCAAACAGAAGCTTGCAACCCACAAATTCAAGTGAATGAAGGTACTAGAGCAGCTTCGGATAATTCGTAGTCGTATTTCGTCCAAAAACCTCGGCGAAAACTAGGTGTCGTCCGCTACGGTAAAGAGCGACTCGCTCTAGGCAGCCTGCGACCGGCGAAAACGTTTGGGCGGCTTGCCTTTCCAACGACGGTGCAACCACCAATACTGCTCCGGTGCCCGCTTGACCATCTCTTCCAGTCGATCGGAATACCATTGCGTCAATTGGCGAACGGTTCCTAATTTGTACCGTGACCGCACCGGGTCGGCTACCCCCTCAAGGCCTATGTCATACTGCAACGGCCCCCCAGTGCGACGTGCATAGGAGACCAACAACGGGCCATCGAAGGAAAGGGAAAATACGGCAATCGCCTTATGGGCCGAGGCCGGGCGTCCAAAAAACTCGACCCAACACCCTTTGTCACCGGCGGCCTGATCGCCCAACAGGGCCAACGTGGCTCCAGATTCGAGCAGGCTTTCGATCTGTTTTCCGCTGCCCTGCTTGGGCAAGATAAACTGTCCGGTCGAGCTACGGAACTGGTTGAGAAAGTGATTCACGCGAGGGTTTTCCAAGGGCCGAGCCACCGAATAGGTCGGATAGCCGAGTAGCCCAAGCAAATAGCCCCCTAGCTCAAAATTGCCAAAATGACCCGAGACGATTACCTTGGGGCGAGCCTCGCATAGAAAGCGAACGATTTCTGGCCCATCGTTCAACCGAATGTATTTTCGCCAGTTGGTCACGTGGATTTTGCGGCGGATATGGGCAACCTCGGCCGCCAGCAAGAACAAATGATGCCACATGGCCATTTCAATTTGGCAACGTTCGGCATCGTCAAGCTGGGGATAGGCGTGCCGTAGATTTTCATCGGTCACCCGATGACGGACGCGAAGCAGCCGTCCAAAGACCCAGGCAAGCTGCCAGGCCAGGCGGTCACAGGTTTCCAAGCGAACCGCCTGCACCACGCAGATCACCAATCGCACGGCGAGATAGCCGATCCAATCCGTCGCCTGACGTAATGCCACCAGTGCAGTTCCTTCTGCCAACGTGTCGAGGTCGCGTTTTTCAGCCCTTGGGAAGCTATTGTGTCACTTCTAACTGGCAGAGGAAATAGGAATTTTTAAAGGTCGAGGGTCGAAAGCACGCGCTCGCGCGTTTAAGGAACCTTGGTCATTGGACATTCCTTGTTGGATATTGGACATTCGTTTTTGGCGCAAGGAAAAATATCCAATATCCAACAAGGAATATCCAATTTCGAAGGACAAAGCAACGCGCGAGCGCGTGCTCTCGACCCTAGCCCCTCGACCCTCGACTCTTCAACACCGGATCGCTCTTCAAAGGCAGCTCGACGGCGCGACCGGTTTCGGCCGATTTATAGATGCCCAAAATGATCTCGACCGACCGCCGACCTTCCTGACCGTCGATGGACGGCTGCTTGCCGGTGCGAATCGCCTTGAGGACATCGCGAAACAGTTCGGCATGGCCGTGGAAACCAATCGCCGACGGATCGCTTGCGCCACCGCCGCCGCTCTTCGATCGCTCCATCTGGCGGCGGATCATCGCATCTGCCCGATTCCCCTTGGCAAAGTCCCAGAGCACAATGTCTTCTTCGACCATCGCCGCGGTCCCGGTGGTTCCATGGATCTCAATTTTCTTGAGGTAGCCGGGGTAGACCGCCGTTGTGGCTTCAATCACCCCGAGCGCGCCATTCTTGAATCGCAACGTGGCGACCGCGGTGTCTTCGACCGCGATCCGCTTGTGGGCCAGGCAGGCGGATTGGGCATTGATTTCGACCACCGGGCCCATCAGCCAGGTAAGCAGGTCGACTGAATGGATGGCCTGGTTCATCAGGGCGCCTCCGCCGTCCAGCTCCCAGGTACCTCGCCAGGCCCCGCTGTCATAATACTCCTGGGACCGATACCACTTCACGTAGGCGTCGCCGAGGGTTAGCCGCCCGAAGCGTCCGGTGTCGATTGCCCGTTTGATCGTCAACCCCGACTCGTGAAACCGCGAGGGGAAGATGGTCGAGAGGACTACCTTGTTTTTCCGGCAGGCTTCGATCATCCGGTCGCAGCGTCGCAGGGTGATCTCCAACGGCTTTTCGACCACGACATGCTTGCCGGCCTTGGCGGCTGCCAGGGCCGGTTCCATGTGGGCCCCGCTGGGGGTGCAAATCGTGACCACGTCGATCTCTGGGTCGGCCAGCATCTCTTCCAACCGCTGATAGGCGACGCAGCCGTGGCTGCTGGCAAAACGTTCGGCCGACCGGGGCGAGCGGCTCACACAGCCCACCAGCTGGGCTCCCCGCGTATGCTCGATGGCCTTGGCGTGAAAGTTGGCAATCATGCCACAACCGATAATTCCAAAACCCAACGCCATGCGTGAACTCTCCCAATCGCTTCGTCGAGGCTGCGTAATTCGAGCGGATGAAAACCGGTTATTATAGGGCGGTGGACGTTCTAGGGTCTAGGGTCTAGAGCACGCGCTCGCGCGTTTAAGAAACCTTGGTCATTGGACATTCCTTGTTGGATATTGGATATTTTCCCTTGCGCCAAAAATAAATGTCCAATATCCAACAAGGAATGTCCAATTTCCAAGGACAAAGCAACGCGCGAGCGCGTGCTCTCGACCCTCAGCCCTAGACCTTACTTATGACCGCTCCAGTCTCCACCCCCAACTTGCATATCGTCTTGTACCAGCCTGAAATCCCCTATAACACTGGCAGTATTGGCCGTACCTGCGTGGCCTTGGGGGCTAAACTATGGCTAGTTCGGCCGCTTGGGTTTCGGATTGACGACTATCATTTGCGGCGAGCAGGGCTCGACTATTGGCAGCATCTCGCCTGGCAGGCGGTCGACGATTGGGCCAGCCTGACCGAACAGTTGCCGACGGCTCGCCACTGGTACTTTTCGAAGTCGGCCCAACGGCCCTACACCGATGTGCAGTTTCAGACGCAGGATGTACTGGTTTTTGGCTGTGAATCGAACGGGCTGCCGGAGACAATCCTGCAAACCGATTCCGAGCGTGCCCTGCGAATTCCGATCCACCCGAACGCTCGGAGCCTGAATCTGTCGAACTCGGTTGCCATCGCCGCATTCGAAGCAGCTCGCCAATGGCAGATTTAGCCTGATCTGAACTGCTGACCGAAGACGATTCGGCTCGATTTCTGGCTTTGTTCAGATGGTGATTTCGCGTATCATTCGCCCCACGGTGATCGCATAGTCGAACCCCCAAGACCTAGGGAAGGGCAGGGAGATTCAGCGATGAGCACGGATTTAGCCTTACCGAACAGGGTGTTGCCGTTTGCCCGACGGCGACGAGCCCATTTGATCGGCGCCGCTGGCTCGGGCATGCGAGCCTTACATGAAGTGTTGGTTCAGCTTGGCTGGCAGGTAACCGGGTCTGACCCGGCGTTGGAGCGGCCTGAGGCCGGCTTTTCCGCACAACATCAGGCAGAAAATGTGACACTGGAAATCGACCTGGTCGTCGCCTCGGACGCTGTTCCAGAAGACAATTGCGAGCGTCGACAAGCTCAACAACTCGGCCTGGAAGTAATCCGGTATTCGGAAATGCTGGGCCGTTTGATGGAGCCGCGTCAGGGAATGGCAGTGGCTGGTACCCACGGCAAGTCGACCACTACCGCGATGGCCGGAGAAATTTTAGAGGCCGCAGGCGAAGCCCCCACGGTCGTGGTTGGGGCCGCGCCGCTCTCCGGCTGTTTGTCGGGTCGGGCTGGCGTCGGCCAGACGATGTTGGTTGAAGCCTGCGAATACCGGAGTAATTTCCTCTCGCTGGCTCCCCGATATGCCGCGATCCTAGACGTCGAGCCAGACCACTTCGACTGTTTTCCGTCGCTCGAAGACCAAATCGCGGCCTTCACGGCCTTTGTCGCCAAAATTCCCGCCGACGGCTACCTGGTGTTCAACGCCAACTGCCCGAACACCCGACAGGCCACCCAGGCAGCCGTTTGCACGTCCGAAACCTTCGGCCAGTCTCCCGAAGCAACCTGGCAGGCTAGCCAAATCGGCTCCGAAGCCGGCTACTATCACTTCGAGCTTCAGCATCAACAGCAGACGTTGGGCAGGGTTCGCCTTGGGGTTCCAGGCCGTCACCAAGTGAGCAACGCCTTGGCCGCCGCGGCCGTAACCACGGCGGCCGGTGCTCCGGTCGAAGCCATTTTGACCGGCCTGAGCAGATTCGCTGGCCTTGAGCGTCGCCTGGAACTGGTCGGCTGCCCTGGCGGCGTGGCCTGGTTTGACGACTATGCCCACCACCCTACAGAAGTAATCGCAGGCCTGACAACCCTACGAGAAATCGCCCCTTTAGGCCGTATCTGGTGTATTTTTCAGCCTCATCAGGCCTCGCGAACGAGTATGTTCTTGGAACAATTCGCCGACAGTTTGAGCCAGGCAGATCGGGTCGGGGTGCTCGATGTGTACCATGCTCGAGAGGAGCCAGCCGCTTGGGCCCATGTGCAGCGAGACCAGTTGGCTTCGGCGGTTGGGGAGCGCGAGACCGAGGTACTCGACGTTTGGCAGCCTGACGAGGTAATTTCTCAATTAGAGCAGGCAATTCGGCTCGGTGAATTGACGCCTGGCGATATAATCATCACGATGGGGGCTGGCGATGTCAGCCAAATTGGTATGGGACTTGTTCAACGCTTCTCGGTGGGACGCCTGGCAGGATGACGTGGAATCGCGGACTTGAGACGTTTGTACGTGAAGGTGAGCCCCTTTCCCAGCACACCTGGTTTCACTTAGGTGGCCCGGCCGAATTTTTTGCCGAACCGGCCTCGGTCGACGAGTTGGCCATGTTGGTCAGCCGGTGTCGCGAAGAAGACGTGCCGATTCGGCTGCTCGGCGGTGGGTCGAATCTGTTGGTCCGTGAAGCAGGCGTGCCTGGCGTGGTGGTCATGCTCTCGGCTCCCGCCTTCTCTGAAATTAAGACGGCCGGCACGACCGTGACCGCCGGCGGCGGCGCCAAGCTGAACTACGTAATCTCGACCGCCGTGCGCGAAGGGCTCGCCGGGCTGGAACCATTGGTCGGCATCCCCGGCACGCTGGGCGGAGCATTGCACGGCAATTCCGGCAGCCATGGCGGCGACGTTGGCCAGTGGACCTGTCAGGCCACGGTGATGACCCGAACCGGAGAAATTTTCACTCGCAGTCGCGACGACCTGGTGTTCGCCTATCGCCAAAGTAGCCTAGACGAGTTGGTCATTCTAGAAGCTCAATTCGAGTTGGAAGAGGATGATCCGATCCAGCTCACTCGGCGGATGCAGAAACAATGGATTGTTAAAAAAGCCAGCCAGCCGATGGCGCACCAAAGCGCCGGTTGTATTTTCAAAAATCCTCGCGGCATGAGTGCCGGCTCGCTGATCGAACAGGCCGGGCTCAAGGGCACTCAAGTCGGCGGCGCCGAAGTGAGCCAAACGCATGCCAATTTTATCGTCGCCCAACAGGGCGCAACCAGCCAAGATGTGCTGGAGTTGATCGAACTCGTCCAAAAAGGAGTTGCCGACCGGCACGGCATAGAGCTCGAATTGGAGATTCAAGTTTGGTAGCCACCACGTCACGGAGGACGCAACCATGGCCACAGATTCAGACGCAGGGCCATTGCGCGTGGCCGTGCTCTACGGCGGTGATTCTTCGGAACGCGAGATTAGCCTCGCCAGCGGGATCGCGGTAGCCGCCGCGCTCACCGAACACGGCCATACGGTTCGCGCGCTCGACCCCGCTCAGGTCGAATTGGTCGACATGGACTGGCGCGGGTTTGACGTCTGCTTCAACGCATTGCACGGCGGTCGCGGAGAAGATGGCCGTCTCCAAACGCTCCTCGACTCGCTCGGCGTGCCCTATACCGGCAGCCAGGCACCGGCCTCGCGACTGGCAAGCAACAAGCAGGCGACCAAAGAAGTGCTACTGGCCCAAGAGATTCCAACCCCAGCGTTTCTTACCGTCGGCCAGCACGAGTCGATCCGCGAAACGCTGCGCCGGGTCGCCGAATTTGGCTACCCGGTGGTCGTCAAACCCAACAGCCAAGGTTCAAGCCTGGGCGTCGGTTTGGCCTGGGAGCCGGAAGCGTTGGAGTGTCAGATCGCGGAAAGCCGGCTGTATGAAGCCGATCTCGTGGTCGAACGTTACATCGCCGGGCGAGAATGTACGGTGGCGGTGCTCGATCGTGAGCCGCTGGAGCCAATCGAAATCCTCTGCCAGGGAGAATTGTTCAACTACGAAGCCAAATACTTCAGCACCGCCACGGAATTCGAAGCCTCGCCTGACTGGCCAGCGGCTCTCAGCCAGCAAGTCATGTCGCTCGCGGCGAAAGCTGTCGCGGCGATCGACACCCGTGGCGTCGCGCGCGTCGACTTTCGCATCACCCCGAAAGGCCAACCCTGGGTTCTGGAAGTCAACACCTCGCCAGGAATGACCGATCACAGTCTGGTTCCGTTGGCCGCCCGTCGGGCAGGGATGCCAATGCATGTGTTGTGCGACCATTTGGTCCGTAGCGCCCTGGCGGCAAGGGCCCAAGCATGAGCAAGTCAGGCCGCAAGGCCAACAACAAACCGCAGCCTGAGCCGGAAGCATCGAATCCCGGCCTCGTCTCGGGAACCCTGTGGGTCGTCATTGGTTTGAGCATGTGTGCCTTGCTGGGCTATCTAGCCTGGCAACGCGTGGGGCCGCTACTGGTCGCTTCGGAAAGCTTTCGTTTCGAGCCAGAGAATCTAGTCATCACCCCGGCCCCCGGCTGGATTCGCTCGGACATCAAAGCCGAGGTGATCGCAGGCGGGGCGTTTGACCAACGGAAGTCGATTCTTGCCGAAGACTTGGTCGCTCAGGTAGCCCAAGCCTTTGCGTTCCATCCCTGGGTCGCCAAGGTCGAACAAGTCGAGAAGATTTATCCAGGCAAGATCCAGGTTCAACTCATCTATCGTCGCCCGGTCGCGGTCGTCAAGCTCGAAGCGACCCAAGCCCTGGAATTGCTGCCAATCGACCAGCAAGGCTTTCGGCTGCCTGCCCGTGATTTTTCGTCGGTCGAACTTCGCCGGCTGCCAAGGATCAGCGGCATCACAAACTTGCCACTCGAAGGCCGTGCGGCGAACGACCCTCGCGTGAAAACGGCCGCCCGCCTGGCCGCACTCCTGGAAAACGACTGGCACCGTTTCGAGTTGGCTCTAATCGTACCGCCCGATCGCACTGACTCTTCCGAGGCCGCTTACCGCCTAGTCACTCGGGCTGGCACCACCGTGCTCTGGGGCCCGATGACCGAGCAAACCTCGGTCGATTCACTGAGCAATCAGGACAAACTAGCCCGCCTGCAGGCTTATTTCCAACATCAAGGAACACTCGATGGAAACCACGCTGGACAAATGCTGGATGTCCGACGGCTCCCGGCGACGAAGTCTCGTCGCGGCTAGAGACAAACGTCATTGCGTATGCACTCAGGAGAATTGCAAAGTCGTTGTTATGCAATAGCAGCGGCCGGTGGCCGCTCGCGAAACGGCTAGATTTTCCTGTTTCGCGAGCGACCACCGGTCGCTGATTTTCGAAAAAGACGACTTTGCAATTCTCCTGGCATACGCATTCCAGGACGTACCAGAAGCAGTTGATTTGTCTTATACTGAAAGTGTAACTGACGCCTGCGACGGCCTCTCGAACTTCAAACTCTCGCTGCAACATCTCAAGGAACCTTTTCGTGGACGACCTGCCAATTCTCACTCGGCTTGCTTGTCCAGCCTGCAGTTGGCAGGCAATCTGCGGCGACGAAGAGATCGACATCCACTTGCGCGGCGCCGGCATGTTGCGCAGGCAAGCCAAAACCGATCACGAAACCCTAGAGCAACTGCTGGCCGGAGCCGGCCCGCGACTGACTTGCCCGGAGTGTGGACACCGTGGGCTGACCGCTGAAACGGTCACCGAAGAAGACCTGTGGCAAGACGCGGTGTTGTGCGAAATCTGCCGCCAACCGATACCGCCTGAACGCCTGGAAGCAATTCCCGGCACCCGACGCTGCACAAGTTGCCAGAACGACTCGGAACACGGCCGGTTGGCCGAAGAGCCTGAGTTCTGCCCTCGTTGTGGAGCAGTCCTGGTGCTGCGCATGAGCAAAAAGGGCGGCACCACGCGTTTCCGGCTCTTCTGCACCGGCTCGCCGCCATGCCGGCTGTAGTGGCGGGGAAGGCTTGAGGTCAACGCGGTTTCAGCGTGCCCCGGCAGGACGATTGCAAA
>JANQPJ010000010.1 GCA_028289525.1 Pirellulales bacterium
TCAGGAACAAACGCTTCTCGAAGCGTCAAGGAAGCAGAGCTTCAAAAACAGAGCGTTCCCAAGCAGAGCTTGGGAACGAGAGAATTCTATGACACGGGCTGAAACGACCACCATCCGTTACCGCACTCCTTTTTAGCCACGCAGTGGCAATCGTGAATCGAATCTCTGGGTTTTGACAGATAATACAAGCCCGACGCGCGAGCGAGGGAATTTGAGGGGAACGTTTTCCCTCGCTCGCGCGTCGGGCTTGTATTTCCAAGAATTCACAACAAAATGGCCCAGGCCAACTAGAGCAATTTCGGATAATTCGTAGTCATATTTCGTCCGAAAACCTCGGCGAAAACTAGGTGTCGTCCGCTACGGTAAAGAGCGACTCACTCTAGGAAATGCGCGACTTCAAAAAGCGCTAGCGAAGGAATCAGCCGTATTCGTTGTGCAGTTGCTTCGCTAGCGCTTCAGGCTTTAGGAAAGAAATCGCCTTTTTCAGAGATCCAGTAGAGGATAGCAGCGGTCGGTGACCGCTCGCGAAACAAGTGGTTTTACTGACTTCCAGAAAACAACCTATTTTTCAAGCCCTGGTTTTTGGAACGTCTAAAACACCTGACCTTTGCTTTACCGGCCAGTCGAGCCTTGCGGCGCGGCTTGCCTACCCGTCGAACCTTGCGGTGCGGCTTGCCGGCCAGTCGAGCCTTGTGGTGTGGCTTGCCGACCTGTCGAGCCTTGAGGAGCGCTTCGCTCTGACGAAACATACTTCCCGGGGTTGGCCAGAAACATTTGTCGTTGTTCGTCGCTGGGGAATAGATACCGGCGACCTTGGTACAGTGTGGCAAACTCTGGGCTGCCTGGCACCTGCTTGTTGAGTTCCACCTGACAGACCACACAATCCCCACCGGCCGCTAAATCGACCTGGGCGAACGCCTCGGGATTGGCTTTGAACATCCCCTTCTCCTTATTTGAAGGGAACAGGAACAACCGATCCTGGTAAAAGGTGGCATGGCGGATATTGCCTGGCTGCCGCTGCTGCATTTTGTTCAAGCAGACCGTACAGTCGCCGCCGAGTGCCGGAATATATTTCACTGGATTCGCAAGGAACTTGTCCTTCACTTCCTGGCTGGGAAACAAATAGGTTTTTCCATCATAGGTCGTGGCATATTCCGGTTTTCCTTTGATCCATTTGCGCAGGTCAATGATGCACACCGGGCAATAGCCTTCCATGGCGACTTTCGCGCTTTGATGTCCTCGAGGGCCAGAACCTTCGCGCTGGTTCGAACCAGCAGGAGCCCTCTGTGTCGAACCAGTAGGAGCCCTCTGGGTCGAGCCAGCAGGGGGCGAAGAACGATGGGATGAGCCTGAGGGAGCCGACTGGCGATAAGATCGAGAAGGTTGTTGGCGATAAGATCGCGTGGGTTGTTGGCGATAGGATCGCGATGGTTGTTGGCGATAAGAACGTGAAGGTGGGGACGAACGGCTGCCACTCTGGGCCAGAACCTCAAAAGGGCAGAGCAAACACACCGTTAACACAAATAGACCAAGCTTGTACGTCGTCATCATAGCGTCTCCCACCCATTCTCTAGATAAAACACGATTACCTCTTCGTCACAACTTCTATCATAATTATTACTCACAGTTCTCTAGCGGTCTGTGTGATAGGCCACACTCGCTATTTACCCAGGTTTTAATTGGCCAGCGTCAATGAACGGCCGGGCTCGACGGACTCGGCCCCAAAATTCCCACGATAGCCACAGGAACCAGGGTCCAAATTCGAGCCAAACCACCACAAAATCAAAAAACTCGGTACCGTGATATCCAGCGCCCAGAACCGGGCTGTTCGGCCACTGGTAGATCAGCCAGAACCTCAGGTAATAGACTAGCGTCAATCCACTCACGGCCAGCCATGCCCGGGCTTTCGCAAAGGGCAACAACGGCATAGCCCAAATCCAGTACCAAGGGTTTTGCGTAGGGGCCAGCAACCAGAACCAGGCCAAGGTTAAAAAAGCCGCCTCTAGCCAGCCCTCAACCGAAGCCCTGGTCGGCTTGCGCAGCACCAGCCAGCCGGCCACTAGAATGAACGCCAAACCGGTCAGCCCACGCGCCACGAAAAAGGCGGCCACATGCTCAGAAACGTTGCCCCATCGGGCCACCGGGCGAATGACCCATCGGCGAAGGCGCTCCGGCAACACGACAAACCAGGCTTGCTCGTGTGCCGGCCTGGTTGCTTGGAGCCGAAAATTCTCGACCAGCGTCAAAAACACCAGATCGTTCATCTCCCAACGGGTTAGAAACGTCGTCAAACCGCGCGAGCCATCGCCAGCCGCACTGGTGGTTGTTTCACCAGGTACAGCCGGGGCGTCGACGGTTTTTTCGGCCAGTCGAGCCGTATGCTCTGGCGCCTTGCTCTGGCCGCCTGGCAGCAAGGGCCAAACCAACCCCAGGGTCAGTATGGCCCACAATGCCGCGAGCGCTATGGTCGCTCTCCAGCCCAATCGTCGCCAACAGGCCGACAGAAACAACGGTGCCAGCACCACGGCATACAGCTTTGCCCCGACGGCCAACGCCAAGGCCACCACAGCGCCCAACGCTCCTTGCCATTGCCAGGCCAAAGGCGAATGAGCAACCAGCATCCGCACCAGAAGATAGCACGCCAAGGTCGTCCAGAACACGGCCACCGCGTCGAGATGCCCGCTGTTGGCAAACTCCTTCACCACCAGTGGGCACCACGCATAAACGATGCTCCAGGCTGGGTGCCGGCCGAGGGTTTGTAACAATGCCAGGATCAGCCCCAAGGTTCCCAGGTCGAAAACCATCAGGCAGGCTTTCATCACCAACAAGTGCAACGCGAGCGTAGCGTCGTTGGGCGTCAGCCAGATGGCCACGGCGAATACGGCCTGACTGACCGGAGGATAGATCGTGGGCAAATGGCCGTAGTGTACGCGGTGCAGAATCGCTGTTCGGTCTGGCGAGGCTTGTCCGGCGGCGACCAAACGGCGCAGCGATTCATCGTGGGCAGTACCAGCGGTCGCTTCGATTACCTGTTGTGGGCTGTAGGCAAACGGGCTGACGCCTTGGTTCGCGGCCAGACCATCCCACAAATAGCGATAGATGTCGACTTCCTGAATCAACGAACTGGGCAGCAAAGTTAGCCGCAACAACACGGCCACGCTAAAAATGGCGGCCGTGAGCCGGCGCGTCGGACGGCAGCCAAACGCTACCTTTAGGCCGACCAGATGCAGCACGAAGGCCAGGCCCAGCAGCGTTAGCACCGCGACAATGGGCCGACTGGCATACCCTTGGCCGTGGACAAATTGCCGGCTCAGCCAGGCCACGCCGGCAGTCAGTAGCCACAACGCCGCGGCGATCGACAAGAATGCGTAGGCGCGTCGATTCACAGGCGGCCGAGTCCATAGCGGGCAATCGTGAGCAGAATCTTGCTGCCGGCCTTGACCGTGCCGGTCAGCGTACCGCTAATTTTGCTTGCCCCGATTCGCCGTCGATAGGGAACCGGAATTTCGCGGACTTTTAATCCCCGGCGGACCGCTTTGATTTGCATCTCAACGGTCCAGCCATAATTGCGGTCTGCCATTTCCAAGGCACACAAGGCCTGAT
This sequence comes from Pirellulales bacterium, assembly GCA_028289525.1. Classification (GTDB taxonomy): domain Bacteria; phylum Planctomycetota; class Planctomycetia; order Pirellulales; family JAGQOS01; genus JANQPJ01. The sequence goes on from JANQPJ010000010.1 coordinate 3,604, forward strand.
AGTCGATCGCGCGAAACGGCCCCAAGTCGGTATAGCGAACTCCCCAAAACAGACGCATCAAAAAGCATGCCAAACGGTTCCCGTAAATGCTTTGAGGAGGCATCGCCCCCGGTTCGCGCTCACCAGTGATGCGCGAACCCAACACCATGTCGAACTCACCCTGCAAGACAGGCCGGACCAACTCCGGAAGCATTTCGCCATGGTCGCTATAGTCGGCGTCGATGAACACCACCGCCTGGGGAGGAGAGCCGCCTTGGACAACCTGATCGGCGATCGCAGCCAACCCAGCCAAACAGGCTGCCCCATAACCCCGGCGGGGTTCAGAGATCACCGTGGCCCCATGGATGCCGGCGACCTCGGCCGTGCCGTCGGTCGAGCCGTTGTCGACCACCAGCACTTGCCCAACCGCAGGCAGGTCACCCAGCACCTGTGGCAACGAACGGGCCTCATTGAGTGCCGGAATCACCACGGTGACCTCGCCCAAGGCAACGTCGCTGACCGCCGAAACACAAGAGTTGCTCGTCACGGACGTTTTCAAATGCAAACTCAGTAGTTCTAGAACCAGTTTCAAAACCTAGATTTGAGCGCGAAATTCCGCGATCCTGCGTTACTTTTACTGGTTTTGAAATGCGCTCTAAATTGAACCGTTGCTGTTAGTAACAGCGGTCGGTGACCGCTCGCGAAACACCTATTTAGTTAGTCTCGTTCCCAAGCGCTCTGCTTGGGAACGAAGAGAAAAAGCGTCTATCCTATCAATCTAATTGGAACAAAGCACTAGCTCTACCGCTAGCTGATTATTCTCGGCCGACTATCTGGTGCCCGACCCACCTGAGGCGGGGCCAAACGATCCGCCATAGCTCGAAGAAGCCGGACTAGGCGACAGACTCTGGGCTGGATGGTTGTGGAGCGAACATTGCCCGTTGGCACAGCCGCCGGCCCTGCCTGCCCCATAGGTCTGACAGCCGACCATCAAGGCTCCGCTGGCAGCCAAGGCCAGTACCCAACTCCGGCTTTGCGTTTTCGAACGTTTCATCGTAAGGCTCCTTCCGTATGTTTTTCCAGATTTAATTGGCGTGGCGTTCTTGTTTGCCAGCCTTCCCCGCTGTGGTGGCATGGCCAAGCGGCCAGTCACCGGGCAGCAATGTCATGATCGGCAATTCGGCCAGTTCGACTCTGTAAGACTCCATACGGTGCGAACGGGAATTTGGTTGGCCATTGGCGCAGAGGCCGTCGAGCGTCTACAACCAGTCTCGGAGCAGCAAGCAGGGAGATTAGGGTCTTCCTGTTCTGCCTGTTTAGTCCATTTTGAGGTGTTCAGTAGTTCCAGATTTCCCATGTTGATCGGTAGCAGCGGTCGGTGACCGCTCGCGAAACATCTGTTTTTTACATTTTCCCTGAAAATAGTGATTTCCGGATTCCCGTTTTGGGAATGCCTGAAATTTCATGACTCACTTGTATATTCAGCGAGAAAAAGAGTCCTGATGACGGTTCGTACCCGATTTGCCCCTAGTCCGACCGGTTATTTGCACATTGGCGGTGTGCGGACGGCCTTGTTCAATTGGCTATTTGCCCGAGGGCACGGCGGTCAGTTTATTCTGCGGATTGACGACACCGACCAGCAGCGTAACGTGGACGAGGCGTTGCAGCCAATTTTGAACGGGTTTCGCTGGCTGGGAATCGACTGGGACGAAGGCCCCGAGGTCGACGGGCCACATGCCCCCTACTATCAATCACAACGGGCCGATCGCTACCAGCAGGCGGTCGAGCAACTGTTAGCCTGTGGCGCGGCCTACTACGACTATGCTACGCCGGAAGAGATTCAAGCCCAGCGCGAGGCGGCCCAGGCTGAAAAGCGTTCATTCAGCTACAACCGCCAATGGCTCGCGGAGACCGACGCCGATCGGGCTCGATTCGAGGCCGAAGGCCGCACGGCGGTGGTCCGGCTCAAGATGCCGCGCGCGGGCCAGCTGGTGCTCGACGACTTAGTGCGCGGCGAGGTGACGTTCGAATGGGCTCGCGAGCAAGACCATGTGATCCAACGGGCAGACGGTTCATGCCTGTACCATCTGGCCACGGTGGTCGATGACCGTGCGTTTGAGATTTCGCATGTGATTCGCGCCGAAGAACATCTTTCGAACACTCCGCGTCAGGTGTTTATTGCCGATGCGCTCGGCTACCCTCGGCCGGCGTTTGCCCATTTACCCTACGTGGCTGAACCTGGCAGCCGTAACAAACTGAGCAAACGAAAGCTCGATAAATATTTAAAACATGCCGACTTTGCCAAGATTGCTCGGCACGGTCAGGCGATTGCCGATCGACTTGGTCTGGCGACCTCGGCCGACACGTTCAATCCGGTGATTGTCGATTTTTACCAACAGGTTGGCTATTTACCGGAAGCGGTGCTCAACTACCTGGTGCTCCTCGGCTGGTCGCTGGATGATCGGACCGAAGATTTTTCGCGCGACCAGATGGTCGAACTCTTTTCGCTCGAGCGGGTAAACAAAGCGCCGGCCAGTTTCGATCCGGCCAAGCTAACGGCATTCCAGCAACGGGCCATGGACCGCATGGAGAGCAAGCCGAAGGTGGCGTTTGTGTTGCCTTTCTTGCAGCAGGCCGGTCGGGTATCGACGCCGCCGCCATGTGAAGTCGGCAGTCAGTTGTCAGGCATCCTGGCCGCCGCCGGCGAGCGCCTCACGGTCGCTGGCGACATTCTTGACTACGACGATTTCTTCACGTCCGACGACGCACTCGTCTATGACGAAAAGGCGTTTGAAAAACGACTTCGCAAACCGCCTGAAGCGGTGGGGTTGTTGCAAAAATTTCGTCAATGCCTGGCCGACGCCACGGCGTTCGACGTTGAGACGCTCGACCAATTGTTGCACGACTTTGTCGAGACCGAAGGCATTAAAATTGGCCAAATCATTCACGCTCTCCGGGTAGCGGTCACTGGCAAGGCCGTTGGGTTTGGCGTGTTTGACACCTTGGCCCTGCTGGGGCGCGAGCGTTGTCTGTCACGGATCGATCAGGCACTTCGTTTAGCGGAAGCGGTGGACACAGATTGAACACGAGTTGTAAACGCTGTGCTCGTGTCCCTAGCCGCGATGCAACGCATCGCCGGCCTCGGTAACGGGTGGAGAGTAGAGAGAAAATACTCTGTCCTCAATCGCTTATAGACGCACGTTCCGGCAAAACATCGGTTTTGTTACAATGTGTCCTCTATCCTGCTCTCGATAATCTGCTGTAGGGAGCGAGAGGAGTTTGCCACTCCTATCAAAGTTCAAATGTCATCGTCCCCGAATAAAGACCGCCAACACCTATGACTGATACTGATTCCAAACCGTCGTTGAATTTTGTCCAGCAGATGGTCGAAGCTGATCGCGAGAGTGGGAAGCACGATGGTCGCGTGCATACCCGATTTCCTCCCGAGCCGAACGGCTACTTGCACATTGGCCATGCCAAGTCGATCTGCCTGAATTTTGGTCTGGCTCAACAGTACGATGGGCTCTGCAATCTGCGGTTCGACGACACCAATCCGGTGAAGGAAGAAGAGGAGTTTGTTCAGTCGATTATGGAGGACGTCCGCTGGCTCGGTTTCGATTGGGGGGATCGGCTGTACTACGCTTCGGACTATTTTCCCCAGCTCTACGACTGGGCAGTCGAGTTGATCAAAAAGGGCCTGGCCTATGTGTGCGATCTCTCATCTGAGGAAACCCGCGAGTATCGTGGCACGCTAACCGCACCAGGCCGCAACAGCCCTTATCGCGATCGTTCGGTGGAAGAGAATTTGGATCTATTTGCCCGAATGAAGGCAGGCGAGTTTGCCGACGGCAGCCGCACGCTGCGGGCAAAGATCGACATGGCCTCGCCGAACGTGAATCTACGCGATCCGGTGATGTATCGGATTTTGAAGGCCACGCACCATCGGACCGGCGACCAATGGGCGATTTACCCCATGTACGATTTCACCCATGGCCAATCCGACTCGCTGGAGCAGATTACCCATTCGATTTGCACTTTGGAGTTCGAAAACCACCGCCCGTTGTACGACTGGTTTCTTGACGCCTTGGAGATCTATCACCCTCAGCAAATCGAATTTGCCAGACTGAACCTTACCTACACGGTGATGAGCAAGCGGAAACTGCATCAACTGGTGAGCGAAGGGCACGTGTCGGGTTGGAACGACCCGCGCATGCCGACCTTGTGTGGCCTGCGGCGGCGTGGGTTTACGCCCGAGGCGATTCGTAGTTTTTGTGAACGGATTGGCGTGGCCAAGTTCAACAGCACGATCGACGTGGTGGTGTTGGAGAACAGCGTTCGGGAAGACTTGAATCGTCAGGCAGCCCGAGCGATGGCGGTGTTGCGTCCGTTGCGCGTGGTGATTGAAAACTATCCCGAAGGCGAGAGTGAACTGCTCGAAGCGGTGAACAATCCAGAAGATCCGGACGCCGGGACACGTCAGATTCCGTTTTCCAAAGTGTTGTACATCGAGCGCGACGATTTTATGGAAGACCCGCCCAAGAAATTCTTCCGTTTGGCGCCCGGCCGCGAAGTCCGCTTGCGTTATGCATTTTTCATCAAGTGTGTCGACGTGGTGAAAGACGACACAGGCGAGGTGGTCGAGTTGCGTTGCACCTACGACCCAGAAACCCGAGGCGGCTCGGCCCCCGACGGTCGCAAAGTGAAGGCCACCCTGCATTGGGTCTCGGCCGAACACGCTTTCACGACCGAAGTTCGGTTATACGACCATCTCTTCCGCCAAGAGAGCCCCGAGGATGTGCCTGAGGGCCAGGACTATCGGGTGAATCTGAATCCCAGTTCACTGGAGACGATTCCCCAGGCCCAACTCGAGCCCAGCTTAGCGACGGCCGAGCCTGGCGCGCGTTACCAGTTCGAGCGGCTCGGCTATTTTTGCGCCGACAGTGAAGATTCGTTGCCCGGCCGGCCTGTATTCAACCGCACGGTCACCCTGCGCGACCAATGGGCCAAGCTGGCCAAGCGGCAGAACCATCGGAAGAAAGCATAGCGTTGTCGAGCGAGAATAAAAGAATTCGAAATCCGAATATTCAAAGCAACGAAGAGAATCTCACGGAGTCACAGAGACACGGAGAAGATTTTTGTTACTTGTTGTTGATTGCTTGCACGTCTCTTCGATGCGTTACTCTGTCCGGCGATGTGTTACATCGCGGCTAGGGAACAACGGCACATCGTTTACAACGCATGATTTTTTAGTCTCGTTCCTAAGCTCTGCTTGGGAACGAGAGAAACAGGAATACAAGCACGACGCGCGAGCGAGTGAAATTCAAGGTTGACTTGCAATTCACTTGCCCCTCGCGTCGTGCTTGTAATCATTCTATTCTGGACTTTGCAGTTCTCCTGGCGCTCTGCCCTCGCGCATGGCGAACCCAGGCGTCTCGAACTCGCAAAACGAATGAAGAACCAACCGTCGGACTAGTTGTCCACCAGCGGTTCTTTCTTTTCCGTGATGACTTCACACTGGGGCGCCATCTCGGCATTCAACGCGATAAAGGCTTGCCATTCTTCCGGAACGTTGTCTTCGTGGAAGATCGCTTCCACCGGGCATTCCGGCACACAAGCTTCGCAGTCGATGCACTCATCTGGGTGGATGTAGACGATCTTTTCGCCTTCGTAGAAACATTCCACCGGGCAGACGACGACGCAGTCGGTGTACTTACAAGCAAAACAGGGCTCGGCAACAACATGAGTCATGAAATTAACTCTCCTATAGCAGCAGCATCAGACTAGAGCAGATTACCGGGCTCCCTGCGGCGCCGCCGAGGGGGTCCAACGTCTTACGAACAAGTGCCTGTCCAGGGCCAAAAACAGCCAAAACAAGCACTTGCGCGCCAAATCGTAGTGCCCGACGGCGAAAGTGTCAAGTCACCCAGCCCTCAAGGCAGGAGGACTGCAAAGTCAACGATTCTACAAAAACAGCGGTCGGTGACCGCTCGCGAAACAGGAAAACCTAGCCGTTTTGCGCTTCGACCACCGGTCGCTGATTTTTCAAAAAAGACGAC
>JANQPJ010000011.1 GCA_028289525.1 Pirellulales bacterium
CTTCTCGAAGCGTCAAGGAAGCAGAGCTTCAAAAACAGAGCGTTCCCAAGCAGAGCTTGGGAACGAGAGAATTCTATGACACGGGCTGAAACGACCACAATCCATTACCGCACTCGCTTCGTGCTTGTATTTGTATATTTTGAAAAGTGGATCAGAGCCTTGCGCAAGCGCCCTGGGTGACTACTGTTCGGGATTGGCTAGCATCGAATAAACATCGACGAAACTGATCAGGCGTTGTCCGCGTGTTGGTTTGGGCGGATTTTCAACGGTTGCCACCGTCAATCGACCGTCGCCGTTGATGACGAACAGGGGGATCCAATAATCGCCGTGCCGTTGGCAGAAATCTTCGTAGGTGAAATCTTCGGTCAACAACGTAATTTTGATCTGGCCTCCAGCGGCAAAGCGGTTGGCCAGATGCGCATAGGTCGCCTGAGCATCGAAGAGCTGCCGTCCTGGCAGCATGTGCGCCGAAGGGCTCCGCCGCTGGCCGACCGGAGGCGAAGGCAACCGATAGACTTCGGCGCGGTCGAACCATTCGGCAAACTCGATCGTGGCCAAACTGTTGACTTCGTCGTTCGGAGTCATCGCCAGCAATCGCCCGATTCCGGTCAGTTCCTGCTCGTCATGAAAATATTCCGATAGAATGCTAGCGTAACAGGTCGGCAAGCCTGCCATGCGAGCGGCCGCCAGATTGGCATAATTCGTGTCGACAAGCAGTACGGTAACGCCTTCGCGCTGGAGCACGGTAGCGATTTCGCGGACAAAGGGCGCCGCGCCGGCAAACAAAATGCCTTGAGGGTTACTTTGCGCTAGCCCGAGGAAGCGGGCCAATGGCGCGGCCGAAAGGCCATAGACGGTGACCGTGCCGACAATTACCAAAAACGTGATCGGCACAAACATCTCGGCCGCTGCAAGAACTTCTGCTGGCAAGTGGCCGGCGCCATGGGTTGTGATTTCGAGTGCAAAGAGCGATGAAACGGCTGCCGCGACAATGCCGCGCGGAGCCAGCCAGCAGAGAAAAATTCGCTCCTTCTGGTTGAGTTCTGAACCGATCAGCGCCAGCCAAACCGCGAGAGGACGCACGACCAACAGCAAAAGGGCCAAGAACAGCAGTCCTTCCCAGCCAACCGCCAGCAAGTCGGCCAAACTCACCCGCGATGCCAGCAGAATAAACAACACCGAAATCAGCAGCACGCGCAAATTCTCTTTGAACTCGATGACGTGCTTCACTTGAACGGTCTTTTGATTGGCCAGGATCACGCCAATTAGGGTGACCGTGAACAAACCCGACTCGGCCTGGATGAGGTTCGAAACGGTGAAAGAACCCACGACCGACGCCAGAAAGACGGCGTTGTGTAGATAGTCCGGAATCCAAAATCGTCGCAACATCATGATCAGCACGCCTGACACGCTGAAAGCGACGAGAAAACCGATGACCAGCGTGGCGGCCAGCCCCCACAGGGCGGCTTCGGCCCGACCGGCCGCTTCTCCGACCAGGACGGCCTCGAACACCAACACCGCCAACACGGCCCCGACCGGATCGTTCACGATTCCTTCCCACTTGACGATCGAACCGATTCGTCCGGACGGTCGGATATGGCGTAGCAAAGGCACAATCACCGTGGGGCCGCTAACGACCAAGATGGCGCCTAGTAGCAGGGCCAGCCGGGGCGGAAAGTCCAACACCAGCCAAGCTGCCAGCGCCCCTAGGGCCCAGGTGATTAGTAAGGTAATGATGACCAATCGGACGATCGGTCCGGCCGCGTCGCGGAGTTCCTCGAGTCGCAGACTCAGTCCGCCTTCGAACATGATGACGGCCACACTGAGCGACACGATCGGCAACAAGAATTCTTGGGGAATGGAGATTTGGAGCACATCAAACTGGCCGGCGGCAAACCCAAAGCCCAACAGCAGCAAAATGGCCGGCAAGCGCAGCCGCCAGGCCAGCCATTGCGCGACAATGCCGAGGACGAAAATTCCGGTCAGATAGATGAGAGCTGCTTGCAACGGGCTTACCCACACTCAATGGTCCATTGCACGGCGCTAAAATTGCGCGCCGCCAGATCTTCACGTCGAATGCCGAAATAGAGTGTGGCATTGTCGCCCCAAAGCCAGTCTGGCCCCTCTTTGAACGTATCGGCCTGAAGCAGCAACAACCACTCTCGGGCTGCCTGCTGGGTATGTTGGTCAGGGGTCGTGACCACCGAACGGTGCTCCTCCAAACGTTGCCAATCGACTCGGGGATCCAATTGGAAATGTTCAGGGTGCCCCAGCACACGGTGGATCGGGTCGCCGATCAGCCAGTGGTGGATTCTACCCAGCCCGCGTTGCAAGGTGGAGGACTTCTCGGCACCTGGTAGGGGAGGAGATTCGTTGAGCGAAAAGCTTAGCTTTTCGTAGTCAGCTTGTTGGGCATCGTCCAACATCACTTCATCGAGCAGGGTCGAGCCATAACTAGGCAAGGTTTGTTCGACCCGATAGCCCAGGGCGAACGGCCGAAATTCGTTATTCACATGGCGCGGTTCCGGTGGTTCGATTCGCGCCAACTCGGCGACGGGCCCGTCGTGATAGAGCACACGCCAACAGCGGGCATCATCGTCGCTCTCTTCAAAGGGCGCTTCGTTCGAAGCATCGAAGAAGAAATACAGCCAACCAGACTGGGGTAGCAGTTGCTGGCTATCAAGCCCGACCAGTTCGGCCATCGACAGTTGGGCCACCAAGGCCATCGGCCGGTCGGCAAAGATCGGCCAGGCAAGAGTCGCAGGCATGTCGGGCATGCCACCAAACCGCGAAGCGCCCAACGCCAAGGCGTCTTGCTCGACCGCCGAAACTCCTAGACGGATCGAGGGCAGCAACAGCTCGGTGAGCTGGGCTTCAAGCCTGGCCAGGCGGGATGAGCGAATCGCTCGACAGGCATGTTCGCGGCTCGCGGTGGCTGGATTTTGGGCAGTCATCAATTTGTACCGTATTTGCTGCGAAACCGAGTTGCCTGAAGCCAAGATGAATTGAATGTCGCTAAACCACGAAATAGCAGCAGTTTAGCCAAAATGCTTATGTTGCCCATGCTGATGGTGGAGTTTATACTAAATAATGCTCTTCGAGTCAGGGGGCAAGGTTCTGCTTTCCTTCTAGTAGACGATGGCATTTGTTTTTAGGAGTGGAGTTGATTTGGCCCGATTCGCAACCCCTAGCCGCGATGCAATGCATCGCCGGACAAGTTGCCCCTAAAAAACGAACGTCAGCATCCACGACTGCTTTCATCGCACATTGTTGTCAAAAAATGGTCTTCAGGCCATGAGAGAAATGGGGTTTTTCGTGAAATCTCTGCTTGTCATCTCTGGAGGGTTGGCCGTTGTGCTGGCAATTGCCGAATGGGGGCTCGCTCAGCAGCCGACTCGCCTCCGAAAATTGGCACCTGGCGTCGAAACGACGATTTCGCCGGACGTGACTCCGGAGGAAACGTTTAGCGTCCACCGCCTGGTGGAACTCCACTCGCTGCCCAACCTGCGGTGGACGCCAAATTTTACGCCTGAGAGTCGGACGCTCCAAGCGATGACGCAAGACGTGGTATTTCGTCGGCATGTGTGGTGTTTGGAGTTGACGTTTAAGCCGCTACGGATGATTCGGGTAGATATCCCCCAGCCTTCGGGAAAAATGCAACGGAAGCTGATTTGGTACATGGTCTATCGCGTACGAAACACTGGTGGCGGCTTGCAGCCGGAGCGTCAGGCCGATGGCACCTATGGTTTGCAACCTGCGACCCCTGAGGTTCACTTCTTGCCGCAATTTGTGCTGGAAAGTCATGAGTTGAAAGATTCGCGAGGCCGGGGTAAAGCCTATCTGGATCGGGTTATTCCCGTAGCGATGGCGCCGATCATTCGCCGCGAGAAGCCGAGCGGGACGCTCCACAACTCGGTCCAGATTTCCGAACAGCCGATTCCCTTCGCCACCGACCAGACGGACCAAGGTGTCTGGGGCGTGGTTACCTGGGAAAACATTGACCCAAGAATCGACTATTTCTCGATTTACGTGGCCGGGTTGACCAATGCCTATCGTTGGGTCGATCTGGACGGAGCCTACCGGCCAGGCGATCCGCCCGGCAAAGGCCGCCGGTTTGTCAGAAAACAGCTTCAGTTGAATTTTTGGCGGCCAGGCGATCAGTTTGACGAAACGGAGTCTGAAATTCACTTCGGCACGCCTGCGGAAAAAGAAGGTTTGTATCGCGTGCCCAAAGGGGTTGATCATACCTGGGTTTTCCGGTAAAAAGAGCGATTCTCCAGGTAGATTTTCCCGGCGACGGGATGGGCTGAATTCAGACGGATGAGGACGTTTTCCCATGGCGCATAAGAAGGGACAAGGCTCGAGCCGCAACGGGCGCGACTCGAATGCCCAACGACGGGGTGTGAAACGGTTTGGTGGCGAAGAGGTTCGCGCCGGCAACATTTTAGTTCGCCAGGTTGGCAACAAGTTTCATCCCGGCCGAGGCGTGGGCCAAGGAAACGATTACACACTTTATGCGTTGGTCGACGGCACCGTGATGTTTGACCGCAAGGGGCGTCGCATCAACGTGGTCGCCGCTGCCTGAGCGACCGGCAATCCATCTCCCAACGAGCAAGGGACGCGCCACGCGGCACGTCCCTTTTTTTGTGTCTCATGTTTGTCGACCGTGTGACAATTCGAATTGAAGCCGGCAAAGGAGGCGACGGTTGCGTCAGCTTTCGCCGTGAGAAGTATATCCCCAAGGGCGGGCCGGATGGAGGCGACGGCGGCCGTGGCGGCAGTGTCTTGATTCGCGCCGAAGCGGGAGTCGACAGTTTGGCTATGTTGGCGCATCGCAAACAGTGGCGAGCCCGGGGTGGGCAGCCAGGATCGGGCGCTAACTGCCATGGCCGGAGCGCCGAGGACATCACCATTCTGGTGCCGGCCGGAACGGTGGTTACCGATGCCGATACCCAACTCGTGCTGCGCGATTTGACCCACGATGGGATCGAGTTTTGCGCTGCCCGAGGCGGGAGAGGCGGAAAAGGCAACGCTCGCTTTAAGTCGGCCACGAATCGTACGCCCAGGCAGTTCACGCCAGGCGAAGAAGGCGAACGCCGGAACCTGCTCTTAGAACTCAAGCTGATCGCCGATGTCGGTTTGGCCGGCAAGCCGAATGCCGGTAAGAGCACGCTGCTAAGCCGCATGTCGCGTGCCCGACCGCGGATTGCCGACTATCCGTTTACGACCAAAGTCCCCAACCTGGGCATTGTACAACTCGATCTCGACCGCTCGTTTGTCATGGCCGACATTCCAGGCTTGATCGAAGGCGCTCACCTGGGCGCAGGGCTAGGACTCGAATTCCTCAGGCACGTCGAGCGCACTCGGGTGTTGGTTCATTTGGTCGAGCCGATGCCGACCGATGGAACCGACCCGATCGAAAACTATCAGGCAGTCCGGGGCGAACTGGAACAACACAGCGCCGACTTGGCCAGGCGGCCAGAAATTGTCGTCGTCAGTAAGTCGGAACTTCCCCCGGCCGAAGATGTGCGTGAGCAGTTGTCCAAGGTGTGTGGTGCCCAGGTGCTGGCCATCTCGGCGGTGACCGGTCAAGGGCTCGATCAGCTAAGCCGCCAAATTGTCGTGCTGCTCGACCAGCAGCCAGGGGATTGACCTGCGTTGGTTGGCCAGCGCCTGGCATGTTGGAAACCTCGTCTTCTTTGGAAACGAATCTGATGTCGCCGCCCTCGCCTCCGATCCTGGTTTCGCTCGATGTTGGTAACAGCCGCATCAAAGCAGGACTCTTTGACCAAACGATTGCCACGGAGCTGCCCCGCCCTCGAGAGGTCGAGGGGTTTGGCGTGCAACCAGACGAGTTGCAAACAACGTTTTCTCGCTGGCTGGACCAGCGGTCTGAGCAGCCGCATCAATGGCGGCTGGCCAGCGTCAATCGCCATGTGCGAGACCAACTGTTAGGCTGCATTGCGAGATGCCGGCCTGATGACCAAGTCGTCGAGCTATCGCGGTCTGATCTTGCGCTGAGCGTCGAGCTGCCTCGGCCTGAGCAGGCAGGGATCGACCGTTTGCTGGGCGCGGTGGCGGCGAATCGAATTCGCGACCCCGAACGGGCCGCGCTGGTGATCGACCTTGGAACCGCCGTGACGGTCGACGTCGTGTCGCCTGCCGGCGCTTTTCTAGGCGGCGCGATTCTGCCTGGCGTCCGCATGGCCGCGCGAGCCCTCCATGAGCACACCGACCTGCTGCCTGAGGTGGCCATGGTCGAACTCGACCAGGCTCGGCCGGTGCTCGGCAAGTCGACGATCGGAGCCATCGAGTCGGGCTTGTTTTGGGGCGCGATTGGCGCCATTCGAGAATTGACCGCGCGACTGGGAGACCAGTTTGAGCAGCGGCCAACGCTCATTCTCACCGGCGGCGCTGCGCCAAGCGTGGCTGACCTGCTCAGTGACCAGGTGCATTACGAACCGGCCTTGGTGCTCTCAGGAATCGCCTTGAGCGCTCCGGCCCTCTCGCCATGACCAAGTCTCGACCTACGATCGCGGTTCGACTCACAGCCCCCGGCCGCGGCGCGGTGGCGACGATTCTGGTATCCGGGCCGCTTAGTCTGCCAGCGGTTGCGTCGCAATTTCGTCCTGCCGGGTCGCCGCCACTCGCTGAGCGCCCCTTGGACCAAATCGCCTTTGGACGCTGGGGTGGACCTGAGGGCGAAGAGGTCGTGGCTTGTCGTCGCGCGGCCGAACAGATCGAAATCCATTGCCATGGCGGTCAGGCAGCGGCCAGGGCGATTTTGCGCGATCTGTGCGAAGCCGGTTGCCAAGAAAATTCTTGGCAATCCTGGATTCAACAAACCGAGGAAGGTCCGCTTCGGGCAGCAGCCCGACTGGCTTTGACCCAATGCCGTACCCAACGAACCGCTGGCATCCTGCTCGATCAATACCAAGGCAGTCTCGATACGGCAATTCGGCAAGTCATTCAAGCGATCGAACAATCGGACCAGATAGCCGCCCAACAACTGCTCGACACGCTGCTCGGTTGGGCGGAGTTTGGCCGGCATCTAGTCAACCCTTGGCGCGTGGTGTTGGCCGGTCCGCCCAACGTCGGCAAGAGCAGCCTAATCAACGCACTAGTCGGTTATCATCGGGCAATTGTTTACGACCAGCCAGGTTCGACGCGAGACGCGGTTAGCGCAGAGACCGCGATCGACGGCTGGCCAGTCCAATTCACGGACACGGCCGGCCTGCGAACCAAGGCGGTCGAGCTCGAAGCGGCAGGAATCGCCCATACGCAGGCGAATGTCGCCACGGCCCATCTGGTGATCTTGGTCCGCGACGCTCGAGAAGAGCACGCCGAATGGGACCACGGGCTCGACTCTCTTCCCGAACGGGTTCTCAGGGTGTCTAATAAGTGTGACCTGACCGATTCTCTGGTGCAGACCGAATCGCTGGCCGTGAGCGCGTTGACTGGCCAGGGCATTGCGGAGCTGTTGGAACAAATCGGCAGTCGCCTGGTCCCTCGAACTCCGCTGCCAGGCGAGGCCGTACTGTTCGAGCATTCGCAGGGCAAGGCACTCGAACAGGCCGTTGGGATGCTCAACAAAAGACGTTTTTCTGATGCTACAAGGTTGCTCAAGCGTTTTGTGACGACAGCTCAAACGCCTGATCTCATCAATGAGGTGTAAACGATGAGTAAATCCGTTGCCGAGTTGTGCCAGGAACAGCAGATTCCACTCGATCAGCTAATCGAGCGAAGCGGCCTGAGCCCCGGCCGGGTTCAAGCGATTGTCGAAGGCCGCTGGACGCCCAGCCCAGCAGACCGGC
>JANQPJ010000012.1 GCA_028289525.1 Pirellulales bacterium
GCTTCTCGAAGCGTCAAGGAAGCAGAGCTTCAAAAACAGAGCGTTCCCAAGCAGAGCTTGGGAACGAGAGAATTCTATGACACAGGCTGAAACGACCACAATCCGTTACCGCACCCTCTGGATTTTGAAACGGGCTCTAAACAGTTTATTCTAGTTGTTTGCAAAATGCGTCTCAACTAATTCTGTTATGTTTGGTGCCTAGATCACAGAACCACCGAGCGGCCGGTTTCGTACGACAATCACCGGAGGTCAACTCACTCCGTAACTCGTGTCACAGCAACACATTTTGCGGTCTTCTCGCATGCTGAAGGGTTTTTAGCAGAACGCAACCACCACGACAACAAAATGGGTAGTTTTGCCCGTCGAGGTTTTAAAGTCGGCGGTCGACGAGAGGCATCAGTGGGCCTAGATACTGCTCATAGTGGCGCCAACGGCCTACTGAACTGGAATAGATCGGCTGTCGCACCTGCCACAGGCTGGCCGTACGGACCGGTCGCAGGGTGGTATGAAATTCGAGTATTCGCTCATCCCAGGCCAGCCCACAGTGTTCGACCAAAGCGCGACTGGTCGATTCTAGATTGCCTACCAGATGTTCGTAGTCGACTTCAAATAGGCGGACTGGCAGTTCTGAACCGCAAGCCTGCCAGTGGGCCATCAGACGCTGGTATTCCTGGTAATAGTGGCCCAGGTTTTCAAGGTTGAACGAGAACGGCAGATGATTGAACTTTTGAAAATAGCACGACAAACAAGTGTCCAGCGGATGCCGGCGGCAATGGATCACGTGGGCACCAGGAAACAGCAACGCAATTAGTCCCAGGTAGAGAAAATTGCTTGGCATCTTGTCGGTCAACCGCGGCTCGCCAGATGCCAGGCGACTGGCGCTTGCCACATATTCGTCGACCATCTGAGCAAGTGTTGCAGATTCCAAATCGGCCACCATTTGAGGAAAGCCGTTTGGTTGACCTGCTGGCCCGGGAACCGCCTGGGCCAGTCGCCGGATGTCTTCCAGCTCGCCAGCCCCAAACACGGCTTCGTGGCTGCAAAGGATTTGTTCGACCAACGTGGTGCCAGACCGGGGCATTCCGATAATAAAGATCGGTCGCACGGTCTTGGTTTCGTTTGGCACACGTTTGGCAAACAGACTCGGTGGAAAACGGTCGATGATCGCGGAAATGTGTTGGGTGTGTCCCGCACGATCAAACCCTGGGTCGAGTCCGTCGTTGCCGGTTTGATACCACTGGAATGCCTGCTGGTAGTCCGCTTGTCGATCAAAAATCCCACCCAGGGTAAAGCAGGCTTCCGCGCGCTCCTCGACGGTGGTGCTA
Organism: Pirellulales bacterium; assembly: GCA_028289525.1. Lineage (GTDB taxonomy): Bacteria > Planctomycetota > Planctomycetia > Pirellulales > JAGQOS01 > JANQPJ01. Next base: position 1,326 of record JANQPJ010000012.1, read on the forward strand.
TCGCGTTGGGCCAAGTCGCGTAGCGTTTCGATCTGGTCGCTTTCATCAGCCGCGGGAGTCGTATCGTGCAGCAAGCGTCGGGCTTTGAGATTGTCTGGCTCGATTTCTAAAGCTTTTTTACAACAGGCCGCTGCCTCGTCGAAACGTCCCAGTTGGGCCAACGAAAGTGCCTGGTTGAAATACGCTTCGCTGTAGTCAGGCCTCAACTCGAGCGCTCGGGCATAGCAGATGAGTGCCTCGTCAAATTCTCCCGCGGCCGCCAGCGTACAGCCAAGATGGCATTGGGCCTCGGCGTAGTCGGGCTTCACGTCAAGTGCCCGACGATACAAAGCGATGGCTTGTGAGTGGTCGCCCTGTTCGCGAATCAAATTAGCCAACCCATGTAGGGCTTCCGGTGAATTCGGACTGACTTGCAACGCTCGTTGGTAACTGGCCAGTGCCTGATCGTTCTGCCCTAGCTTTCTTTGCGCCGCACCCAATACACGATGGGCTTCAGCAAACCTCGGCTGAAGCTGCACGGCGCGTTCCAAAGGTTCAATCGCTGCCTTGGCTTCGCCCTGGTCATACAGCGTGGAGCCTAAGTTCTTCCAAGCATCGGCATAGTCGTTTTTCAACTGGACTGCCTGGCGATAGCACGCCACCGCTTCGGCAGTTTTGCCCAAGTGCTTCAAGGCGGCTCCCAGATTATTGTGGGCTTCGGCCGAGGCCGGGTTGAGCCGGATTGCCGCGCGACAACTGGCCGCCGACGCCTCGTATCGCCCGGCCGCATGATAGGCCGCCGCCAAATTCGTGTGAAAGACAATGACCTGATCGTTGCTCGCAATTGCTTGGCTGATCAAGTCGATAGCAACCGCCAAATTGCCGCGTTGCAACGCCACGACCCCTAACAGATGAAGCGCTTCGGCATGCCCAGGCTCAGACTGCAAAATTTGCTGATAGAGCGTTGCGGCCTGTTGTAATTCGTTCCGTTGGTGCAACTGGACAGCTCTGGCGAGAATTTCCGCTGGCGTTGTCAAACTTGCCACTCCATGTGAGGGGGAGGAGGAACGCCTTGCCAGCGTTCGACGTTAAGCTGGGAGAGGGAGAAGAGAATTGCAATGATCGGATTATAAAAACTCATGTCGGCCGCCGGCAACCATCGCCTGAAGCCATCTGGGGTGGTTTGCCGATAGATGATGTGATGAGCCGTTTTTGCCGTGATGCG
>JANQPJ010000015.1 GCA_028289525.1 Pirellulales bacterium
CACCAAAGCAGCGGCCGGCGGCCAAAGCGCGAAACAGAAAAATTCAGCCGTTTCGCGAGCGGTCACCGACCGCTGTTTTTTCAAAAAAAACGACTTTGCAGTTCTCCTGTGCCGGCCCCCCCTGTCCTTGACTCTCAGGCTGCTCAAGCTAGTTTTTCACAGCCACTGTTCATGGAGGTTTTCCCCACTCCTGCTCAAATGGCCCCTTATTGCTCGCTCCATCAAGCCCACTTGGACCGTGGAATTCTCATGCAGGCTCCTGAATTATCAACCTCAAGCACGGTTCGGTTGCGACGTGCCATTGGCGTATTCAAAGAAACGTTTGGCCCAAACGTATCGGTCTGGTGGTCTGAAAATTCACGCGATGCCTTGGACGACTCCACACACTGGCAACTCGTCTCGGACGAGACGAACCCGGCAGCTCCCAACCCCATGCCACCATCCACGGCATGCCTGGATAGCATGCCAAACGCTCAAGCCGTCCCCACAGGCGGTTACTTGCTCTCGGTGCCGATGCTCACAAGCGCCAAAGCACACTACGTGGCGACGGCTCTGGTTTCGACCGATTCACCCGAGTTGCTTGTCCAGCTTGCCCGTCGCGTTCTGCAAGAACAGGCTCACCAAGCGCGAATCGCCGAGCTAGAAGAAGAAAACCAGTCCCTGGTACTTCAGGTAACTGACGATTTTGAGGAATTGATTTTCTTACGTGACATCGCCGATTTCCTTGAAGTTTCCACTGTTTCGGAAAACCCGTTGTCGTTGATCAAGAAAGTGTTGCCACGCTTGACGGAATCGATTGGCGCCGCAAGCTTGGTCTTTATCCCCAATCTAGACGACACGGACGAACCAACGGTATTTAGTAAACGGCCTCACTGGTGCGGTCCGCGCACCTTAACCGACGATGCCTTACAGCTTCTGGTCGCGAAGTTTCGAGCTGAAGCTCGCCGGCGTCCGGTGGTTCACAATCATATCAAGCCTTCGCTGCTGGCCGACGAGGCGTTCGCCAAGCTGCGAGAGTTCGTTTTGGTTCCTCTGGCCTCGAACGACTCCACGGCAGGCTGGTTAGTTGCGGTGAACCGCTCGGAACTCAAGAATCAACAAGCCTGCGACGACCAGTGGGCACTCGGTCGAGACGAATTTGGCACCTGTGAAGCCTCGCTGCTAGGCTCGGCGGCCTCGATTTTTGCGTCACACGCCACGAATGTCCAGTTGTTTCGCGGCAAGGAACAAGTGTTGACCAGCGCTGTACGCTCGTTGGTTTCGGCCATTGAAGCCAAAGATGAGTACACCCGAGGGCACAGCGATCGGGTAGCCCTGTACGGTCGCCGAATCGCCACCGAAATGGGATACGATTTCGATACCTGTGAGCGTCTCTACCTAACCGGCATTCTGCACGACGTCGGCAAAATTGGCGTGCCAGACGCTACCCTGACCAAACCCAACAACCTGACCGACGAGGAATACGAACAAATCCAGCAACACCCCGACGACGGCTGGGGAATTTTGCAAGGGCTAGATTCGCTCAGCTACGTGTTGCCTGGTGTCTTACACCATCATGAACGTTACGACGGGCGTGGTTATCCCGACGGCCTGTCCGGAGAGGCAATTCCCATCGAGGCCAGAATTCTGGCCGTGGCCGACTCGTTCGACGCCATGACCAGCACTCGCCCTTACCGTCAGGGGATGCCGATTGAAAAAGCGGTCGAGATCATTCGTGCTGGAGCCGGCGAGCAATGGGATCCCAAGGTGGTCGAGGCCTTCCTGACATCGCTGTCAGACTTGCTGGAAATTCGCAACTCCTATCGTCCTACCGCGAAACCGACTCGCCCGAAGTCATCGCCCAACCCAATCACGCTCGACTCGACCGCCGTGGCCACGACGTCGCTGGCGCCGACCGAAGATCTCGCGTGACAAACCAGGGAACGAACCATGGCCGATGGTAGCCAACCACCAGTCGCCGTCCGGCACCAATTGCGATCCTTCCGCCGCGCCTTCAGTCTGGTTGAATTGACCATGGTGATGCTCGTCATGGGTATTCTGGCCGCAGTGGCCGCGCCACGTTATTTCGAGTCGATCGCCCGCTTTCGGGTTGAAGCAGCCGCGCTGCGCATCGCTGCCGACCTGAACCATGTACGGGCTCGCGCCAAAATGAAGGGCCTGTCCGCGCCGGAATGGGTCGTGTTCTATCCCAACTTCGAACTGTACCAATTGGTAAACGATCCTGACCCGAACTGGAAAAGTTATGAATACTGGGTTGACCTTTGGAAGTCGGCCTATCCAGTCGATTTAGTCTCGGTCGAGTTTACCAACACGGCCGGCTTCACCAGCAACTCATCAGTCAAATTCGATCTGTACGGCAAAGCGTGCTCTGGCGATTTTCTCCCTGCTCCGCTGGTCTCGGGCGAGATTATCGTCCAAAGCGGCAACCAGCAACGCACCGTCACGATCGACCCGGTCACCGGCGAGGCCCGTGTCTTATGAAACCGCTTTCACACAAAATCCGTGCTCGTCGCCGGGGCTACACGCTTGCTGAATTGCTGGTTGCCTCGGTCTCGGCCAGCTTGCTGCTGGTCGGTATGAGTTCGAGCCTTTATATCGCCAGCATCTCGTTAGACCCTGGCGCCAACTCGCCACGGCAGAAGACCAAAGCGGCCGAAGTGCTCACCGACATCATGATCGACCTAAAGCTGGCACTCAGCTTTCGTGAACGCACCGCCACTGCGGTGACGTTCACCGTTCCCGATCGGGATGGCGATCGCTTGCCTGAAACGATTCGCTATGCCTGGAGCGGAACGGCCGGCGACCCGCTGACCTATCAATACAACGGCTCTTCGGCGGTCAACGTGGCCGAAAACGTTCAGCAGCTTCAGTTCACGGCCCTTACCCGATTCATGGCAGCGCCCGTCCCACCGCCTACCGAAGGCGGAGCCAACCTGCTGTTCGTTTCCGGTGGCTCGGCGCGATACAACTTCTTTACCGGATCGTTCACGGTCGCTCCCACGACATCCGAGTCGGCTCGCATCAGGCTATTCGAATCATGGGGCTATCAGACAACCATCATCTCTGCCCAAGAGTCGCAAGACAACATCACTGCTCAGCTCAACGACCACGAAGTCGTTTACGTCTCGAGTGATGTTCCGAGCACCGATCTGGGGACCAAATTGGTCGAAGCCACGATTGGCGTGGTCAATGAAAATCCCAATTACGTGGATGAATTTGGCTTCGCCTCGGATAGCTCGATCTCGTTTGCCAGCGCACTGGTGTTGAACGCCTCGAACCATTATATCGCGAGCGGTTTTGCCGACCCGGCCATCGTGACCTTTAGCGCTTCGCAGTCGGTGATCTCACTGTCAGGCACGCCGGCCTCGGACTTGAATGGCATCGGCACTTGGTTAACAACGTTCGAGGCTGCACCAGACGATCCAATTGTGTCGCTCGACCCTAACCTAAAACCGATCAGCAATTTCCAATCAATTTCGATCGATGAGCTTGAAGAAGAACCCAGGCTGTCATCAGCTTCGCTCGTCACGTTGAATACCGGCGCCAACACGTATACCGGCGCCACGGTCGCCGGCCGGCGAGTTCAACTCCCCTGGGCAACGGGTCTTGACATCAACCGTCTATCACTCGATGGCAGAACCCTTTTGCAACGGTCGATCGCCTGGGCAGCAGGCGCCGGCGAGCAAACGACCATCACCAAGCTGTTGTTCGTCGTCACCGACCGCGAAGCGCTGACTGACCAAGAAACGCAGCGAGAAGAGTTGCTCAAGTCCTGGGGATACGACCTGGTCCTGATCAACGACGAAGACACGCCTGACAACTTCGCCGCGGCGGCTGCCTCGTGTGATGCGGCCTATGTTTCGACCGAAGTCGACAGCATCGACCTGGCCCAACAACTAGCCAGTGCTACGCTCGGGATTGTCTCTGAACACCAAGAAGGGATTGCGGTTTTCGGCTTCGGAAGCGGGCTACTCAAAACATCTGACTCAGAAACAGATATCACCAACGCTTCGCACTATATCACGCAGCCCTTTGGCGACTCGCGCATCCAGCTTTTCGAATTCGAGCAAACGCTCGTCCACACTGCCGGGTCACCAAGCACCGGCACCACTGTGCTTTCCCAAAGCCCCGGCAACGCCTACGAACAATTAGCGGCCATCGATGTTGGCGGCACACTCTATAGCGGTCGTTCCTCACCTGGTCGTCGGGTCAAGATGCCCTGGGGAGATAGCGATTTCAACTTCGCCCTACTGACCGACAACGGTCAAACGCTGCTCAAACGGGCCATCACCTGGGCGGCCGGCAAGGAGAACGAAGCTGGCTCCATCGAAACTTTCCGAGACGATTTCGAGTCGTCCACCTACAGCGGCAATACTGGCACGCGCCAATGGTCGACCGATTGGCTAGAGATCAACGAATCGGATGGTCCCGGCTCGGGCGATGAGCAGATTATTTCAGATCTCGGCAGCACGCGGCTGAGGGTAAGAGATAACGACGGTGGCGGCGAAGGCGTGGAACGCGAGGCCAATTTGTCCGAGTTCACCAAGGCCACGCTAACCTTCGACTACCGTCGGGTAAATCTCTCTAAAGTGGATGACTATGCCACGATCGAAGTTTCAGCCGACGGGGGAAAAAGCTGGACCGAGCTAGGGCGCTTGCAGGGAGCGGCCAACGATTTGGACTATTTCTCAGCCAGCTATGACATTTCGCCATACATTGCGACCAATACCCGAATTCGCTTCGTCACCTCGAGAAGCATGGGCTCAAGAGAAAGCGTGAATTTTGACCATGTGCAAATCACGGCCGAGTAACCTCATGAACCAACCATCCTGCCCCATCCGACGTCGCGGAATCAGTCTGGCCGAGGTGGTGGTCTCGAGCCTGTTGATTGGCATCGTGCTAGTTGGCGCGATGAACCAACTGGGCGCAACGCTCAAAACCCGCCAGGCCATGTCCGATCAACTCGACGGCCCACGGCTGGCCGAAGAGATGCTGGCGGAAATTTTATCGCACCCTTATACCGACCCCGAGGAGCCAGGCGGAGAAAATGGCCTGAACGCTGGTGAATCCGCGCCACGCTCGAACTTCGATGATATCGACGATTTCGATGACTGGAACGCGTCACCGCCGGTCGATCGCGACGGGATCCCCATGCCCGAATTCACCGGCTGGACCCGTCACGTGGAGGTTGCCTGGGCAGAGCGGCTTGGCGGAAATCCCTGGTTTTCTGAAACCGGCCTCAAGCGGATTTACGTGCGCGTCACGGCACCCGACAGCAAAACTTATGAGCGTTGGGCATTTCATCACGAAGCAGGGCCCTTGGAACAAACCCCGGCGGTCGACACCTTGGTCGTAACCCGCATCGAGGGTGAATTGCAGCTCGGCGTAGGCTCGACCGCCAAGAGTGCAACCAGCCTGGTGAATCACCCGGCAGACAGAGTGCCATAACCCAACAGGTCAACCACGATGCCTTCCATCCTTGTAAAACGTATGCCGAAGCGGCGCGGCTCGCTCTATGTGGCCGTGCTAGGCGTTACGCTGATCGTGGCCATGATCGGCATGGTTTCGATACGTATCGCACGGCTGCAGCTGATTGCCGTCAATGACCATGTGAATCTAAACCAAGCCCGCTGGCTGGCCCAGGCTGCCGTCGATTTTGGTCTTGGCCGCATCAATCTCGACCCAGTCTGGCGCACAACTCATGTCAGTGGCATCGAGGTCGCTCCGGTTTTGCTCGGCACTGGCAACCTCAGCTACAGGCTGGTTGACGAGCAAGACGGCGACTTGGCCAACAACTCTAGTGACCCGGTGCGGCTTTACGGCATCGGCCGTTCTGGCAATTCTACCCATATTTTGAGCGTGCTACTCGAGCCCTCTGGCACCGGAATCACCAGCCTTGAATCGGCCCTTCATACCGGCGGTAACCTTAGCATTACTGACGACACGACCGATAGCAACGGCCTGCTGAGCGCCAACGGCAACGTGACGCTCAGCAATTCCGTGGTTAATGCCAATGTCGAAGCGGTAGGCTCGATCAGCGGCAACTCGAGCGGCTCTCAGCAAACTGGGGTTCCGGCACGCCAGATGCCTGCAACAAGTGTCTTCGACTATTATGTGGCGCACGGCACCCCGATTGCCTTTAGCGATCTTCCCAGCGGAAAAATCAGCAAAACCTTGCTCACGCCAACGTTTAATCCCTTTGGCAGCGGTGCGACCAATCCCCAAGGGATTTACGTCATTGACTGTCAAGGCAGCTCGATCTCGATTGAAGACGCACGCATCGAAGGCACCCTGGTGCTGCTCAACGCAGGCTCGGCGAGCAAAGTCGACCAAGACATTTACTGGGAAGCCGCCATCCGTAACTTCCCTGCCTTGCTGGTGGACGGAGACTTGGAAATGCGCTGGCACGGCTACCACAATCTCGAAGAAGCGAGAGCCGATGTGAATTTCAATCCGCCTGGCGCTCCCTACCAAGGAATTTCCGACAATGACAAAATCGACGAGTACCCGCCGGTGATCAAAGGTCTTATCTACGTCTCTGGAGATCTAGATATTCGAGATGACGTGCTGTTTGAAGGGGCGATCATCGTTGGCTCGGATTTCAGTAACATCGACAATCTTGAACTCGTCTACGATCCCTCGCTGCTCGACAATCCGCCGCCAGGGTTTACGGCAGACGGTCCACTAAAGATTTCGCCAGGCAGTTGGCGACGAGAAGGGATTTAGTCAGTCTTAGGGCGACGCCGCGTTTGCCCTAGAGCGGCTTTCAGGTTTGTGTAGCGATGTTTCGTCGCGAAACATCCGTGATTACAGACTTTCAGAAAAACAATTGCTTTTCCAGACATCGTTTTTGGAACGACTAGAGGTTGTTTTGCGATGGTCGTACCGCTTGCAAGAGCCCAAAAATCTCCCCCCTGGCGGCAATCCGCAACCTAGTATTTAGAAAGCGTGAATCCTCTGACGGCATCCTTCGCTAAGTGAAAGACAACGCATGAGTGTCGTGAATATCATCCAAGACGCTTGGCCGATCATTATCCTATCTTTCCTAGGACTATCAGGGATCGTGGGATTGATCGCCTTGGTAAGCCCCAAGCTGTTTGCCATGGTGGCGGAAACAGGCGGCCTTTGGATCACGCCTCCCAAAAACTCGTCGGTGGTCGAGTCGCCAATCGACATTGATCAATTTGTGATTCGCAACAGTCGCCAGTTCGGCGGTCTGGTGTTAATCGTGGTCACCTACTTGACGCTCTTCTTTTTTGGCCGCATCGATCCTTCCTGGACGCCGGCCTTTTTGCTGTTGGTGCTCGGCTATTCGGTGCTGTTGGCTCTTTCCGGCCTGATCGAACTGGGCGGCGAGGTGTCGAAAATTGAAATGCAACTAGCCGATGCCCGGACCGACGCACTCACCGGGCTGGCCAACCGCCGCGTGCTGGACGACGAACTTGAACGCCGGCTGTCGGAACACTCGCGCAAAGGCTCGGCGTTTTGCGTAGCCTTACTGGATATCGACCATTTTAAGGAAATCAACGACCAACACGGTCACCTGACAGGCGACATGGTGTTGACCCAAGGCGTGGCCGACGTGATCTGCCGAGTAAAACGCACAATGGACTTGGCCGGCCGATATGGCGGTGATGAATTTGCCCTGATCTATCCGGCCAGCACGCTCGACGAAGCAAGCATTGCGATCCAACATCTCCGTAGCGAGATCCTCAAAACCTCGCTGCCTTTGGAAAATGGCAAGATCTCGATCACCGTCAGCGTTGGCGTTGCCCAGGCTGCCGCAGGCGACGACGTGGCGGCGCTCATCGGCCGAGCGGACATGGCACTGTATTCTGCTAAAAAGGCTGGTCGCAATCAGGCTCACCGCCACACCGGAAAATCTTGCGAACCGATCGCGTTGCCCACGACTGCGTTGCCGGCCGAGCCTGCCACGTTAAGCATCGTCGCCAGCGGCTTTGCCGAACAAAGCGAAGCCTGAAACGCCAGCAAATGAATTTTTGCCGTTTTTTTCACGAATTCCTTCGCTTGCGCTTCAGGCTTCAAACCTTCAGTCGTTCCAAATTTCCCGCGTTGAGCAAAAGCAGCGGTCGGTGACCAAAGCGCGAAACAGGTGTTTTTACATTTCTCTGAAAAATCATGATTTCCAGATTCCTGTTTTTGGAACGACTGACCTTAGCATTCCAGCGTTAGGTTGCCACGGCAGCTAAACTTGCTCAGTCGGACTCCACTTGCACCTCAGGCAACCGCATGCCTGACATTTCGAGCAGTCGAAGCCGCGTGGCGCTCAAACGTTGAGCCAACACCTCGGCGACACGTCGCATAAACTCAAAGCCAAACGTGGTGTCCTCGGCACAATATGCGAGCAACTGCTGACCATCAAAAGCCATTGCCGTAACTGGCGTTAAAGTCGAGGCCGTATCGGACAATCGAGGTCGGGCTAACAAGGGCGACCAACCGAGTAGTTCGCCTGGCCCCACTTCCATCATCTGCCGACAACCGAGTTGGCCAGAACAAGTGGCCAACGACACTTTTCCCGAGACGACGACAAAGACGTCCTTGGCAACGTCATATTGGTGAAACAGGGTGGCGCGTGCAGGATATTCGACCAACCGCGAAATCTCCATCAGCTTGTCGAAATGCCTGTCGTCGAAGTCTTGAAAGAATTCGGTCTGTCGCAAGGCCTCCACTGGCTGCATGTCTTCACTCCCTTACTCTACTAGTGCAATTTCGGATAATTCGTAGTCATGTTTCGTCGGAAAACCTCGGCAAAAACTAGGTCGCGTCCGCCACGGTAAAAAGCAACTTGCTTTAGTGCTAATCAGAACGACTTATCTGTATACCAAGTTCCACAATTCGTAACTCTTCAGCTAAGCGTGATTGGCGAAACAAATCCCTCTGGCTTGACTGCCAACACGGAACACGAAATACGCGACAACAACCGTTCGGCCGTGTTGCCCATAATCAAGCCAGGAATACCAGAACGAGCGATGGTTCCCATCACCAACAAGTCGATGCCATGTTGCTCAATACATTTCAAGATCTCCACATCTGCCGAACCGGTAACCAAATGCGTGGTTGCCGGCTGCGCCAGGTTGTATTGGGCAAGCTGCGCGGCGATGTGCGATTTGGCCTCGTCTCGCCATTGCGACTGCTGGGCTGCCAACTCCTCGGCCTCCAACAGACTGCCAAACTCCACATCTTCCATCGCGTGCAAGACGTGTAACTTGGCACCCAACATTTCTGCCATCGAGCCTCCGAACTCCAATGAGCGGTCGCCTACCGGCGTCAGATCATGGGCTACCAGAATCTTACTCAATTCATGATCGGGTCGAGCCTGAGTTACCCAAACTGGGCAAGGACATTTGCGCATCAGCTTGATCCCGGTATTGCCTAACAGCGTCCCCTGCAACGCGTCGACGTGGCGTGTTCCGACGATTACCAAATCGTGGCTGTCGCGCAATACCTGACGAATAATCTCGATCCAACTGGTACCAAAAACCACACGACAATCGGCCGAGACATCAGCCTGGACTGCTTGGAGCACAAACTGCTCCAAGCGTTTTTGAGCCTGCACGGTCACGGTTTCTTCTAAACCAGCACGCTCGGTAATCAATTGCTGGGCTCTGGACGAAACATCCAGCGACGTAAAGAACCGCACCTGGGCCCCATTGGCCTTGGCCAGCCAGAGGGCTTTTTCCATCGCCTCGACGTTATGAGGCGAGAGTTGATCGCCCACCAAGTGATCTCCTTGCGACAGGTCGATGCCCACCAGGATATTTCGAAATCGTTTCATTGCTTGGTCCCTCTCATCCTTGGATGTCTTGGTCGTGTCGCGGCCATGTGATTCCGTGTTACTCGCTAAAACCTGCAATCGAGAATCTGCGGATCCTCAGTGTATCATATTCGCCAGGCAACAATTTTCCAACCGGCACTGCTCGCACCAGCGGACGACCGCAAATCGCGTCTCTTTCAAAAAATCAGCGACCGGTGGCCGCTGCTACTCTCTAGCCTCAAGGGCGCAGTAATTTTTGGTGGCGGCTTTCTCGCGTGTTTTCTTTTGGGGGCCCACTGGCGGTAAACTGGTTCCCAAGCTCTGCTTGGGAACTTTTCAGAAGGAAGCTCTGCTTCCAAGGCTTTTTTGATGGGGTCTCCGATCAGGAACAAA
>JANQPJ010000025.1 GCA_028289525.1 Pirellulales bacterium
ATTGGATATTCTTCTCCAGCAGCAGGAATGAATATCCAATCTCCAACAAGGAATGTCCAATTTCCAAGGACTGAGGAACGCGCCAGCGCGTTCCGACCAAGGCGCAGTGCACCCGACGATGCGTTGCATCGCCGGACACACGAACGCAACTGAGAGCGTCCGCTCAGCGTTTTTCGATCTCGACACAGATCCCGCCGGCTCGAAACATCTTATGCACTCTGGTGAACCACAGCTCGTTGGTCCAGTGCAAACCAAGCTCCAGGCAAATCCGGCGCAACTCAGCCCGATTGTAGGTGCGACAACACCACATCCGGCTGGTCCAGGCTCCGCCGAAGCTGTCTTCGGTGGTGAGCAACAGCATCCGGCCTCCGGTCTTCAACACTCGGGAGACCTCGCCCAGGCCGACGCGAGGGTCAGGCAAGTGTTCGAGCACATAGCCGCACGTGACACAATCAAAGCTCTCGTTGTCAAACGGCAGCAGCCCGATGTCGCCGACCACGTAGCGAGGCCAAGGGCTTTTGAGCCGCGTTCGGGCTCGCCGCAACATCGGCAACGACAAGTCGCAACAGGTAAGCCGCGCATCACGATCGGCATATTTGATCAAATGCTTGGCGATCTGGCCGGCTCCGCTGCCGACGTCCAAAATGCTCTGGACCCCGCGCAGATCGAATTTGCGAACCCGAAGCAACCGTTCGCCTAAGGGCTCGTGCAATGATAGCTTGCTGCACGTGGCCAACAACGCTCCCTTGGGACCGCCATAGACGCTGCGGACCTTCTCCTGATATTCATCGAGCGACAAGCGGCGGATCGAATCGTTCTCGACAATCCGATGCAGCATTTTTTTCGGTTTAGATTTGCGTTGCTTTTCGTCCTGCCGCTGCCTTTGGCGACGGTGTCTCGACGGCTTGACAAGCATGCTCGCTCCTAGTTCGGTAGCAGCGACCGGTGGTCGACGCGCGAAACAGGAAAATCTAGCCGTTTCGCGCGAGCGGCCACCGACCGCTGTTTTTTAAAGAGACGCGATTTGCAGTCCTCCTGAACGCGTCGCCGGGAGCCCACCAAAACGAATGCCATCGTCTACTAGATGTAAACCCGACGATTATAGATATACCACTCGAGAACCAGCACGCCTAGGGCCAGCAGGACCAGCAACTTCCAGGTTTCTCGGCGCGTAGGCTCCCAATCGGTTTTTCCGGCAACCTCGACGTATCCAATCTGGATTGCCTGTTCTGGCCGCGTGGCCAGGTTGCTCTCGGTGCGATCGAACAAATTGACCGCAAATCGCTCGGTAATCTGAGGGCCGTGATACACGGTATAGACGCCGATTTGACCGGTGGCGGTAAAGGTAAACCGGTGGTTTTTGCCCCGGGACACACGGTCTCGAGCGCCGTCTGGACCGACCACTTCCAGTCGCTTGGCCTCGGCCACACCGGTCAGCCGCACCGGCTGGCCAGGCTTGACCGACCGGATCGCGTCGAATTCCGCCTGGCCGCAAAAATATTGCAGCACCCCCAGCACAAACGTGGGAAAACTGGCCCTTAATGGCCAGTTCGTGTTGACATACCGCTCTCCAGTGTCCGATTGGCCATAAATCTCGAATCCCACCACCAGATCTTCAAACCCGTCGCGAGGGCCGATCGCCACCAGCGGTCCGGCGTCCGATTCGACCAGCGTGGTGCTGCCTGCTGGCGGCGCAAGCACCATGCTCTCGGCGATGTCGATGTTCGTCAAATCGACCAACTGCAACAGCGGATGGGCTCGATCGACGTCGATGATTCCCGGCGTCGATTTTTTTCGGACCTCTCCCCAGCGCTCCCCAGGCAACCGGCCCAACAACAGCGTGTTGGCCGCCGGCATCGTTTCCTGCGGCGCACACTGATCGAAGATGATCAGGTCCAAGTGGCCGGCGGTTGCCTGGGCTTGATAGGCCTCCGACTCCAGGTAAGCCGGCTCGACCAATTCGACGTCGGCCACCTGACTGGCGGCCGTGGTCCGCAAGGCCAGCCGTAGCGCTTCGTTGCCCGGCGTGACCACCAACACCTGGCCGCGTCGGGCTTGGTTCACCGTGGCATACGCCTGATTGTCGAGCGCGAGCGCATCGCTGGTCGACAGGTTCAAACGGACCACCCCGTCCGACATTTCTGGCAACGGGAAGATCAGGCCTTCGGCTTCGCCCGGTGCAATTTCGACCGCATCGGCGTTGTCGAGTTGCCCATCGACATACAGCTCGACTTCGGCAGCAACCGGCTTCGGGCCGTCGTTTTGCAGTTGGCCATAAACTTGCCGTTGGCCGGTCTCTTGGCGTCGGGTGCTGAAGGCGGTAATCGCCAGGTTGGTCGCCTGCGGATCGCCAATCGGAACATAGGTCGGCCTGAGGTTGCCCAAGGCAAAACCATCGACTGGGCCGAAGCGGCCATCGCTAAAAATCATCAGTTCGGCCGGCAACGCCTCGGCCACTTGGATGTCGGTCGCATCGGTCGCGGTGCTGCCAGGGTTGGCCAGCCCGGCGGCTAACCGGAGCGCCGGGGCCAGCGACGTGGTGCCATGCGCAGGGCGGATCGACTCGACGCGCTCGCGCAGTTGCCGGCGATTGTCGGTAAACTCCTGCACTACTTGGGCCGTTTCGGCAAAGCTGATCACCATGGCCCGATCGCCCGACTTCATCCGGTCGACCAGCGCCAAGACTTGCCGTTTCGCCTCGGCCAATCGCGAAGGCTGAACATCGGTGGCCGACATGCTGGCCGAGTGGTCGATTAGAAAGATGAACCGATCGCCGGAAAGCGACCCAGATTGCCAGCTAGGCCGCAGCACGGCCAACATCACCAGCCCGATCAGCAGCAACTGCAAAAACAACAGCAAGTTTTTGCGCAGCCGCTGCCAAATGCTATTCACGTGCAGGTCTTCAATCGACTTGTGCCACAGATAGGTGCTAGGCACCTCGAGCGGCGTTCGTTTCAGCTTCAAAAAGTAGAGCGCAACGATCGCCGGTGGGATGGCCGCCAGCACTGCCCATTGCCACCAAGAGAGCATGTTGATCCAGTTCGGCAGCATCAGCGCACCAATCCTCGACGGCGGAGGTAATCGGCCACTAAGGTTTCGACCGGCAGTTGGTTATCGACCAGCACATAGCTCATCCCGCGCCGCGTGCAGAACTCTCGCGCCTCGTCGACAAACGCGTTCAAGGTTTGCTGATAGCGCTTGAGTAAGGGAGCACTGACCGTGATTTCGGCCTCGTCGGCGTCCTCACAATCGACCAATCGCAAGTCGCCTTGCAACTCCGGCTGCAGTTCTTCGCTCGACAGTGTCTGAATCACGTAGACATCCTGTCGGCCTGACAACAGATAGCGGAGCGCCGCTTGATAGCCTTGCTTGTCCATCAGGTCGGTGATCAACACAACCACGCCTCGGCCAGAGTTGCGCAAACAAAAATTCTTGATCCCGGTGGCCAGCGAAGTCGTTTCGGTCGGCCGGATGGCATCCAGATAGTCGAACATGCGCCAGGCATTTTGCCGCCCTCGAAACGTCGGGTTGGCCTGCGCGGCGGTGCCCAGCGTTTCGATCTTTACCCGATCTGCCCGAACGAGTCCGATAAAACCAAGCGCGGCGGCCAACTGCTTGGCATAATCGAGCTTCGACGGTTGGCCAAACCCCATCGAACCACTGGCGTCGATCAGCGTGTAAAAATGCAGATCTTCCTCTTCCAAAAACAGTTTGAGAAACAACCGATCGAGTCGCGCATAGAGATTCCAGTCGATGAACCGCAGGTCGTCGCCTGGGGTATAGTTGCGAAAATCGGCGAACTCGACGCTCTGCCCTTTGCGACTGCTGCGCCGTTCGCCTTTCATCCGTCCCCGAAACACCTTCCGGGTAACCAACTCAAGTCGCTCGAGCCGACGCATCAACGCGGTGGAGGGTTGAGGGTGGAGGGTGGAGGGAGACGCGCTGGCGCGGGGAGGGGTGTTGTTCATGGTTTGTTGCCGGTTCGAAGAGGCTAGCGCTTTTGCCATTCGCGTCTTTGAATGTGATTTGAAATGAAAGTCAGTCGTTCCAAATTGACCCTGTTGATCAGAGTAGCAGCGGTCGGTGACCGCTCGCGAAACAGAAAAAACTGGCGTTTCCCGAGCATGACTTTGCAATCTCCTTACGAAAACCGGCCAAAACGTCGTTCGCCCCACGCGTCAGCGCGTCTCCCTCCACCCTCCACCCTAAACCCTAAACCTTTTCTGGTACTGCCTCCAAAAGTTCGCGCAACACCTGGTCGGTGTCGATCTCTTCTGCTTGGGCTTCGAAGTTTAACAACACGCGATGTCGGAGAGCTGGTAGGTAGACGCGCCGAATGTCTTCAAAGCTGACGTTGTAACGGCCTTCGAGCAAGGCTCGCACCTTGGCCGCCAAGGTGATGGTTTGCGCGCCGCGGGGGCTGCTACCCCAACGCAAATATTGGTTCGTCACCGGCAAGGCATACTTCCCCTCAGGATGCGTCGCCAGCGTGAGTCGCACCAGGTAATCCTGCACGTGGGGAGCGAGAATCACTTCGCGAATCAATGCCCTCCACTCGAGAATCTCTTGCCCATCCATCACGCGATCGGGCGTCACCGAGATGCCTTGGGTCGTGCGGTCGAGAATCGTGCTGAGTTCTTCGTGGTTCGAATAGCCGACAACCAACTTGAACATGAACCGATCGAGTTGGGCCTCTGGCAGCGGATAGGTGCCTTCCTGCTCGATCGGATTTTGAGTCGCCAGGACGAAAAACGGTTGTTCAAGTTGAAAGACTTGGCCAGCTGTGCTGACCGATCCTTCTTGCATCGTTTCGAGCATGGCCGATTGGGTCTTGGGCGTAGCCCGATTGATTTCGTCGGCCAGGCAGATTTGGGTGAAGATCGGCCCTTTTTGAAACTCAAAAACCCGCCGGCCCTCAGGCGTCTCCATCACCATGTTGGTGCCCAGGATATCAGCCGGCATCAAGTCAGGCGTAAACTGGATGCGTGAAAATTTCAGATCGAGCGTTTGGGCCAGCGAACGCACAAGCAACGTCTTGCCCAAGCCTGGCACGCCTTCCAGCAGACAATGCCCGCCAACAAACAGGCAGGCCAACACCCCATGAACCACCTCGTCGTGCCCAACAATCACCCGACCTAATTGCTCGCGCACAGCGTGGTATCGCTCGACGAATCGTTCAGCCCGTTGCTGCATCGTGTCGGCTAAGTTCATGGGGGACCTTGTTGGTGAGTGGTGAGTGGTGAGTGGTACGTGGTGAGTGGTACGTGCTCACGCGTTCGTCAAATCCCAAATTCCAAATTAGAAATTCAGTAGTTCCAAAAAACTGGAATCTGGAAACCACTATTTTTCAGGGAAATGTAAAAAACAGGTGTTTCGCGAGCGGCCACCGGCCGCTGCTACT
>JANQPJ010000074.1 GCA_028289525.1 Pirellulales bacterium
ATTTGTTTCGGATTTCGAGATTCGGATTTCGAATTTTCCTTCAGTGCTTGAATTCTCGTTCCCAAGCTCTGCTTGGGAACGTCCTGAACATGCTGTCAACTTAGGGGAAGCAGAGCTTCCGTAGTGAGCGTTCCCAAGCAGAGCTTGGGAACGAGAGAAATATTGAAAGAACCTAGAAAACGCGTGAGCGCGTACCAACAACCAATCACTAAAAACCAACAACTCCTCCCATGCAAACGAACAAACCTCAAGGTTTTACGCTGGTTGAACTGCTGACGGTAATCGCCATCATCGGCATTCTGGTGGCGCTACTGTTGCCGGCGGTGCAGAGTGTCCGTGAGACGGCCAGACGCCTGCAGTGTTCGAACAAGATGAAGCAAATCGCCTTGGCGATGCAGGCCTACAGCACGACCTATGAGCATTTCCCGGCGGCGCTTCTCAGCGCGAGAGAAGCGGTCAACTCAGGCCCTACTTTTTGCCGGTTCAGCACATTTCGTGACCAGCGGGCTCCATGGTCAGTGGCAATCTTGCCGTATTTGGAAGACCAAAATCGGTACGATGCGTTTGATCACACGGCAGGCTTCAATGGCCGTGCCCGCACCCAGAGTGGGCAAACTACCTTTCCGAACAAAGAGCCGCTCTATACGCCGAATCCTCAATTTCAGTGTCCTTCGGACCCCAACTCCACGTCCGACTCGCCCCATTCGAATTACATGGCCGTCGGCGGCGGCGGCACTCCGGGCGAGCGCTGGTGTCGAGCAATGAACTGTTGCCCCGGACGCTTGATGTTCAACAACGGCATCTTCTTCGTCAATTCTGCGATTAGCAATTCGCTCATTTTGGACGGAGCTTCGAACACGTTTCTGCTGGGCGAGACACGATATCAGGTACTCCGGCAGGGCGCGGAATTTGTCGCTTCCGCGCCTAACATCAACAACATTTTTGCCCATGACTACCTGTCTTGGGCAGGAGGTCTGCGGTCAGGCAACGTTGCCGGGGACTGTTGTACGTCAATCACCACTACGGCCAGTGCCGTCGATGCGATTAACAGCTTGGTGTATGACCCGACCCAGTCATTAGACCCGGGTCCTGTGACGCGCACCTTTGGCAGTTACCACCAAGGCGGCTGCCTGATGGCGATGGCCGACGGTTCGGTCCATTTCTTTTCGGAATGGATGGACATCACACTCTATCGCGATCTGGCCGCCCGCGACGACGGCGAGCCGCTAGAAGGGCTGTCTGGTCTATGATGAATTTTGCATTACCTACGAACATGCAGCAGATCGTCTGCTGGAGTCTGATGCTTGGCTGCTTGCTCGGACTAGCCGGTTGTGGCGAAGCATTGCCGGAGATGTATACGGTTCAAGGCCTCGTGAGGTTCGACGGCCAGCCGGTTCCGGCCGGTGAGGTGGTGTTCGAACCTAACCCGACCGCAGGCAATCATGGGCATCAAACGCGAGCGGAGATCGTCGACGGTCGCTACGCCACGCTCAGCAATCGAGGAGCTGTGCCTGGAGAGGTTGTCATTCGGGTCTATGCCTATGATGGCCAGCCGCGCGCAGACGCGCCGCGAGGGTCGCCGTTGGCTAAGGTCTATGAAACTCAAGCGACATTGCCCAAGGCCGATTCGACTCAGGATTTTGAGATTCCCAAACTGCTAGGACTGAAACTACAACCAATACCGTCGGGCGGTACTTGAACGCGATCGACTTCGCCTTGGAAGAGTGACATGGATCGCGGTGGCAGGACCGGTGGTTGTGCGAATCGACGTGAGCGATGTGCTCTTGCCCCTTAGCCGCGACGAGACTTCGTCGCCGGTCGCGCAGTGAATATCAGTGACTTCAAGTTGACTCCGGCACCCCGGCGACGCGTTGCGTCGCGGCTAGGGCAACTAGGTACATCGTTCACAACTCGCAGTTCTTTTTTGTGCTCTTTGAGAATCTCGCAAAGACACGAAGCGCGCAGAGACCCGACGTTGAGAGAATTACGTGTTGTAAACGATGTGCTCTTGCCCCCCTAGCCGCGACGCAACGCGTCGCCGGACCGAGTAACGCATCTGAGAAACATCCTGGCGCGTACGAACAACTCTTCTTCGATGAACTCTGCGGCTTTTACTTGATTTGCGCGCGTGTCCGGCGACGGGTTCCACGCGCGGCTAGGACACAAGAGCACGTCTACCGAGCGTCGATCGACACGAACTCCCGCTCGTTTGGGCCAGTGTAGATCTGCCGTGGCCGCCCGATGCGCTTGGTCGGCGAGGCGTGCATCTCCTTCCAGTGAGCGATCCAGCCTGGCAAACGGCCGATCGAGAAGAGCACAGTAAACATTTGCGGGGGGATGCCAATCGCCCGATAGACCACCCCGGAGTAGAAGTCGACGTTAGGATAGAGCTTTTTCTCGATGAAGTATTCGTCGTTCAAGGCCACATCTTCCAGTTCTTGCGCAATCTCGAAGATCGGGTCGTTGATATGCCGTTTTCGCAACAATCGGTCACAAGTGGCCTTGATGATCGTGGCGCGGGGATCGTAATTCTTGTAAACCCGATGTCCAAAGCCCATCAATCGGAAGTCATTGTCCTTGTCTTTGGCCATTTCGACATACTTGGCCACGTTGCCGCCGTCTTCACGAATCCGTTCGAGCATCGCGACACAGGCTTCGTTGGCCCCGCCATGCAGCGGTCCCCAGAGTGCGCAGATGCCTGCCGCAATCGAGGCAAACAGATTGGCATCGCTCGACCCCACGATCCGTACAGTCGAAGTGCTACAGTTTTGCTCGTGGTCGGCGTGGACGATCAACAGAAGATTTAATGCGTCGATGAAGTCGGGGTCGATTTCATAAGGCTCGCTGGGAACCGAGAACATCATCTGCAGAAAGTTTTCGCAATAGGTGAGCGCGTTCTGCGGATAGACCAGCGGTTGCCCGATCGACTTTTTGTAGGCATAAGCAGCGATCGTAGGCAGTTTTGCGATCAGGCGCAAGATGGAGTCCTGGACCTGCTCCGGGTCGCGGGGATTGAGCGAGTCTTGGTAGAAGGTCGACAGGGCTCCCACCACGGAACTGAGGATGGCCATCGGATGGGCGTCACGGGGAAAGCCGTTATAAAAATACCGCATTTCTTCGTGCAGCATCGTATGACGGCGGAGCGACATTCGGAAATCGTCGAGTTGGTCCTGGGTAGGGAGTTCGCCATAGATCAGCAAGTAGCAGGTTTCGACGAAGTCGCAGTTCTTGGCCACCACGTCGATCGGATAGCCTCGGTAGCGAAGAATCCCTTGTTCGCCGTCCAGATAGGTGATCGCGCTGGTGGTCGAACCGGTGTTGACGAACCCTTCGTCCAGGGTGATGTAGCCGGTATCAGCTCGCAGCCGACCGATATCAAGGCCTTTTTCGTCCTCCGTTCCCACGACGACCGGCAACGTGATTTCTTGGCCGTCCAGCTTTAGCTTCGCCTCCTCGCTCATCGCGGGCTCCCTTTCTACGTCGATACTCACGCTTTCGATCTCCCGACCCAGCCGTATGGTTGCAGGCCGTCTCATTGTGGCCGCGAACAAACCGGTAGGCCAGTCAATTGTCTATCTTTTATTTGTCGTCAACCAAGAGATTTCCTAGGGGGGGATGGAGACCCCAGGGATCTTTCATCAGCCCAGGTTGCTCGGAGCACCGGTGGTTACTACGAGCCGGTCGACTGGTTGTCCAGCAGACAGGTGCCTGTTGAACAGCAATTGGCGTCCCCAACAAGGGATCGACCAGATGCAGTTTAGCCGTCTCGGGCCAAATGTTCAATTGGCCTCGTAAAACGCTCAGGAGGATTGCGAAGTCATGCCTGGGAAAGAGCAGCGGCCGGCGGCCGAAGCGCGAAACACTCAATTTTATCCGTTTCGCGAGCGGTCACCGACCGCTGTTTTTAAAAAACGACTTTGTAGCCCTCCTGGTAAAACGCTTAGGAAGACTGCAAAGTCTTGCTCTAGGGAGTGGCCGGCGGTTGGTCGTCGAAGATCGTCCAAACCGGCGTTTGCTTACGCAATTCAGCCAAATATTTGGTGATCTGAGCCTGGGTTTGGCCTTTGCGAATCTTTTCCTTGATGTCTACCTGGGCTTCCACGAATGGAGTTCGCCCGGCGTCGCGCCGCTCAGTCACGCGGATAATGTGAAATCCGGTTTTGGTCTCGATGATCGGACTCAGCTGGCCCACCGGTAGGGTAAAGAGGGCTCGATTTAACTCTTCGGAAACGAGCGCCCCTCGGGTAGTCCAATCATGTTGCCCTCCCTCTTCGGCCGTGAGGCCCTGAGAACGGGTTTTCGCGACTTCGGTCAGCGGAGTGCCTCGCCACACGGCATTGCCCATTTCGGCCATTTCGCGATAAGCAGCCTCTTGGCTGGGGAACTCGGTAAACATCACGGCCAGTTCTTCCCAGCGGGCCTTGGCCTCGAAAGAGTACTCGTCCAAGTGCTCTTGGTAGTATGCCAGCATTTCGTCGTGGGTAACTTCGACATCAAGGTCGATCTGCTGGCGGAGCCATTGGCTGGCGAGCAGACGTTCGGCAAAAATTGCCTGTTGGCTGGACAACGACGAGCCAACCTTGCGCAACGCTTGCTCGAGCTGGGCGCGTGTCGATGTTTCGGTCGATTCGAACAGTTTGGGGAGTTGAGCGCTTTCAAATTCGTCGCCAATCCGGCTTTCGATATTCTCGAAGGCCTCGGCCGGGATTTTGCGTTTCGCTTCGACCCAGAGCAGTTTGTTGTCGATCAACTGGCCAATCTCGCGGCGCATGAGCATCGTCCGCAATTGGGCCACTTCCTCGGACGAAGCACCTGCCAGGCTTTGCTGGTTCCTGGCAAGCATGTCGTTAATGGCCGGCAACACCTCGGCTGCTAGCACCGGCTCGCCGCCTACCCAGGCAATGATCTGGCCGCCTTCGATCGGCTGGAGAGCTTCCTCGGAAGACTGGGGCGTTTGAGGAGAACTGGCGGCCGGCGGCGAAGCTGTAGGGTAGGCCCTGGCGACTTCTGGCGACCTGCCTGTGGTTGTTGGATATCCCGTTGCCGGATATTGAGGGGGGGAGCCTGGTAGAACCGTGTAGTCAGGGGGGGGCGGGGCTTGGGCCAGAACGTAAGAGGTCGTGTTTTCTAGCAAGAAAACAGCGATCCAGCAGACGATTGTCAAGCGGCCTGGCATACGCACGGTCGGGATTGCTCGATGGTTTGGCGCGTGAAGTGCACGGCGGTTGAAATGAACGGGGCGGGATTATAGGCAGACCCCAATCAAGGCTGCAACACCGATTTCAACCGCTCCAGGACATGGTTGGTATCGCTGAGTTCGCCCTTCATCGGCAGATAGGCGCTCTGATCGTCAACAATTCGCAAAAGCTGTTTGGTTTGGCTTGCTAGCTTCTGAATCAGGCTGCGGGAAAGGAACCGCAAGACGATGAAGTCATCTTCGCGCAGAATCGACGTGACGCGCCACCGGTTGGCCAGAATCCGTAGCTCGGTTAGGCGAATGAGTTGGTCGACTGGCTCTGGGCGAGGGCCGAACCGATCGGCCAATTCGTCGCGAAATTCGGCCAGGTCTTCCTCGTTCGTGATTCGAGTCAGGCGGCGATAGAGGTCGATTTTGAGCCGTTGGTCCGGCACATAATCTTCAGGCAAGTAGCCATCGGCTGGCAGCTCGATATTGACGCTGATTGATTCCTTCGGAGGCAGTTTGCGCAGCTTTCGAACCGCGCCTTCGAGCAGCGAACAGTAGAGTTCATAGCCTACATTGGCGATGTGGCCGCTTTGTTGGTTGCCCAACAAGTTGCCTGCCCCGCGCAGCTCTAGATCGCGCATGGCGATGGCGAAACCTGCGCCCATTTCACTATATTCTTCGATTGCCCGTAACCGGCGAGCCGAGTCATTCGAAATATGCCGGTTGGGATTGAGCAGCAAATAGCAGTAGGCTCGGTGCTTGTAACGGCCTACGCGACCACGCAACTGGTGCAAGTCGGCCAAGCCATAACGGTCGGCATCGTCGATAAAGATGGTGTTTGCGTTGGGAATATCGAGCCCACTTTCTACGATCGTGGTGGCCAGCAGCACGTCGTATTTTTGCTCCATGAAGTCGAGCATCACTTGTTCCAGCTCGGCCGCCGGCATTTGGCCATGGCCAATGCCAATGCGTGCCTCGGGAATGATCGCGGCCAGGCGTTCGGCCACCTTTTGGATGTCCTGAACTCGGTTGTGTACGAAAAAAACCTGGCCATCGCGGTTTAGTTCGCGCAGCACCGCATGTCGAATCAAATCGGCGTCGAAGCGCGACACATGGGTTTCGACCGCCACCCGATCTTCTGGCGGAGTCTCCAAGTTCGAGATTTCGCGAACACCGAGCAGAGACATCTGCAGTGTGCGAGGAATCGGGGTCGCGGTCAGAGTTAAGACGTCGACCACTTGTCGCAGGGCTTTGAGACGCTCCTTGATTTCGACCCCAAAACGCTGTTCTTCGTCGATCACCAGCAGGCCCAGGTTTTGGAACTGGATGTCGGCCTGGGCCAGGCGATGGGTGCCAATCACAATATCCAGCAAACCGTCTTTCATGCCTTCGAGCACCTTGCGTTGTTCCGACCCACTGCAGAACCGCGAGAGCGAGGCGATTGAGAACGGAAACTCGGCCATCCGGCCCTGGAATGTGCGCAGGTGTTGGTTTGCCAAGACGGTAGTGGGTACTAGGACCGCGACTTGAAAGCCAGCGTCGACGGCCTTAAACGCTGCCCGAATTGCGACTTCGGTTTTGCCGAAGCCGACGTCGCCGCAGAGTAGCCGGTCCATCGGTTGCGGGCGCTGCATGTCGGACTTGATTGCTGACAAGGCAGCCAGTTGGTCGGGCGTTTCTCGATAGGGAAACGAAGCGTCGAATTCGCGTTGCCATTCGGAATCGGCCGGGTAGCCGATGCCAGGTCGCGAGGCGCGCATCGCCTGCAGCTCGATCATCTCCGTGGCCAAGTCGGCCACGGCGGCCTCGGCGGCCTCTTTTTGTTTGGCCCAGGCTTTGCTGCCGATTTTGGCCAGAGCATTTTTCTTGGCTCTCGGGCCGCCGACATACTTTTGTACCAGATCGATTTTCGACGACGGCACATAGATCTTCGTGCCGCCATGGAATTCGAGTTCCAAATGCTCTTCGGCATTGCCTTCGTCGCCCAGCAGGGCCATGCCGCGGTAGCGTCCGACGCCATGGGCCAGGTGGACGACCAAATCGCCTTCGCGAAGGGCCAGAAAACTGTCGATCACACGCCCCATCCGTCGGCGGCTGCGCCGCGTCAGGTCGGAGCGATGAAACAACTCGGCGCTTGAGACCAGGGCGATCCGTTCACCGACAAGTCGAAACCCGTGTTTCAAACGCCCGATGGGGAAACGCAATTGCCCAGACTTGGCCAACTCGGTTGAAGAGAACAAATTGCCCAGCCGTTCGGCTTCGGCCTCGGTTTCACAAACGACATGGATGCGTTGACCGGTGCCTACCGCCTCGAGTTCGTCGCGCACTTTTTCGATGTCGCCGCTAAACCGCTCGACTGATTCGATCTGTAGCCGGCACGTGGTGGTTGCGCCCCCTCGGGCAATCGATTCGGCCGAGACGTGGGCAAATTGTTGGACTTGCTTGAGCGTATCGGCAATCGGATGGACCTGGCCGGGACGGCTTTGGCGTTCAACATAGTGCTGGCCTTCTTCCAGCAACTCATGCGGTTCAACCAGCAACAGCCAGCTTTCATCCGGCAAGTGATGAAAAAATTGTTCGTTCGCTACCAGTTCTGGTGAAAACACCGTAATCTCAACCGAGTCTAACGACGATAGACTGCGTTGGCTGGCGACTTCAAACTGACGAATCGACTCGATGGTGTCACCGTAGAATTCGATGCGGACCGGGTTGTACCAATCGGGAGCAAAGACATCCAAAATGCCCCCGCGCAAGGCGAACTCGCCAGGCAGTTGCACGGCCGTCGAGCCATGGAACGAGCGCTCCGCCAGCCAGTTGGCGATTTCGGTGGTGCTGACCGTGTTGCCTATGGCCAGGCGGAGCGTTTGCTGAGCTAGCGTCCCTTTGCCTGGGACTGGTTGTAGCAGGCTTTGGATGCAGGTAACGATCAGCTTCGGTGGAGTCGGGCCACCGAGGTTTTTGAGCAAACGTAGGCGGTCGCCATAGATTTCGTCGTCGAGCCGAGCCTCGTCAGGAGCTGACTCCCAGGCCGGAAAGGTTTCAGTCGTGGCGGCGGTGAAGACGCGTAGATCGTCGTAGAAATCGTCGACTTG
This sequence comes from Pirellulales bacterium, assembly GCA_028289525.1. Taxonomy (GTDB): domain Bacteria; phylum Planctomycetota; class Planctomycetia; order Pirellulales; family JAGQOS01; genus JANQPJ01. The sequence goes on from JANQPJ010000074.1 coordinate 8,278, forward strand.
GTTTTGGTGGGCACAGACGATTACCACCGGGCCAGGCGACGAGCGAGCCAGGGCTGCCGCGACCAAGGCGCACGAAGACCCCCAGACTCCGTCTAGCGAAGCCCGGCGACCGTCGGTCAGTCGATCGAGCACCGCCGAGAAGCCACGGGCAGCTTCAAGGCGTGCGGCCAACTTATGAAGTGGCTCGAACGCCTGGGCGAGGGTTTCCATCTTCGTCATTGTGTCGAACCGGCTATCCTAACTCGATTGTTGTTGGCCTGCTAGGGGAGGCGCATCGCCGGCAGAGCCAATCAGTTTTTCAAATTAGTGAGCCATTAACGATCTCTTAAAGCAAGTTGCTTTTTACCGTGGCGGACGACACCTAGTTTTCACCGGGATTTCTCGACGAAACATCACCACGCATTTTGGGAATTTGCTCTTAGATTAAAAAAACTGATTTGCCCTGGCATCGCCAGATGTGGTTTGTGCGGCTTCGGCAAACGCTTGCCTAGCGTGGGGCCGGTCGCAGAGGGCTCTTGTCCAAGACAAATCGTTTCTCGCCAGCGGTGGCAAAACGTACCGTCGCACGACGTAATTTCCCAGTGCCGCTTAGACCAACAATCTTTCCAGGTCCGTATTCGGGGTGGAGAACTACCATGTTGTTCGTGAACTCGTTTGGCGAGACGTTCGAGGATTCCAGGTCACTAGGCGATTGGAGTTCGGCAGCGGTGGTAATCGTTGGTTCCGCACCTAGCGTCGAGGCCGGTGATTCTTCGTCGATGTAGGTCGTCGGAAATTCGTCATCAGCATCGTAGACATCGACATCGCTCGTGTATTCGAACGCTTCATACTCTGGCTCAACCATTTCCATTTCGCCGCGTGGTAGTTCCATTAGAAACGAGCTAGGGATTGTGGGGCGAGTTTGACCGCGAAAACTGCGGCGGCTGGCAAAGGAAAGCTGCAACTCTTGCTCAGCCCGAGTAATCCCCACGAACAGCAACCGGCGTTCCTCTTCCAGTTCGTCGAGATCGCTGCGCCGGCGCTCGTGAGGCAAAATCCCCTGTTCCATGGCGATTAAATAGACCACTGGAAATTCCAGCCCTTTCGACGCATGCAGGCTCATCAACGAAACCTTGTCGACTGTTGCATCTAAATCGTCGGTATCACTGGCCAGCGAGGTTTGTTCTAAAAAGGTTTCCAAGGCAGGGCCGTCGCCATGTTGTGTGTCGAATTCTCGAGCGGCCGTGAGCAATTCTTGGATATTGGCCAGGCGATCCGTGTCTTCTTCCACGTCGCCGCCTGACAAAAATTCTTCATAGCCAGATTCGGCGAGCACCTGGATAAGGATTTCATGAACCGAGGCCGAAGTAAACTGAGCTAGCCGATCTTGCATAGCAACGAAGCTGGCCACTTGTTTCGCACTACGGGCAGCAATCCCCTCGATCGACGAGCAATCTCGGGCAGCCTCGAGCAGCGCGACTCCCCGCCGAATCGCGTGTTTACGAATGTGCAGTACGGTGGCCTTGCCAATGCGGCGTGGTGGTGTGTTAATCACACGTAAAAATGCCACGTCGTCGCGAGGGTTGTTCAGCAAGCTCAGGTAAGCGAGCACATCCTTGATTTCCTTGCGCTGGTAGAATTCGAGCCCACGTAGCATCTGGTAGGGAATCCCGTGTTCGACCAACGCTTTTTCCAAGGCACGTGACAGGGCATTGATGCGATAGAAAATGGCGATCTCATTCGCGCGGCGGCGACCGGTCGCCAGGGCGGTACGAATTGCCTGGGCAATCGATTGGGCTTCGTCGACTTCATTGGTATAGCGGGCCAAGCGAACCGGACGACCGTCGTCGTTTTCTGTGTACAGGCCTTTGGGTTTGCGGCGCTGGTTATGGGTAATCAGCTGCTCGGCCACCGAGAGAATCCGCTTCGTGCTGCGGTAGTTGCGTTCCAGGCGAACGACTTTGACCTGATCGTAGTCGGATTCAAAATCGAGAATATTTTGGAGATTGGCTCCCCGCCAGCCGTAAATTGATTGGTCGGGGTCGCCGGTGACCGCTAGATTGGGATGATCAATCGACAGCGCGCGTACGACCGCGTATTGGGCCAGGTTCGTGTCTTGATACTCATCGACTAGAATGTATTGGTAACGGGCATCGAGAGCTGCCCGAAGCTCGGGGTTTTCGCGCATCATCACCCCGACGTGCATTAACAGGTCGTCGAAATCGACCGCCGAGGCGGCCAACATTCGCTGTTGATATTCGGCATACATTTGGCCTACCACGCGGTCCCTGGCGACTCCAGGGCGGATCGGGAAGTCTTGGGCCGTGATAAGCTGGTTTTTGGCCTGGCTGATGGCCCGGCGGATTTCGTCGGGCGAAAAGGTCGATGTTGGCAGCCCAATCTCTTCGGCCACGCGGGCTAACATCTTTTTGGTGTCGTCGGTGTCATAGATCGTAAAATTGGGCTCCAGCCCGACCAACGAAGCATGCCGGCGCAGCAATCGGGAACAGAAACGGTGAAACGTGCTTACCCAGACCTGTTCGCCTGGGGCCAGCTCGGCCACACGGCGGCTCATCTCGTCGGCCGCCTTGTTGGTGAACGTCAGCGCCAAAATCTTGCTAGCGTCGATTCCCTGTTGAAGCAGATGGGCGATACGGTAAGTAATTACCCTGGTCTTCCCGCTTCCCGGGCCTGCTAGCACGAGCATCGGTCCATCGACGTGGGTAGCCGCTTGGCGTTGGCTGTGGTTAAGTTGGTCCAGAGAAACAGGCACTACCGGAAACTCCCAGGAGGGCAGGGGTGGTCAATACCTTTTTAATCGTATGGGATTGTCGCCCATTGGGCGAGTCCTGGTGGCTCAAATCGCTGAGGGCGACGAGTCCCAAGTTTTTTTGAAAATCCTCGATTTTCATCGACCACAAACCTATGAAACTGGTTATACTCTGCGGTAATCAATGTTCCTGTTTTTTGCATGGAGGTTTCGTGGCCAGAAGCATTGGCTGCGACATCGAACTTCGCTTCACTTCGATCTTGATTTGGGAGGGACCCCATGACTCGCATTCCGTTGAATCGGTCGCATACCGAGAACCAAAAATTGATGGGGCGGTTGGACATGAGCACGGCTGAAATTGGCCTGTCGGTTCGCACCACCAACTGTTTGGAAGAAAAAGGGATCTTTACCGTCGAAGACCTGTTGCATTGCACGCGGGATGACCTGCTGAGTATCTCCAATTTTGGAGAAAAGACGCTCGAAGAGGTTTATCATGCGCTGGAGAGTATTGGGTTTTATCGGCGAGGGCGTCAGCCAGTTGCTACTGCCTAGACGCCTTGGCCGCGTACTGGTGGACGATGACATTCGAAGGTTTTAGGAGTCGCAAGGTTCTCTTGCCCTCTAGCCAGTGATGCGACCAGGGCAATCCGTTTCAGTCGTTCCAAATTTCCCCTTTTGATCGGTAACAGCGGTCGGTGACCGCTCGCGAAACACTTGTTTTAACGATCTCTCTGAAAAATAGTGCTTTCTGGATTCTCATTTTTGGAACGACTGAGTTTTTTAAAATACATTAAAAGCACAAATACAAGCCCGCAGCGCTAGCAAGGGAATTTACCGTGTTCTCCCTTGCTAGCGCTGCGGGCTTGTATTGCAAGTTTCTTCCCAGTTTCAGTAGTTCCAAAAACAAGGGCTCGGAAAATCAGTTGTTTTTTAGGCATCTGTAAAAACCGATGTTTCGCGCTTTGGCCACCGGCCGCTGCTACTGATTTACCAAGAAATTTGGAACGACTGAGTTTAAAAAGCTGATTGGCCCTGGGGTTGGTGCTGTGAGTGTGTCGCGTGCTGCGCCAAATTCGTTACAATACGGTAACTGACATAAAGCTCTTGATCGGCCAGTCACCGTGTTCCCAATGCGACGACTGGCTTCCGTTGTGGTGAGGCATAAGGCGACAGTGCTGCCGTGGCTCGAAGATTTCGTATTTACGGCAAGAAACGTGGGGACCGGCGCACTGGTTCCAAGCGTCTTGGCAGCTATGGCGAGTTGTTCTTCTATGGCATCTTTCTGGTGCTTGGAGCTGGTAGTTTTTACCTGTTGCTGATCAACCTGATTTGGCCCGAATGGCAAGCCAATCGTCACTTTGTCGAGCACCAGTGCGAAGTGGTGAATCGCATTGTCACGCCGGTGCAGTACGACGGGCGCACCCGCTATCGTCCAGAAATTTTGATTCGTTGTGAAATCGACGGCCAACCCTACGCGACCTGGACGTACGACATCAGCAGCAACAGCAATACCGGAGTCGGGCTCTTTGACCGGGCCGAGGCCGAGGCGATTGTCGCACAATTTGAAATCGGCAAGCAGTATTACTGCTGGTACGATCCGGCTCGGCCGCAAACCGTGATCTTGGTGCGTGGCTACAGTTGGTGGATGTGGTTGTTGTTGATTGTGCCGGCCTCGTTTGCGTTGTTTGGTTCCGTGGGCGTGGTTCGCGCTGCCTTGCATTCGAGTGCCTCGGCCGAGCGTCGCGCCTCGATTGCCTCGAAGGCCGCAAGTATCGACCTGTTGAATGATGGGGCAGCCCGGGGAATCGACTTCCCCAATATCCCACCGCAGTTCCATGTGACCGATAGTCCCGGAACTCATTTAGCCTACCGGCTACCAGTCGACGCATCGACTGGTTGGCAGCTAGCCGGCATGTGGGGAGTTTGTCTGCTTTGGAATGGCATTGTGGTTTGGTTGGTAGCGATGAACGTAGGCAATCATTTCGCTGGCCATGGCGATTGGTTGCTGAGCGCGATGTTGTTGCCGTTTGGGGTGGCCGGGATAGGAATTTTTGTCCATTGCCTGCGTCAATCTCGTTTTGCGACCGCGATGGGGCCTACGCGGCTGGAGATTTCTGGCCATCCTCTTTATCCTGGCCGAAGCTATGAACTCTACTTGTCTCAGGCAGGGAGGATGGAGCTGCAACAGTTGACGGTCACCTTGGTTTGCGACGAACAGGCGACCTATCGTCAAGGAACTGATACTCGAACCGAGACGCGATGTGTCTATGAGGAGACCATCTACGCGCGCACAAAATTATCAGTTGGGGCCGATCGGTTATTTGAGGATACCTGTCAGTTTGCGATTCCTGAGTCGGCGATGCATTCATTTCGGTCGGCTCATAACCAAATTCAGTGGAAGTTGGTCGTTCAGGCAGAACTAAGCACGCCGTTTGACTACGAGCGACGGTTTCCGATTGTTGTGTATCCGCTGCAAGAGCTAGCGTCCACGTCTGACTCATCTCCTAGGGTCGCCAACGCCCGGAGTTCGGCCCCATGAGTCAGGTGAAGATTATTCTTGAGTTCGACGAGCATGATGGTCTCTATTTTCCAGGCGATACGATTGCCGGTCAGTATCTGGTTGAGACCTCGACACCCCGGGCAGTGAATTCCGTCGAGGTGTCCGTGCTTTGGTACACGATGGGCAAGGGCGAAGAGGATTTATCGGTCCACTATTTCAATCGCCATTCGCGGATCGAAGGGCGGAGGTTCGAAGTTCAGGCACCGCGGCGTTTCGGCACGGTGCTGCCAAACTCTCCGCTGAGCTATGATGGGTTCCTCGTCAAAATTTGTTGGTGTGTGCGCGTCAGAGTTTTTATGCGGCAAGGTCGCGAAGTCGTTTCAGAGCAACCGTTTCAGTTGGGAGCGACCCTGCGGCCAGTGTAGCAGGCAGCCGTTTGTCTGAATCCTCCGAGAATGCGATGTCGAAATTAGCACCAGACAACCCATTTTCGACTCGCTTTATTCGCCCTGGCGCTTTGCCGTTTTGCTATCCTCAGGATGCTAGTGCTGAGCAATTAATCGCTCGTCTACGACAACACTGTTGGCAGGCCGAGATCACAGGCCGGCATGGGGTGGGGAAAACCTCGTTGCTCAAGGCCTTGTTGCCGATGCTGGAGCGTGAAGGGCGTCAGGTGATCTGGATTGGCTTGCATGATGGGCAGCGTCGGTTGCCGAGCGAGTCGATCGTAGAACCGCTGCAGCCGGAAACCCTGGTGGTGGTCGACGGCTATGAGCAGTTGGCCAGGCTCGCCCGCTGGTCGCTACGCCGGGCTTGTCGACGAGCAGGTTGTGGCCTGGTCGTGACAGCCCATCGCCCGACCGGCCTGCCATGTTTGATCCATCTCGATGCGACGATTGTCACCGTGCGCCAACTAGTCGAACAACTGGTGCCCGACAAACAAAGCCGCCCTAGCGAGGCCGAGGTCGTTCAGGCATTCAAGCGACATGCAGGCAATGTGCGAGCCACATTGTTCGACCTGTACGACAGGTATGAAGAACGTCGCTGTCGAAGTTGAGCGACTCTCTCGGCCCGTTTGGCGGCCGTGTCGCTATCAAAACGACACCGAGCGACGTTTTTTGACCTACAATTGGTCAAAGTTCTCTGCGTGGCTTGCTGTTTTAAGGCTCTTTTAGCCTGAAGTTTCAGGTTTTGGACGCTGTCGAGTCGCTTGACGCCAGAGAGCCGCCAGGGTTTGGTCTGCCTGTCTAAACGTTAAAGTCGGCGTAACAGAAAACTGCGCCCAAATGCTGGAGCTGCTGGCGTAGTGTATTGATTCAGGCTGTGAACCGTGTTTCTAATAGAAGCACAGATAAACTCGACCGTTAGAAAACTTCTCTTTGTGCGAATGAGGATTCTCATGAAACAACCTGTCAAAATTCTAGCCGCGTTGGCCGTTGGCCTCTTTGCTGGGTTAGCCCCAGAGACAAGTGATGCCCAGGCGACTTGCTCGACTTGTAACGTCGGCAACCCATGGGCAGTGGCCCCCACCTGGACCGCTCGGACGACCTACCGACCCTGGCTCAGTTGGCGACGGTGGGGACTTGGGCCCAGTTTCATCGCTGCCCGACCGGTGGCCTTGGCCGCCCCCGGCTGCACGACCTGCTACCGGCCTGTCTGTAACACGTGCGTCTCACACACGGTGAGGTATGTGCCCCAAACGTGTTACCGAACGGTCGTACAACGAGTTCCAGTGACGACCTATCGTCCTCACACAAGTTGCGATCCGTGTACTGGGTGTGCGACGACTTGTATGCGGCCGGTAACTACCTATGTTCAGCAATGTCGACGAGTTCCCTATACGACCTATCGGGCCGTCGTTCATCAGGCAGCGAGTTGCTGCCCGACTGGCTGTGCAACTCGATCTTGCGGCAGTGGTGATTGTGGGGTCACGTCGGCCGGTCCGTATTACGGCGCCAACCCTGGCAGTTCGAGCACCACCTCGACGCCTGCGGTCGGCCCCACTCCAGCGCCTGCGGATAGCACGCCGACGCCTTCGCTCTCGCCAGTAGAAACGCCTAGTTCCTCTTATACGCCGTCTGAAGGTACCAAAACGTTCCAGAAACCGGCCGCCGATGCCGGGGCTGCCGAACCAGCTTTGCAGCCGATTCCTGGGCATACCCAAAAGTCGAGCAGCGGTCTGTTTCGCACGCCTCGCTTGCTGAATCCTAAGGACCGGACCGCGATGCGACCGGCTGCTTACGTTCAAAGCCAGGTGGATTACGAGTCGCAAGATGCTCAAGGATGGCGGGCGGCACGTTAGAGCAATTTCGGATGTTTCGTCGGGAAATCTCGACAAAACGCTTGTCGCGTCCACGATGTTTGTCCGATTGCCTGGCGCGACCAGCTTGAAATCAGAGCCGAATTGAACTCAAGCGTAATCGTCAGCGGACGCTTCGCTGAGCCGGTAGCCTACGCCTCGTACGGTCTCGATCAAATCGGCGCGGTCTCCGAGCGCTTTGCGGATACTGCGAATGTGGACATCGATCGTACGTTCTCTCGACGGCGTGTCCGCGCCCCGGGCGGCCTCCATCAGTTCGTCACGAGTTAACACATAGCCAGGATTTTCGGCCAGCGCCCAGAGCAGTCGAAATTCGGTGACGGTGACTCCGAGAATGCGACCGTCAATGCGTGCTTGCTGTCTACGTTGATCAAGGTGCAGGCCGGCGTGCCAACGTTCTTTGCTTTCCGGAGCACGAGCAGAGCCTTGGGGCAGCAAAGCCACAATGCCTTCGGCCAGATGGTCTTGGTCCGGCGCGGTAGTGTCCAAGGGCTCATCAACGTGGGCAGATTCGCCCGCCGGCAATAATAGCAACAGACCGCCAGCCTGTTGCATACGTTGCTGAACATGCCGACACAACTCAAGTGAGTCCTTGGTTAGGAATTCGTCATCTGCAACGATCAACCGCGGAGGAGTGGTTTTGATCCGCGACAGAGTTTCAGCCAGACGGTCAACGGTCGCGACTTCGATCCCCTGATTGCGCAATCGCTCCGCCAACTGGTCGCGGAAGCGGTGCTTGTCGCTAACGATCAATACCGAGGATGTAGAAGTGGTTGTGGTGGCCGCGTGCGTCATGGTTTCAGGCAAATTAAGAGAAAACGTTACTTGGCCGCGGTGTGGTTCACCTCGTGCTCGTGGCGTCGAATTTCGCCAAGAGCCATGTAGAGCACATCTTCGACGATATTGACGGCATGATCGGCGATCCGCTCGAGGTAACGCGAGATGCTTAAATAGGGGATCAGACGCTCAGCGCCATCGGGCCGATCGCGAATGGCCGCCTTTAACTCGTGGTAAGTCTCGCGGTGCAGGTCATCCACACGATTGTCGGAGCGGCGCACTACGTCGGCCAGTTCCAGGTCGTTGTTCACCAGGCAGTCAAGACTTTGCTTGACCATGCGTCGAACCCAAACACTCTCTTCCGCGAGATTAAAAGGGACATCTCCGGTGACAGGCTCTTCGACCATGATCAAGGCCTGTTGGGCCAGATTGGCCGCCAAATCGGCGATCCGCTCCAGATCGTTGTTAATCTTGACCACCGAGACGACAAATCGCAGGTCGGACGCGACTGGCTGATAGAGAGCCAAGGTGTGCAGGCATTCTTCTTCCAGGTCGACTTCCATCATGTCGATCCGCCGGTCGCCGTCGATCACTTGTTGAGCGAGCACCGGGTCTTTTTCTTCGATTGCCCGAATCGCTCGCTCGAGTGAGTCTTCCACGCATCCGCCGAGTCGGAGCAACATGGTTTTGAGTTTGTCGATCTGACGCTCAAAATGTTTCGTCATCGAGGCCCCTTTCTAAGGTCCATGCGAAATTTGGGTCTATGCGAAACCTGCCTGCTCCGCGTGCGTCTGAATAAAAGCAAGACTAGCCAAACCGACCGGTGACGTAGTCTTCGGTCTCTTTGAGCTTAGGCCCGGTGAACATGGTGGCCGTGGGCGAATACTCGATCAACTGACCCAGGTACATGAAGGCCGTGTAATCGCTGATGCGCGTGGCTTGTTGCATGTTGTGCGTGACGATCAACACCGAATATTCACCGCTCAGTTCGTGAATCAGGTCTTCGACCTTGCCGGTGGCGATGGGGTCGAGTGCAGAGCAGGGTTCGTCGAGTAGCAAAACCTCTGGTTCGCTGGCAATCGCCCTGGCAATGCAGAGACGCTGTTGTTGTCCGCCTGATAGGCTCAGGCCGCTCTCATGCAAGCGGTCTTTCACTTCGTCCCACAAGGCCGCGCCGCGCAAGCTACGTTCACATACGGATTCAAGTACATCTTTGTTGCGCTCACCGTCAATGCGGAGCGGATAGACGACGTTTTCAAAAATGCTCATCGGAAACGGGTTGGGTTTTTGAAAAACCATGCCCATGCGTTTTCGCAGCTCGATCACATCGACCGTAGGGGCGTAAATCGTATCGCCGTTGAGCAGCATGTCGCCTTTGATGCGGACCGTGTCGATCAGATCGTTCATGCGATTCACGCATCGCAACAGTGTCGACTTGCCGCAGCCAGAAGGGCCGATCATCGCGGTAACCTTGCCGCGCGGGACGCTCATCGAGATGTCCAGCAACGCTTGTTTCTTGCCATACCAGAGATTGAAGTTAGAAATCTCGAGTACATGCTTTTCGTCTTCCAGCGCTGGATCGATAATGGCCGGAACGACTTCACCTCGAGCAACGGCTTCCAGTCGCCCTTCCTTGGCGGTTTCTGCGGGGGGCTGAGGTTGGATTGCGACGCCGGCATCCTGCGAATCTGTCGCCGTGGGTTTGGTGTGAGTTGCAAGTTGCTCGGTCATAGATTTTCCCCTTTGCCGGGACGTGGTCTGTAGATTGGCCATAGTGCAATGGTGATGAATATCGGTTCAGCCGTGTTGAAAACGTTAAAAACCGCCGGAAACAAAACGTTTGCGAAGCCGGGCTCGCAGCCAAATGGCCATTAAATTCAGCCCGGCTACCATCGCGATTAACAACAAAGTCGTCGTGAAGACCATCGGCTTAGCAGCCTCGCTGTTTTGGCTCTGGAAGCCAAGGTCGTAAATATGGAAGCCAAGGTGCATGAAGCTGCGGTCAAAATGGATTGGTCCGGTGGGAATGGGGCCCAGCGAGCCGCTCCAGTCGCCCATGCTAAAAGGCAACTCTGGGGCCAGCTTCACGGCCCCTACCAACATCAACGGCGCGACCTCGCCGGCCCCTCGGGCCATCGCCAAAATCGTGCCTGTCATGATTCCCGGCATGGCATGCGGCAACACAATGCGGCGAATCGTTTGCCATTTGCTGCCGCCACAGGCATAGGAGCCTTCTCGCATCGAGTTGGGCACCGCAGCCAAGGCTTCTTCCGCAGCCACAATCACGACCGGAACCGTTAACAAGGCCAAGGTGAGCGAAGCCCAGATGACCGCGCCTTTGCCATACACTGGATTATTATCGGCCAAGTTCGCGGGATAAAATAATTCGTCAATCGAGGCGCCCATGACATAACAGAAGAAACCCAGGCCAAACACGCCAAACACGATGCTCGGTACCCCGGCCAGGTTATTAATCGCAATACGAACCGCACTGGTGATAGGACCGGACTTGGCATACTCACGCAGATAGAGGGCCGCCAACACGCCGAAAGGCACCACGGCCAGGGCCATCGCCAGGGTCATGGTTAGCGTGCCAATAATGGCCGGCCAAACTCCGCCTTCGCTATTGGCCTCGCGGGGATCTGCAAAGAAAAACTCCCACCAACGCGAAAAGTAAAGGCTCCACTTTTCTGTCAGCGAGAGGTTGTTGGCCGGATACATTCGCACGATGTCAGCCAGGTCGATGTTTTTTTCGACGCCTTGAGCCGTGGTCATGGTGACTAAAAAGCCGCGATTTTGTGCCTTGAGCTTCTCGGCCGCTTGCCGAACCTCGACCGTACGTTTTTCGACTTCAGCGCGAACTTGCTGAAAATGGGCTTCGGCCTTGACATATTCTTCAGATTCCAAGCCATGGACGATTTCTTCCCCCCGCATCTCCAAACGGGCATTGGTCTCGCGGGCACTTTCAATCCCCAAGACGTGTTTTTCAAGGTGCTCAATCTCATCACGACGGGCTACTACAGTATCGTGATGTTCGACAAACGCTTGCCAGATCTCATCGAGCGCGGCGTTGTCCTCGGAGCCGTTGGCTGTGACGAGATTTTTGCCAGCAATCGTGATTGACTTAGGAGTGCCGTAGAACCGGCCTTTTTCAAGCCGTTCGACCACCATGGCGTTACGCGGCGTGGTCTCAGTTTCAATCGCAAAGTCGTTGATCCAATGGAAATGCGTCCCAGTCAGATCAAAGTTGCCGGTACGCAGCAGCCGACGATGCACGAGGCCTTCGCCTGCCTTTTTCGCGGCCTGGGCGGCGAGTTGCACTTCGGGCGGAAGTTGCTTGATCGCGGTGTCATCCAACCGATACCATTCGGCTCGGGTTTGCTCGCCCATCAGTACGGTGCCGTCTCCCATTTTGGCATGGGTTAATGGAACCGGCCAAAACGTGACGATGCCCTGGCAAAATACATAGACTAACAGGCAGACAATCATCGCTACCGCGAGCGCGAGCGCACCGCCGGTGAGCCAGACCATCGGCTCGCCCTTGGCGGCCAGGGAGTTCCCGGCACCGAGCCGTCGTCGTCGGCCGCTGGCAGCGGAGCCCTGTGGCGACGAGGGTGCGGGGGGAGGAGTTGGAATTTCAGCAACGGAACTGGTCATAATTGCACTGCTCTACGGCGGAACCGCATACGGACAACTTCGGCCAAAGTGTTGACGACAAACGTGAGCGCGAACAGAGTTAGCGCGGCTAGAAATAAAGTTCGGTAATGGGTCGTATTGAGAGGGGCCTCGGGTAACTCAACGGCAATATTCGCCGACAGCGTACGAAAGCCGTTAAAAATATTCCAATCGCGGACCGGCGTGTTGCCAGTTGCCATCAGCACGATCATGGTTTCACCCACCGCTCGCCCAAGCCCGATCATGATGGCCGAAAATAGACCGCTCATGGCCGTTGGAATCACGATTCGTACGGCCGTCTGCCAACGGGTAGCACCAGCTCCTAGAGAACCGGAACGTAAGTGTTTGGGAACTGTATACAACGCATCGTCGGCAATCGTGTAGATGATCGGGATGACGGCAAAGCCCATCACAAATCCGACCACCAGGGCATTCCGCTGGTCATACGTGCCCAGGTAGATGCCGCGAGCGTCGAACCCAATCGCCCCGAGCAAGTAGGAGAAAAGCAGGGCCACGGAAAACGCGGCCAAAGACCCCAGGCAGAATTTGAGCAGTGAAAGTCGGGCGACCGCCGCGCGACTCCATTCTGCGGTGCGAGTTCGTAGCCATGGATTTACCACGGTGCCAAACAGCACGGCGGTGGCTACCGCGGTTAATGGCAACAAGGTCATCATCCAGCCACCGATCGGCCCGCCGATTTGGCCGTCGAGCCATCGGGCCATGTCGCCGGCAAAAAACCAGACTTCAATCTGAGGGCCAACATAGACGCCAGCCAGCAGACCCAAAGGCAAAACCAAAAACATCAGAGGCAATCGCCACGCTTCAATCCGCAGGGCAGTGCGCAACGGCAATAGTTGCCAAACCAACGCACTCACCAGAAACGCCAGCGGCACGGTAAGAAAGCAAGAGAGCGCGGCAGGCACTACTTTTTCAATATACGGGGCAAATACCAAGCCGGCTAGAAAACCGAGCACAACACTTGGCAAACTAGCCATCAGTTCGATCGTGGGCTTGACCTTAGCTCGGGTCGAAGAGTGCATAAATTCACTCGTGTAAACGGCTGCCAGCAATGCGACGGGAACGGCAATCAACATCGAGTAAAACGTTGCCTTTAACGTGCCGAACACCAGCGGCCACAGTCCTAGCTTGGGTTCCAGGTCTTCGCTGCCGCCGCCAGATTGCCAGACATGATCCGGGCCTTCATAGCCTTCGTACCAGATTGGCAGAAAGAGCGAAGAGACCGTTGCCTCGTTATGAGCTTTATCAAAATCAGCTTGCCATAACTGCTTGCCGTCAGTGGCAAAGAGGCCATCGTCTTTGGGAGCGATTGCAATCGTTTCGACGCTAGCGTTCTCAAAAACTTGTTGCGAAACGAGCAAGCCTTCGGTGGTCACGTTGTATATACGCGCTGAACCATCAGCGTATCCGACCGCTACCAGACGGCTACGCGACGACATACCCAACGAGCTTACTGCCGCCGGCCCCGTTTCAAGTTGGTGGGCCAAGACGAGTCGTGTGCCGTCGGCGGCGCTGGTGAGGTCGCCCGTTGGACGTACCCGAAACCAGGCAGACAGTTTGCCTGTGGAGTCGCCAGCAATGAGTGTGGTGTCACCGAGCAGGTATTCCAGTTGGGTGAGCGTGCCTTGGTCGAGTAGCTTGATTTTTTCGACAAGCTTGGCTTCATCCATCTGACGCGCGTCATAACGCTGCAAATACCCATCTTCCCAGGCGAGATTGATTGTGTCGCCCTGCCCACCCAGCCGCAGAAACTTCGGGCGGCTGGCCTGGTGGGATTCGTACGGAAGTTCCGCCCCTTGGGCCTTGTAGGTGATTTCGCCGGTGAGCAGGTTTTCCTTCGACCGTACCGTGTTCAATCGCAGTCGATCACCCGATGAAAAAGTCGCAAAGATCGGCCCTCGGGTGCCAATCACATGGTCGATTAACTCAATTTTTTGTTCGGCAATTTCTACGGGTTCCTTGATATCTACCTGAAGCCGCAGATGCCGTAGTTCGCCTTGTCCGGTGCGTTGCAAAATGCCTTTTTCATAGGTGGCGCAAGCGTTGTCCGTAAGGCTAGTGAGCGTTTTGGGAAGGCCAGCCGGGTTGGGAAAGGAACTTTTGAACCGGGCCTCGCCCAGACAGACGCCACCGTTATCTAGCCCGAGGGCCACGTCTCCGTTCCGAGTTACCGAGACGCACGTAATTTTGACTTCACCGCCCAGGTCAATCTGGTGCTGGTCGACCTGTTCCCCGTTGTCGAGGCGAAATACTCGCACCAGACCATCTGGAAATAGAGCCCATGCGAGTGACCGATACTCATCGTAGCCTAGCTGAATCGGCTTGCTGTCCCAGGGCTGCTTGCCGGCTTGGCCCTGGCCTGCCGATGCCGGATAAAAGAAGTCCGTCAATGGGATGACGACGACGACCAGCTGGACGCACACGAGTGTTACGGCGATGATGGTGCCGATGCCACCCAGCCGAATCACGTGTTTGGCAATTCGGTCAGCCCATTTGACGCTAGCGCGGTTGCGAAGCTCACGTCGACGGCCAGTAAACGACGAAGCTGACGAGTCTTGATCGGTCATGTCGATGGACGCGTGTTGGTTTGGTAAGGTTGGATGACCGGTGCATTGTCCGGAAACGAAAAAAACTTTCAGTGGAGCCGGCGCTGCTAGGCAGCGCCGACACCCACTGAAAGTGCGGAAGATCTCGCGTCAGAAACCGTTCGCCTGCTCTCGCGAGCCGAAGGTCTCTGGCGATGGATCAGAAGTCGACCTTTACTCCAAGTTGCTCCAGGGCTTTGCGAGCGATCGGAGCGGTCACCGGATAGTAGCCGTCCTTGACGACCACTTCCTGACCTTGCCGGCTGAAGATGTACTTGATGAACTCGCGTCGTAGCGGATCAAGTTCAGCGCCAGGCTTGGCGTTCACAGCCAGATACAGGAAGCGAGCCAAGGGGTAGTCGCCTGAGTAGGCATACTTGGCTTCGGCTGGAACCAGTTCCGAACCGGAGTCTTCGGCCAAGGCGATGGCACGCACATCGGCCGTTTTGTAACCGATGCCGCTGTAGCCAATACCAAATTTGTCGCTGGCCACCCCTTGGACGACCGACGAACTGCCTGGCTGCTCCTTGACGCTATCCTTGTAGTCGCCTTTGAACAACCCGTGCTTCTTGAAGTACCCATAGGTTCCCGAAGCCGCGTTACGGCCATACAGGCTGATCGGAGCATTGCTCCAGTCGCCTTTCAAGCCAACTTGGCCCCAGTTCGAGATGTCCTTCGCGAAGCCACCCTTCCGGGTTTTCGAGAAAATGGCGTCAACCTGTTGCAGGGTCATGCCCTTGATTGGGTTGTCCTTGTTCACGTACACCGCCAGCATGTCGATGCTGGTAGCCAGCAAGGTGGGCTTATAGCCAAACTTGCCTTCGAACTCATCAATCTCACTTGCCTTCATTGCCCGGCTCATGGGGCCAAAGGTCGAGGTGCCTTCGATCAACGCAGGCGGGGCGGTCGACGAGCCCTTGCCTTCGATCTCGACACGCACGTTCGGATAGATCTTCTTAAAACCTTCCGACCAGAGCGCCATCAAGTTGTTCATCGTGTCGGAACCGACACTCTTGATGGATCCGGAAACGCCCTGCGTCGGCTTGTACTCCGGAAGATTAGCATCGACTTGCACCTGGGCTTGCGCCGTCAGCGTGCTGGCCAGGGCCACGCAGAGGCCCAACATGACAGAGGTGCGACTCATGTCCACGACTCCTTCATCCTTCTGAGACTTCGGGCGATAGAGGCCACGGACACATGCCACGGCAATTCATTACTCCACGTCCCTTGTCACTCAACTGGCAACTAATATGGCTGACGTGTTTGAGCGACAAATGAATTGATTGTGAAAAATTGATGAACAAAAGCCCCTCTTTCAGGTGGGCTGTTTTTTGGGGAAGGCGTTTTACCGCGAAAAACTTAGAGCCGTAGGTGATGGACTGTGAGACAGCGTTTACAGGCACAAGTTTTTTGAAGGGTCTTCGATTGTTTGAGGCCCCGGCGACGCGTCGTGAGCGCGGCTAAAGCAAGTTGCTTTTTACCGTGGCGGGCGCGACCTAGTTTTCACCGGGATTTCTCGACGAAACATCGGCACGCATTTTGGTAATTTGCTCTAGGGGAGAGCTTGCTACAACCTACAAGCTTCAAGTGAGGGCCAGCAAGGAGGCTCGGTTTGCTACAATCAGGCAACGAACAAAGGGGCTGAGATGTCCCATTCAGCAATTTAATCAGGGAGCCGGGATGGCGGAACAGGCGAAATTAGCAGCTAGTGAGCTGGGTAAACTAGTTAGCGCCGCGGTCGCGGCGCGTGGCCGAGCCTATGCCAAGTACTCAGATTTCTCGGTTGGATGTGCAATTCTCGACCGCCATGGCAAGGTCTACACCGGTTGTAATGTCGAAAATGCGTCGTTCGGACTCACCGTGTGTGCTGAGCGCAATGCGGTGGCCCAGGCTGTTCTCCAAGGCGAGCGTCCATGGCGAGCATGTGTTATCGCTTCCGACCAAGGACAGCCGCCTTGCGGAGCCTGTTTGCAGGTGTTGGCCGAGTTTTGCAGTGATTTACTGCTCTTTTTGGTCGCTGTCCAGCGGCAGAGTCAGGTTACCGAAGTCCGATTGAGCGAGCTTTTGCCTACGAAATTTACCTGGGCACTGGCTGACGAACCCTAAATTTCAGCGATAGAAAAGGCCTAACCTGTTTCAGCAAAGCCACTTGCGAAGTGAGGCTAAGATGAGAATAATAAGAAACACATTGGCATGTGATGCCCCTGTTTTTCAGCTCTTTTCAACGATCGCCGCCTTTCGTGGAGGAACCAGTAGTGTCGAGCTCGATTGTTGCTGCGATCGATTATTCGGATGTGACCGAGCAGGTTCTGGAAACGGCCAGCGATTTAGCTGAAGCGTATGAGTTGCCACTTGTGCTCGTCTACGTCGCACCAGAGCAGCCCGACGCACTTTTTCAGGACAATGATGACGAAACGATCGACGACGGCGACGAGGAAGAAATGGCGTTGGACGAACCTCCTCCTTCGCCGGAGTATGAGCAGCTTGATGCCCTTGCAGCCCCCATTCGGGCACGAGCAATTCAGGTCGAGACATATGTGTTAGCTGGGCCGTTTGCTGATCGTATTCTAGAAGAGGCTCACCGTCACGACGCACGGATGGTTGTGCTCGGTTCACATGGCCACGGTTCGCTCTACCATTTGCTGGTAGGTAGCGTCAGCGAAGCAGTGATTCGCGGTGCCGAATGTCCGGTAGTGGTCGTACCCAGCGGCGGCGATTCATAATTGCTTGTCGGTAAACTAACTGCAGTAGTTCCAAATTTCCCTGTGTTGCTCAAGTAGCAGCGGTCGGTGCCCGAAGCACGAAACCCCTGTTTTTCAGATACAACGATAAAAACGAGTGTTTCGCGAGCGGTCACCGACCGCTGCTACCGATCAACATCGGAAATTTGGAACTACTGAAATTGCTTTAAAACCACGATGCGAGGGACTATTGTTTGCGCAGCCTTCAATCAAATTGCTCTAGTAGACGATGCCATTTGTTTTTTGGGGGCCCCGGCGACGCGTCGCGTCGCGGCTAGGGGTAAACAGAAGCTTGCAACGGCCAAACAGAAGCTTGCGACCCTCAAATTCGAATGTCATCGTCTACTAGCGAAACGTTTCAAACTCCCCGGCCCGATAGCGGCGCCAGTAGTCGGCCAAATCGCGTTTCACCTTGGGGGCTAATAGCGCGCAGCCCAACACATTGGGGAACGCCATGGCCAGAATCATCATGTCGGAAAAGTCGAGCACGGCTCCCAGGTTGGCCACCGTGCCGACAAAGACACAAATCAGCGCTAAGCCTTTATAGACCGGGGTGCTACGCGGCCCAAACAAACGTTCCCAGCATCGTTCGCCGTAGTAGCTCCAAGAGATGATCGTCGAATAGGCAAACAACACCACCGCCACGCCGAGGACGTAGGGGAACCAGCTAATCTCGGCTTTGAATGCTCGGGAGGTGAGCGCCGCGCCGGCCAGTTGCTGGTCGACAACCCAGGCGTCGTTGTTCCAGGCTCCGGTGATCAAGATCACCAGGGCTGTCATCGAACAAATGACCACCGTATCAATGAACGGCCCCAGCAGCGCGACGGCCCCTTCACGAACCGGCTCTTCGGTGCGTGCGGCGCTATGCGCAATGGCCGCACTGCCGATGCCGGCCTCGTTAGAAAAAGCCGCTCGTTGAACTCCCACGACGAGTACTCCGACGAGCCCGCCGCCAAAGGCGTTGCCGTGAAACGCCTCGGTAAAAATCGAGCCGATCAGCATCGGCACATCGGCCAGGTGCTGGAAAATAATCCATAAACAAGTGGCGATATAAACGGCACACATGCTCGGCACCAGCTTTTCGGCCGCCGCGCCAATCCGACGAATTCCTCCGACAATCACCACCCCGACCAGCACGGCCAACACCACTCCAAACACCGGCCGAAACACCCCAGCAAAGCGCTCCATCTCGTCGGTCAGGGTTTTACGTTCTGTCTGGAGCGTGGCCAGACTCGCAAAATCTTCTTGTTCGGCGGCCACGCGAATCTCGGCGTCGAGCCGCTCGACCTGTTCCGATTGGCCCTGTTGCAACATGGCCAACAGGGCCGAGCCGGACTGGTTCGCTTGAAACATGTTGCCGCCGCCAAAACTGGCCAGAATGCACATCACGGCAAACACCACCGCCGCCACGGCCCCGACTGGTCCTAGTCCTAATTCCTTGAGTCCTTCGTGCAGATAGGTCATGGGACCGCCCAAGACGGTGCCGTCAGGCTTCACGCGACGATACTTCTGGCCCAGTGTGCACTCGACAAACTTGCTGGTCATGCCAAACAGACCACAGACCATCATCCAGAAAAACGCCCCCGGTCCGCCAAGGGTCATGGCAATCGTAACGCCAGCAATGTTGCCCAAGCCCACGGTGGCCGAAAGAGCCGAGGCCAACGCCTGGAAATGAGTTACCTCGCCGGTCTCTGCGGGGTTGTCATACTTTCCCCGCACGATGTCCAGTGCATGTCGAAATCCCCAAAGGTTGACCCCGCCCATGTAGACGGTGAAAAAGACCGAACCACATGCGAGCCACAACACGACCAACGGGAACCCTGAACTCGGATCGCGCTCGGTGTGCAGATAGGGTTGGGGGTCGCCGGCGGCCCAACGTTTTCGATCGACGCGCAACTGCCCGGCGGTCGCCATGCGGCCGATTTCTTCCTGTGACAAGTGTTCTGTTTCGCTGGTCAAATGCCGTTTGGCCAGCAGCTTGCGATAGGTTTGATCCGTGGCGTTCCAAACGTATTTGGTTCCAACGTCGTGTTTGACCGTCACCAATTCGACCAACCGAGAGCCGATTTTGCCAAGCCGCCAAGCCCGACCGCCTGGCCCAGGAACCAGCCGATCTTGTGCTGCCTGCGCCTCGACTTGGGCTGTTGTTAACACTTCGGACTCAATGATCCCAGCACGATCGACGCGGACAAAATCCGTTTCCGCTCCCCGGTCGCGTGCATAGTAGGAAACCTTTTCGGTTTCGACATATTGCCACTGATGAGCCCAAAGGCGATAGAACAACACGCGGTCCATCGTGTTGACTGCTTGGGAAAACATCTGGTCGACGCGTTCGATCACCGTCGGCTGCTGTTGGGTTTCGGTCAATTCGACCACCGGGGCTGGTACCTGAACCTGGGCTTCCTCGCCGTGTGAAGCCGTAGCAGGCCCCATCGACATGGCAACTGCTAGCAGGGCCCACCAGTTTGGTTGTCGAGTCGCAAACCGCGTCGTCGCCTTCGTGCTACTGATGATCATTTTTCCTTGTTTTTCTGACGAAGTTCTTCAGTCATCAGGGTGATTCATTTTTTCAATCTAGGAAGTTTTTAAGGGCCTACTAAGCGCGACGCGTAAGCGAGGAAAACAGCCAGAAATGCCTCGCTTACGCGTCGCGCTTAGTAGGCTCTTAAACCTTCACCAATTTGAAAAACTGATTGGCCCTGCTTCAGTCATGTCGTGCTTACCATTGCCCGTGCCGGCCATGTATAGAAGATAACCCTGGAAATTTCAACATGTTACGCATTTTTCTCTAGCCACGATTCCAACACGTCGCCGGGGGGAATGTTTGCTTGAAACACGCACTCGCATGCATGCATGTTTGAACAAAGCGCCCCGGCGCCGAAGTCTCGTCGCGGCTAGGGATAACAGATTTCCCGCTCAAAAAATGTTTTTGATTTTTCAAATATTGGGTTGTCAAAAATGTGAAAATGCATATCATTCAGGTGGCGTCGCAAGCATTTGGATTAGGGCGATCATGAACTCGACAGCAGAAAATTCCGACCAAACGCTTCTCGACCTGTTGCGTCGCAACGGTTCGTTGGGCGTGGCTGACCTGGCGGAGAGCCTAGAAGTAACTGCGACGGCCGTTCGTCAACGGCTCACGCGTCTGATGGCCGAAGGCCTTGTGCAGCGCGAACTGGCACGAGCTGGACGAGGGCGCCCCAAGCATCGTTACTCTTTGACCACAAAGGGTTTAAGGAGTTCTGGCACCAACTACGCTGATCTGGCCACGGCGCTTTGGCGGGAGATTCGTGGGATTCGTGAACCGGAGGTGCGTGTCGGACTGTTACAGCGTTTGGTGACTACCTTATCGAGCGGCTACGCCTCTCAGATTCGTGGCCAAACGCTGACCGAGCGGATGGAATCGCTGCAAGCCCTTCTGGGCGAGCGACAAATTCCGGTCGAAATTGACCAGAGCGGCCAGTTGCCGGTGCTCTCTTCGCTGGCCTGCCCCTATCCCGACTTGGCAGAGCAGGACCGGTCGATTTGCGCCATGGAACGGTTGTTGTATTCCGAGTTGTTGGGCGAAAATCTTCGTCTGGCCGATTGTCGTTTAGATGGGGCTACCTGTTGCACCTTTGAAGCAGGATAGTTGCCTGGTAAGCTATTGGGTTTGGCCTGCGAGCGTTGGGCCACCTTGACCGGGCATGCAAGATGAGAAACGGATCGAAAACGATGACACGACCATGGATTGAAGGACGATTTGAAGAGAATGTCATTACGACCACCGTCGAACAGGCGGTGAACTGGGCTCGCCAGTCGAGTCTGTGGCCGCTGACCTTTGGGCTAGCTTGTTGTGCCATCGAGATGATGGCCGCCGGAGCGAGCCGCTATGACATGGATCGTTTTGGCGCCGGGGCGTTTCGCGCCACGCCGCGCCAGGCCGACCTGATGATTGTCGCCGGCACGGTGACTTACAAGATGGCGAGTCGTGTCCGACGGCTTTACAACATGATGCCTGACCCCAAGTTTGTCATCGCCATGGGTGCCTGCACCGTCGGCGGCGGCCCCTATTTCAAATACGGTTATCACGTGGTCAAAGGCGTCGATTTGGTCGTGCCGGTCGATGTCTATGTGCCTGGCTGTCCGCCGCGTCCCGAGGCCTTGCTCGAAGGTCTGATGCGTGTGCAAGACATGCTCAAAGGCCAACGGCTCGCCAAACGTCCAGGCTCGGCCGCCAGTGGCCAACAAGGCCTCAAGGTTGAAGACGAGCTGCCGGTTCCCCATCACAGCGGCTACGTTCAAGTGCCTGAGGAAGTTGACCCGGTCTTCAACCACCAAAAGATTTAGAATTTCAGTAGTTCCAAATTGCTGCTGCGATTCGTAACAGCGGCCGGTGGCCGCTCGCGAAACGTCGGTGATTACAGATTTTCAGAAAAACAACGGCTTTTCCAGACATCGTTTTTGGAACTACTGAATTTGGGATTTGACGCGCTCACGCGCACCACCAACCACTCACCACCAACCACCAACCACTCAAAATGTCGGAAACACTGCGAATTGACGGACTGCGCGCCGCGGTCGAAGGAAAAGAGATTCTTACCGGCGTGACGCTGAATATTCAGCGTGGCGAGATTCACGCCTTGATGGGCCCCAACGGCTCTGGCAAAAGCACGCTGGGGTTTGCCATCATGGGCCACCCGGCCTATGAAGTGACCGGCGGCTCGGTCCATCTCGACGGGGTGGATTTGCTAGAACTTGATCCTGACGAGCGTGCTCGGGCAGGCGTGTTTCTGGCTTTCCAACGCCCGATGGCGATCCCGGGCGTGAAGATGGCCGACTTTCTCCGCCATGCGACCACCAACGTTCGCAACCCCGAGCGAAAAGAAGGCGAAGACCTGATCTCGATGCGCGAGTTCCGCAAAGAGCTGCGCGAGAAGATGGAACAATTGCGCATGGATCCTGAGTTTGCTCGGCGCTATGTGAACGATGGTTTCTCTGGCGGCGAGATGAAGCGGGCAGAAATTTTACAGATGGCCATGCTGCGTCCCAAGTTCGCCATTCTGGATGAAACCGACAGTGGCCTGGACGTCGATGCCGTGAAGCTGGCTAGCCAAAGTATCGCGGACATCGGCGGTAGCGAGATGGGCATCCTGATTATCACACACCACGACAAATTGCTCGAACACAACCGGCCTGACTTTACGCATGTGATGCTCGGGGGGCGGATTGTCGAATCTGGCGGCCCGGAGCTGGCCGCTGAACTACACAGCCAAGGCTACGATCGTATTCGAGAAAAATACCCCGAGGCGGCCGCCGCCGAACTCGCCATGCAGGAAGAAGCAGCCCCCGTTTCGTAACCTCCCCTCGCACCGTCTCGATCGTTTATCCGATTCCACTCCTTGCGGAACGCAACCATGGCAACCGATACTCCGGTTTCCGCCGAAAAAGAGAACATCGGCGAAATCAACAAATACAATTTTCGCACGGAGACCAAAGAGGTCTTCAAGGCTCGCAAAGGACTCGACGCGGAAATTGTCGCCCAAATCTCCGATCTCAAAGACGAGCCCGACTGGATGCGACAGTTCCGGCTCGACGCCTTGAAGGTTTTCGAGTCGAAGCCGATGCCCAACTGGGGCGGCGACATCAGTCTCGATTTCCAAGACGTCTACTACTATCTCAAGCCAACCGACCACCAGGGCAAAACCTGGGACGACGTGCCGGACGAGATCAAGGAGACGTTCGATAAGCTGGGCATCCCTGAGGCCGAAAAAAAGTTTCTGGCCGGCGTGAAAGCTCAATTCGAGAGCGAAGTGGTTTACGGTTCGCTTCAAGAAGATCTGGCCAAAAAAGGCGTCATCTTCACCGACACCGATACCGCGGTGCGCGAGCACCCCGAGCTATTGCGCGAATATTTCGGCACGATTATTCCGCCCAGCGACAACAAGTTTGCCGCGCTCAACTCGGCCGTGTGGTCCGGCGGTTCGTTTATCTATGTGCCGCCCGGCGTGAAGATTGACTTCCCGTTGCAAGCCTACTTCCGCATCAATGCCGAAAGCATGGGCCAGTTTGAGCGGACGTTGATCATCGTGGACGAAGGGGCCGAGGTCCACTATGTCGAAGGCTGCACGGCCCCGATGTATACGACCGAAAGCCTGCACTCGGCCGTGGTCGAAGTGATCGTCAAGCGCCAGGGTCGTTGCCGGTACACGACGATTCAGAATTGGGCCAATAATATTTACAACCTCGTGACCAAACGAGCAGTGGCCTACGAAGACGCCTTGATGGAGTGGATCGACGGCAACCTTGGCAGCAAGCTAACCATGAAATACCCGGCCGTCTACATGATGGAGCCAGGCGCTCGAGGCGAAATCCTTTCCATCGCGTTCTCCTCGGCCGGGCAACACCAGGACGCCGGCGCGAAGCTGGTTCATTGTGCCCCGAACACCTCTGGCAGCATCGTCTCGAAGTCGATTTCGAAGAACGGGGGTCGTTCGAGTTATCGTGGGCTGTGCAAGGCCGAACGGGGCGCCGCGCAAACCAAGTCGAACGTAGTCTGCGACGCCTTGATTCTCGATCCGGAAAGCCGTAGCGATACGTATCCGTATATCGAGATCGACGAACAAGATGTTTCGGTTGGCCACGAGGCGAGTGTTTCGCGAATCGGCGAAGAACAGATGTTCTATCTGATGAGCCGTGGCCTGACCGAGGCCGAAGCAAGCACCATGATCGTCAACGGCTTTATCGAGCCGTTGATTAAAGAGTTGCCGATGGAATATGCCGTAGAAATGAACCGGCTAATTCAGTTGCAAATGGAAGGGTCGGTTGGGTAAGTCACAGATGATTGGATCTACTGCTACTGCTGTTACGTCTGCCGGTTTCACGCAAGCTGCTTTTGACGCCTTTCTGGCCGCTCGGGATGAGCCAGATTGGCTGACCGAGGCGCGGCGGGCTGCGTTTGCTCGGTTCCTCGCATTCGACCTGCCGACACAGCAGGAAGAAGAGTGGATGCGCACCGACATCCGGCTTTTTCAACTGAACTCATTCGCGCTGCCGACCGCTACGGAGGCCACGGCCCAATTGCCTGCGGCGCTGCTGACCGAAGGCCTGGAGTTGGCCGGTCGCACGGCAAGCATCGACAGTTGCTCGGTCCACTCCGAGTTGTCCCAGCGCTGGCGCGACCAAGGCGTGTTGTTTGGCAATCTCGAACAGTTGGTCCGCGAACATCCCGACCGCCTGCAAAAACATTTTGAAAACCCCGTCGTCCGCTCAGACATCGACCTGTTTTCGGCGCTGAGCGCTGCCTGTTGGTCTGGCGGCACCCTGCTTTACGTGCCCCGTGGGGTGGCGGTCACCGAACCGTTACACGCCCTGGCAGGCATGACCGACGGTGGTGTCGATTTGGGGCGTATTCTGGTCATTTTGGAAGAGGGCGCCGAAGCCACGTTGGTTTGCGAAACCGCCAGCGGCAGCGAAACCGACGGCGGGCTACACTGCGGCACGATCGAGCTGGTCGTCGGAGCCCGGGCATCGCTACGTTACGTTAACCTACAAAATTGGGGCGAGCAAACGTGGCACTTTGCCCATCAAAAGGCTACCGTCGATCGCGATGCCCAACTTCAGTGGACGATTGGTGCCCTGGGCAGCCGGTTGGCTAAAGTGAATCAGCATGTCGCCTTGGTCGGCCCCGGCGCCAATGCCCAAGTGAACGGAGTCATGTTCACCGAACAGCGACAACACCTTTCCTACCACACGCTCCAGCACCACGAAGCTCCGTCGTGCCACAGCGACCTGCTCTATAAGGCAGCCCTGCAGGACCATTCGCGCACCGTGTGGCGTGGCATGATCAAAGTTGACGCTGAAGCGCAAAAGACCGATGCCTACCAGCGCAATGACAACCTGATGCTTTCGGCCGATGCTCGAGCAGATTCGATCCCTGGTTTGGAGATCGAAGCCGACGACGTCCGTTGCACCCATGGCTCGACCAGCGGCCGCGTGGACGACGAACAGATTTTTTATTGCCGTAACCGTGGGCTAACCCGTCGCGAAGCAGTCCGCATGATCGTGACTGGTTTTTTCCAGCAGGTGTTCGACCGAATTACGATCGAGAGCGTCCGCGACTCCCTCGGTGGCGCGGTGGCCAGACGAGTGCGCGAGTACGATTGAGCATCGTTTAATTCCCTTGGCGTTCTGAAAACAACGCTCTTTTCGTGAAAGCTCCTGATGTCTGAATTTACCCCGGTGGCGACCGTTGGGCAGTTGTCGGACCCTGGCCAACTGCTCGTTCAAGTTGACCAGCAACTGGTTCTCCTGATCTGTGCCGGCGGCCAGTATTTCGCCATGGACGATGTTTGTACGCATGATGGCGGCCCGCTGAGCGAAGGGGCGCTCGACGAGAGCGCAGTCGCCTGCCCTCGGCACGGGGCCAAATTCGATTTCCGCACCGGCAGCGCGTTGACCATGCCTGCGACCCAGGCCACCAAAGTGCATGAAACCAAAGTCGAAGATCAGCAAGTTTGGGTTCGTCTGGCCGAGTAAGCCATCGGCGAACCGACAAGGAGCCTCCTATGCCCGAAGTTGTCGAAGATCAGGTGCGCGAGACGCTCAAACAGGTAATCGATCCGGAGTTGTTCGTCAACATTGTCGATTTGGGGCTGATTTACACGGTTGAAATCACGCCTGACGAAGCCAACGCGGAAGAGTCGCACGTCAAGATCGACATGACGATGACCAGTCCCGCCTGTCCGGCAGGGCCCCAATTAATCGCCAACTCGAAACAGGTTGTCGGCCAAATGGAAGGCGTAAGCGACGTGGAAGTTAAGCTGGTGATGGAGCCCGCCTGGACACCTGACCGGATGACCGAAGATGCCCGGGATCAGTTGGGGATTTTTTAGGTTTCCGCTGATTGTTTGTTCGGCGCGATGCTTCGTGTTCTGATGCGATGCTTCGAGCAATCCCTAGCCGCGACGCGATGCGTCGCCGGGGCGCTGTTTGAAAATATCGCTTTCCGAGCAATTTCCCGGCGACACGTCGCGTCGCGGCTAGGGGGCACGAGCACAACGTTTACAACTTGAGATTCAGCAATTCGTGCTTCAAATTTCCCTCCGGTGCTTCGCGACTTTATTCTGAACCTCATCGCCTATGTCGCCTGCCCCTCGGCCCTCCAGCATCTTCCTGTATGAATTCGTCAGCGGCGGAGGGTTGATTGACGGCTCCACTCCGCCAGAGGGTTCCTTGCTTGGCGAAGGCGAGGCGATGCTCTCGGCCCTGGCCGCCGATCTGGCCGCTTGGCTTGGTCCCTGTATTCACACGTTGCGCGACGCGCGATTAGCGCCGCTCGATCTGGTCGATTGCCATCTTCATTCGGTTACGACCGCGCAGCAGCACCGAGAAACTTTTTGCCATTTGGCCGCTGAATCCGACTGGACCATCGTCATTGCGCCGGAGCTTGATGGGATGCTTATGCACTGGGCCCATCAGGCGGTGAGCGCTGGCGGGCGATTGCTAGGCCCTGGCGTGGAGCTGATTGCCTTGGCTGCGGACAAAGATCGGCTGGCCAATCATCTGGCCGCCGCTGGCGTGCCGGTGCCGCGAGGGCAACTGGTTCCTGCCGATGAACTGGTTCCTGCCGATTTCCCCCGACCGGCAGTGCTCAAACGCAACGATGGGGCCGGTTCGTGCGACGTGCGATTGCTCAGCGCAGAGGCTCCAAACCCCACAGCAAACCTTGTCCCCAGTCTGCACGATCGTCGTCTGGAAACGTTTCAGCCTGGCACCCCGGCCAGCGTGGCCGTGTTATGTGGTCCGGCAGCCCCAGTGATTTTGCCAGGCGTCGAGCAGAGACTATCTGAAGATGGACGATTTACGTACGATGGTGGGCGGTTGCCTATCGCTTTCAACCTAGAGCGTCGCGCTCACCGGTTAGCCGAGCAGGTGATCGCCGCGTTGCCAGGGAGTGTTGGCTACTTGGGAATTGATCTGGTGTTAGGCCCAGACGAAGCGGACGATGTAGTGATCGAGGTCAACCCACGCCTGACCACTTCGTACGTCGGCCTCCAACATCTGCTGCAGGAAAATTTAGCCCAACTGATATGGCGAACGGCCACCGGCCATCCGCCGGCAACCGGCCGGGCGTGTTGCCATCAACAGGTTGACTTCGACGCCCTAGGAAACATTACCCATGCCGTGGCTCGGTCTTGACGTTGGAGGGGCTAATCTGAAGTTGGCCGACGGCCAAGGGTTTGCCTGTTCGGTCGAGTTTCCCTTGTGGCGCAACCCAGCAGGCTTGGTCGACGCGGTTAGTGAGTTGTTAGCCCATGCCCCTGGGGCTAACCGCCTGGCGGTGACCATGACCGGCGAGCTGGCCGACTGTTACCGCACAAAATCTGCTGGCGTACGGCACATTGTCGAATCGGTCCAATTGGCCGGCGGTGACCGCCGGTTGTCAATTTATTTGGTCGGTGGTGACCTGGTGAGCCCAGCAGTGGCCGTCGAGCGCTCTCAAGCCGCGGCGGCTTCCAACTGGCATGCCGCCGCGAGTTTTGCTGCCCGCTATGTCGCCGGCGAGGCCGGTCTGTTGATCGACATTGGTTCAACGACCAGCGATTTGATTCCGATCGCTCAAGGGCGTCCCAGTGCCCTTGGCCTACACGACCCCGGGCGGCTGGTGTCAGGCGAGCTGGTATACACCGGGGTCGAGCGGAGCCCGATCTGTGCGTTGTGTCCTACGCTGCCTTGGCGTGGCGAATCGTGCCCCACGGCTCAAGAAGTGTTCGCCACCAGCGGCGACGCTTATTTAGTGCTGGGCCAACTGCCTGAGCAACCCGATTCGACGCACACGGCCGATGGCCGGCCGGCCACTCAGACGCATGCCACCGAGCGGCTAGCCCGTTCGATTTGCGCCGACGGCCAATGGTTCGATGCCGACGATGCGCGCGAGGCCGCGATGGCAGTTCGTGCTCGTCAACTCGAGTTGTTAACAGCGGCCGTCCAACAGGTGTTGGGCCGGCAAACGAGCCCTCCTAGCACGATCGTGCTTTCTGGCGCCGGTGAATTTTTAGGGCGTCAACTGGTCGAGCGACTAGGATTCAACGGTTCGGTCGTTTCGCTGACCGAAAAACTCGGCCCCCAGGCAAGCCGCTGTGCTCCGGCCCATGCCCTAGCGGTGTTGGCCTCCGAAAACGCGCTTGATTAACCGATTGCAAGTGGCTTCATGTCGCACGCCCCCCTTCCACTTCAGGTAATCAAGCTCGGCGGTAGCCTGTTGGATTGGAGTGAGTTGCCTGCTGCTTTTGCTGCTTGGGAAGCTTGTGAGTTGCCAGCTCGGCGCTGGGTGGTGGTCGGCGGAGGCCGTCGAGTGGACGCGATTCGCGAGCGAGATCGTCGCCAACGGCTCGGTGCGGTCGAGGCCCACTGGCAGGCGATTGCAGCGATGGACCAGAACGCGGCCACGGTTACCAGCGTCTGTTCGCTACCGATCACCCACGCCTGGGCTGAACTGGTCGCTGGTCCAGTCCGCCCCGAAACTCGGCTCATCACGGTCACCGATTTTCTCCGGCACCATGAACCTCGGCTGCCAGGCACACGGTTGCCAGTCACCTGGTCGGCCACGAGCGATTCGATTGCTGCCCGAGTGGCGATTTGTGCCCAGGCGGATGAATTGGTGCTGCTCAAATCGACCG
Organism: Pirellulales bacterium; assembly: GCA_028289525.1. GTDB lineage: Bacteria > Planctomycetota > Planctomycetia > Pirellulales > JAGQOS01 > JANQPJ01. The sequence goes on from JANQPJ010000074.1 coordinate 37,303, forward strand.
ATGCCAGTTGCTCAGGACTGCTGCAAAGTCGTCTCCTGCGAAAAAGCAGCGACCGGTGGTCGCTCGCGAAACGACAAGGTTTTCCTGTTTCGCGAGCCTCATTGACCGAGCTGTCCGAATTTGGTCTGATTGACTCGTTCTTGCCATGTTTGGCTGCGGAGTTGCCGGCGCTGCGCATCGTCAACCTGCGCAGTTAGCCGCGGCTGGCTGGGAGTTTTTATTTTTCGTAACAAATCAGAAACCCCAAATCCCAAAAGATGTCTGAACAAATCGCTCATGTCGTTTTTTTCACGCTTCATGAATCGACCGCCGAGACGCGAGCGGCGCTGGTTGCCTCGTGTGACAAGCACTTGTCCGACCATGACGGGGTGCTCTACTACAGCGCTGGCCAGCGGGGAGCCCACTTCAACCGACCGGTGAACGACCAAGCGTTCGACGTGGCGTTGCACGTCGTGTTTCGCAGTCAGGCTGACCACGACCAGTATCAACAGCACCCTCGGCACCAAGCCTTTATTGCCGAAAACAAAGCCACTTGGCAAGCGGTTCGGGTATTCGATTCCGTGATCCGCTGACTCGTCGAAGCGGCTGCCCATTCACGCAACGCCCTCGATCACTCGCCGTCGACCTGCAAACGCCAGCACCGGTGAATCCGCCGGTTGCGAAAGTCGTCTGGCACCGTTTGGCGGCTGATCTCGCGCGCGGAGGCGATGCCAGGGATCGGTTCAGCCAGTTTGAAACGGCGCGCATGGGTTGAAAAGTAGATCGTCCCGCCAGGCGACATCAACGGGGCCAAACGCTCTAGCAGCTTGCAGTGGTCGCGGCCAACCTCCCAGTCCTTCTCATTGCGTTTGCTGTTGGAAAACGTCGGTGGGTCGACCACCGCCAAGTCGAAATACTCGCCTGGCGGATGATTTTGCAAAAACGTCAACGCGTCGTTGCGCACCCTGGTGTGACAAGCGGCCGCAAATCCATTCAGGTTCATGTTCTCGGCCGCCCAAGCTAAATAGGTCGGCGACAAATCGACCGTGGTAGTCGATGCCGCGCCGCCAGCGGCCGCATAGACGCTAAAAGCGCCGGTGTAGCCAAACAGGTTTAGCACGCGAGCTTCCTGGGCCGCCTCGCGAACCATCGCTCGGGTAATCCGATGATCGAGAAACAATCCCGTATCAAGGTAGTCGGACAAGTTCACCTGAAACCGCAAGCCCCCTTCGTTCACCACCGTCGTAGCACCCTGGCGATCGACGCGAGCATATTGGCTCTCCCCCTTCTGCGGCGCGCGATGTTTGAGAAAAGTTCGTTCGGCCGGCACCTCACACGCCTCGGCCGCGGTGCGGACCATCAAATCGACCCAATCGGCATGTTCGGCCGGCGTGCGGTCGTGGGGCCGCTGGTATTCACACAAATGCAAATAGTCTTCATACCGATCAACCGCAAATGGCAATTCCGGAATGTCGCGATCGTAGAGCCGGAAACAGGTGATGCCAAACTTGGTTGGCCAACGGCGCAGGTGGCGCACGCGTTTGGTCAGCCGGCTGCGAAACAACTCGGCCTGCTCGCGGGCCTTGCTCGACAGTCCGCCAAATGCCTGAATTGGTGAGTGGCCGGGAGTGGTCTGCGGTAACGCGTGCCCTCCACCCTTAACCCTCAACCCTCCACCGCGTGCAAGTGAGTGGCGAGGGGTGGATGTTGGGGACGAGTGGGTAGCAGTCGCCGGCGTCTCGGTACGGGGTGGTCGCGGTCCAAAAAACTGGTAATACGTACACTCGATCCGCCCATTGTACAGCTTGCGCCGTCGATCAGCCTGTTGGCCAACCAGTTGCTCGAACTCCGGATGCGAAGTGAGCAAGAAGTGAGACCAGGTAGGAAATCGTCGCAATACCCCAGGCATTGCCTGATACAAGGCTTCGATCTCCGACGGTTGACTAAGCCGTTGTCCGTAAGGCGGATTGCCGATCACGCAGCCATACTTTCGGCTGCTGCTGGCGTCGGCAAATGGCCGTTGTTGAAAATGGATTTGCGAGTCGACGCCAGCCAACCCGGCGTGATAGCGGGCTTTGCCCAGAGCATCGCGATCGGTATCAGTGCCCAAGATCAATTCGTCCGATTCCGGCAATGCCAGATCGAGCGCTTCGAGCTTGGCTTGCTGCCAAATCTCGCGACCGATCCCAGGCCATGCGTCGGCGGCAAACGAACGGTGCAACCCTGGCGCCATCCGACGACCGATCAGCGCTGCCTCGATCGGAATCGTTCCGGTTCCGCAAAACGGATCGAGCAGCGGCCGGTCGCGTTGCCAAAAGCTGAGCAACACCAGCGCTGCGGCCATGGTCTCTTTGATCGGCGCTTCGCCGGACAGCCGCCGATAGCCTCGTTTGTGTAGGCTGGGGCCGGTCGTGTCGAGCGTCAGGGTCGCTTCGTCCTTGAGCAACGCCACCTCGATTTGATAGCGTGCTGCTGACTCGGCCAGGGTCGTAGCGCCATGGGCTGCTTGCAAGCTTTCGACGATCGCCTTCTTCACACTTCGCTGACAGGCAGGCACGCTGGTCAGTTGCGACTTGTGCGAACGGCCCTTCACCGGAAACTCGCCATCGACCGGAATCCAACGACTCCAATCAAGTGCCCGAGTCTGTTCGAACAAAGCATCGAAATCAGGCGCAGGAAATCGCCCCACCAGTACTTGCACCCGATCAGCGGTTCGCAGCCACAGGTTTGCCCGCGCAATGGCCGACACATCCCCAGTGAACTGAACAGCTCCGTTGGTCGATTGCGAATCAGCATACCCCAACTCGGCCAACTCTCGGGCAACTACCGCCTCGAGTCCAAAAGCACAACGAGCAATCAACGTCAAATCAGTCGACATCTGTCGCGAAACCATCCAATGTTTTTCTGAAAACCCGTAATCGCCACTGTTTCAAAAAGCAGTTTTGCAACTCTCTTGATGCTACTACCAGGGCCAGTCCGTTTTTCAAATTGGTGAAGGTTTAAGGGGCCACTAAGCGCGATGCGTAAGCGAGGAAAACAGCCAGAAATGCCTCGCTTACGCGTCGCGCTTAGTAGGCCCTTAAAAAATTCCTAGATTCAGTAGTTCCAAATTTGGTGCGTGGCCAGTAGCAGCGGTCGGTGACCGCTCGCGAAACAAGTGGTTTTACCGATTTCCAGAAAACAACCCGTTTTTCAAGCCCTGGTTTTTGGAACGACTGA
>JANQPJ010000101.1 GCA_028289525.1 Pirellulales bacterium
GACCGCGAGAAAGATCGCGATCCCCAACACGAGAGTACGATTCATCAGTGAATCCTCCACAAGAAAAAAAGAAGAACAGATACTTACCTTTTCCAAAACGAATTTCCGGCTCACAGTATTTCCGCCAAAACTAAAACGCCACGAAGAGCAGGTGCTAGCAAAACCAAACGCGTGGAGCGTACAGACAAGGCAAAAACGTCGCCTTTTCTGATTGCGTAGTTTAGGAGGGAAATAAAGGGGTGGGCTGGTAAAATAACATAGACGATTTGGTTGTCAAGGAGTCAAAAAATGATAACTATAACTATTAAATAAAATTGGAGCTTTGGGATGCCTACGCAACATCGAATACCCAATGTAGCTAAAAACAGGCTTGCGCCTACCCGGTAAACCATAAAAAAAAGGCGCTCGGAAAAAATCCCGAGCACCTTCCATGAACAACGACTTAATCGTTTACTGAGTAAAAGGTTAGCTCAAACCACTTCGGGCCAGGCCAACCCTCTGAATCGCCTTCTTAGCGTTGCTTTTTCGATTGAAACGGATCTTCTGGCGCTCTGGCCTGCAGTTTTTGCTCTTCTGCCTGCTGGTAAGCCCGCTCTTCGGCAAGCCGCTGTTTTTCCAGCATTTCAGCCGGATTCTCGAAATTCAGGATCACTGGAGCCTGTCCTGGAGCGAGTCGGGTTGCCATGCCAGCAATCCGCCAACCGGTCTTCTCTTCTTTCAAGATCCAGGTAATCTGATCGGTTCGTTTCTGGCCTTCGTGGTTCATATCGGTCCAAGCACTGGCCACATGCGCGCTGCCTTTGCCATCGAGCGCCGTCTCTCCAATTTTGAAGCTGGCCGTGTCGCTGCCAGGCGGGGCCACGACCATATCCAACTCGGCCGTCTTTTGTTGGGCCAGCAAGGTCAACATCCCACCGGCCTTGGCGTCATCGCCCAACCGGACCGATTCGAGAAAGACATGCACCGCACCGGCCGGAGACGAGCTGTCCGGTTGAGCCGCTTGGTTTGCCGAAGCTTGCGCGCCGCCAGCCTCGCCTGTGGGTTGACTCTCGCTACAACCAATCAATCCGAGACTTAAAACCGCGATCCATGCTAGCGTCTGTCGACCAATCATGGTGACGATCTCCCAAGGTTTGTACGAAAGGCGGGGCTGCTTGCAAAACGGTTCCCACCAGGCTTCATATTGGAAACGTCTCGCTGGCCCGATACATGGGCCCAACGGGGCGGAGAGTCTCGCAAAACCGTCTAGCCAGGTCAAGATAGAATGAGCGAGGGCGCCGCAGACATGCTAGCACCATGGTGGCTGTTGCGGTAAATAACCTGAGCAATACGAACCCATTCGAGCGAAGTCTCATTCGCCGCGCAGCCCTCAATAAAGCCTGAAGTGCTAGCGAAGGAATCGTTGATCGACGCGCGCAATTCCTTCGCTAGCGCTTCAGGCTTTAAAAGAACTCGCCTTTTGGGCGTTCTGGTTCCACTCATAAAAGGGCCAGACAAAAGGGGTCGGCCAGACAAAAGGGGTCAGGTCTCTTTGATTCGGCAAGTAGGGTGCTTGGACTGCCCCCCCCCCGTTCAATCAAAGAGACCTGACCCCTTTTATCGGCGGCTTGCTCTAGCCGGCCCGCAAACCGCGGTCGACCGCGTCTTGTTCGCGCGAATAGATCGCCAAGGTCGACTCAAACGTCTCCGACGAAATCCGCCACACAGGTGCGTCGTCGGTATGGGCATTCGCATGGGCCACACAGAGTCGATACATGAACTTGAACAGGTGACGTGGGACACGCAACGAAGTGAGAGCTTCAAAAATTCGCTGGTCGCTGATCTCTTCGGCCAGCAAATCGCGCAACGACGGCGTCCGGTCCTGTTCAGCACAGGCAAGAATCCGGGCATTCGCCACGTCGTACAACGCCTCAGGCGTCCACTCGAGCGAAGGAACCATGTTTTGCTTATCGAGCCTGGCCCGTTCGTAAAATTCCCGCTTCTCGCGGTCGACAAACGCGGTCAGTTCGATCGGCAATAACAACTTCAAACCAACGCCTGGCAGTTTAAGAAACTTGTTGTCCAGCATCGGCCATAACAATGCCTTCATCTGATCGACCGAGCCGTTGATCAAGTGAGGTTCGTCCACCCGATCGACCAGCACGACGATACCAGTGTAGCCCAAGGTGCGCAGAATTCCCTGCATCTTGGCCAAGAGTTCGTAACGATCGTCGGTCCGGGGGCTGCTCGGCAACGGTTGACCGCTAATGTCAGCCGTCGAAAATCGCATGAGCACCTGACGCAGTGGATGGGTTTGGTGGTTACCAACCCGCACGTTTCGGGTCACGGCACGCGCGTGCCAGTGCCAGCGCCAAACACGGGCCATCCATGGAACCCAGCCTAGGAATGCCACCAGATAGGGCCACGGGCTGGCGAGCCATTCCCAATTTTGCGTGCGCACGATCAGCGCGGCCACGGCGACCGTGACCAACAGGCCGAGCGCGCGGTCCCACAAGCTGCGCCAAACGGAGAACCGTAACACGCGGCGCAGACGGTGCCAACGAGACTTGAACGTTTCGGAAGACGATTGATCGTAACAAGCGGCCAGCAACAGCATGTCGCGGCGCTGGTGCCGGTCGAGCAGCCGTACGTCTCGAGCTGCAATTTCGTTGCCTGGGGGACCGCTAGGGTGTTTTTCGTTTAATAGTCGATCGGTCACGCTGGTAACCAATAAGGACAGAATCGCATCCATGTGATCCCACAACTTCCACTCGGCCAATGCCCTGCCTGGGCGACGTTGTCGGTTCGACAGTTTGTCAGCAAACCGATCAAGGAACGGGTTGAAGTCGTCATACTGGACCACATACACCCGCTCTTCGCTATGTTCTCGATTGTGCGCGGCCAAATGACGAGCCATTTGCAACCGAATCGCTGTTTTGCCGGCGCCCTTTTCGCCAAACACGATGGAAGTCGACGGCTGAGAAGGGTTGCCATAAATCTTATCCCAAGTGGGATGGTAGGTGCTGTCGATGCAATGGTCTCGGAAGACCGGATCGGTCTGGGCATCTTCCTCAGCAAACGGATTGCTTAAGACGCCGTGGTGCTCGAAGAATTGTTGAATTCTCATGAGTTTTCTGACAATCGTATGCGGCAATTTGCAAACGGTCGATTATATCCAGTCATCAGCGTAAGGGTAGCAGCGGTCGGTGACCGCTCCAGGGCCAATCCGTTTTCCAAAGTGGACGAAGGTGTCCGGCAGAGGTGTTGATACCGTCATTCCCGCCCTGTCGTTTATACACATCTTCCTCGATAGCCGCGCTCACGACGCGTCGCCGGGGTGCTATTTGAAATCGTCGATTTTCGAGCAATTTTCCGGCGACGCGTCGCGTCGCGGCTAGGGACAGCTCGTAAGAAACGATGCGCCAAAATTCCTAACTTTCAAGGTCAACGTCCACTTGAAGAATGACTTATGTATAAACAACAGATTCCCGCATTCGCGGGAATGACGCATGCGTGTCCATGGCCCGCAGGTTTTGCGCTGTTTAAAAAACGGATCGGCCCTGGTGACGAAGCACGAAACGGCTGTTTTAAAAAAATCGCCTCACCCTACGCACTGAGCGTCTTCAAGGCCCAGCTTTTTCATCTTCTTATAAAGGGTGGTTCGGTTGATGCCTAGCGTTTCGGCGGTCACGTTACGGTTCCAGCCGTTGGCTTCGAGCACCTCGAGAATAATCCGGCGTTCCGGTCCTTCGAGCGCCTGTTTCAACGTTTGCTGGCCCTGGCGAACCACGGGGATCGGATGATCGCCGGCCAGTTCCGCCGGCAGGTCTTCAAGCCGGATGGTCGGCCCCTTGCCTAGCAACACTGCGCGCTCGATCACGTTTTGCAACTCGCGAACGTTTCCAGGCCAAGTGTAGCGTTGCAAGGCGGCAACCACTTCGTCGTCCAGTGCGGCCAACGGCTTTCCACAATCTTCACAGACGCGACGGAGGAAATGCTCGGCCAACAACGGGATGTCAGACAGCCGCTGGCGAAGCGGAGCCAAGGGCACGTTGATCACGTTAATCCGGTAGTAAAGATCCTGACGAAAACGGCCTTCCTCGACCGCTGTGCTCAGGTCTTCGTTGGTGGCCAGCACCACGCGAGTGTCAATCCGATGGGTTTGCGTGCCGCCAACCGGTTCGAATTCGAATTCCTGGAGTACTCTGAGCAGCTTTACCTGCATGGCGGGGCTGGCCGTCCCGATCTCGTCCAAAAAGATCGTGCCGCCATCGGCCTGTTTGAACTTGCCAACCTTGTCGGTCGTGGCCCCAGTGTAAGCACCTGCCACGTGGCCAAACAATTCGCTCTCCAGCAACGTTTCAGGCAGCGCGCCACAGGCAACTTCGACAAACGGCCGATCGCGACGGCCACTGCGCCGATGGATTGCCCGAGCGATGAGCGATTTTCCAGTACCGCTTTCGCCGGTAACCAACACGGTCGCCTTGGTGTCGGCCACGCTGTCGATCATGTCGAATACCCGCAACATCTGGTGGTCGTGGCCAACGATGTTTTCCATGCCAAACCGCATGTCTAGTTGAGCCTTGAGTTGCTTGTTTTCGCGAACGACTTCACGTTGAGAAAGCGCGCGTTCGATCGCGAGCCGCAACTCTTCATCAATCAACGGCTTGGTCAAGAAGTCGAATGCCCCGCAACGAATCGCCTCGACCGCCGAATCGACCGTGCCGTAGCCGGTAATCAAGATGACCGTCGTGGTGGGCGATTGCTCGCGGCAGTTGGCCAGCACGTCGAAGCCATCGCCATCCGGCAGGCGAATGTCGGAGAGGACCAAATCGTAGGTCTTGTTGGCGATCCGCTCGATTGCTTCAGTATGACTGCTGGCCGTATCGAGTTGATAGCCTTGCTCGCGCAGCCAGTCGGCCATGCCTTCCAACACTTGGTGGTCATCGTCGACCAATAACAGCGAAGCCTTGCTCATTTCGCATTCCCACGGGTGCTTAAAGTCGCAATTTCTACCAGCCGCTCAGACAAACTCGTTCCCTGAAGAAACGGCGTCCAGCAGACGATGGGATTCGAACTTGAGGGTACAGCAAGCTTCTGTTTGCTCCCTAGCCGCGACGCAACGCGTCGCCGGGGCGCGCCTCCCACAAAAACAAATGTCATCGTTTACTAAAGGCAAGCAGCAGAAATTAGAAGACTTGGGTTAAAATTCATGCCGTGGGGAGAAGCGGCATCAGGCAGATTGAAAATTTGCGACGTTTGACGCTTTTTAGCGCGTGTCGTGTCGTTGTTTATCTACGTTACAAGTTGCCCTTGGTCAACAAATTGCCAACTCTACCGGTAGAGCTGGCATGACAAGTCAAAACATTCCATGCCACCCGACCAACGGACCACCACCGCAAGGACTGCCACAAGCAACCCATTCGAAGGGGAATCGTCAAAATTTGTTGGGATCTGAACTACGAAAAGCTAGCAAGGTTCGGGGGGTGCGGGGTATGATAGCCCTAGGCGGTCAGAGATTCTTGTGCCCTGGCAAGGCGACACAAGAGCCGGAACATTCTTGAATTTTGAGGCGTCGGTCGTGGTTTTTGCAGACCATGCACCCAGCGAGGGTGGATGGTGCGCGACAAGTAGAACCACTCCTGCCTTGAACAATCACACGTTGTCGATGAGAGTACAGGAAGGGACCGTTCCGATGAGTATTCGTGTCTTGGTTGCCGACGACCATGAGGTCGTACGAACCGGTTTATCGAGCCTCTTGGAAGATACCGAGATTGAGATCGTCGCGCAAGCAGCCGGCGGAACCGAAGCGGTCGAGCTTGCCAAGTCGCATCAGCCCGATGTCGTCATTCTCGACATTCGAATGCCTGACGGAGACGGGATCAGCGCGCTAGAAGCGATTCACACCGCGCTACCTGAGACCAAGGTGGTTGTGCTGTCGACTTACGACAACCCGACCTATATTGCCCGCGCGGTAGCCATGGGTGCCTCGGACTATGTCTTGAAAGGTTCAGGGCGGGAACAACTGCTCACCGCGATCCAAAACGCGGTGAGTGGAGAAGGCCCCTCGGAAACGAGCGTCATGTATGCCGTGGCCGGCACGATGAACATTCGCAAGAAGCCCATCAGCGATGAGGTGCCGTTGACGAATCGCGAATCTCAGGTACTACGGCACGTGGCCTTGGGCCTGAGCAACAAGGAAATTGGCTTATCTTTGGGGATCAGCGTCGAGACGGTCAAAGAACACGTTCAAAACATCTTGCGAAAGATCTCGGTCTCTGACCGCACTCAAGCAGCCGTGTGGGCCGTGCGCAAAGGGTTTGTCTAAAAATCGCTAGGGCGTTTGAATTTTCAAGCCTCGTTCCCAAGCTCTGCTTCAAAAGGTATCCTTCTACGTGTTCTTCGATAAGAGACATCAGCTTCTCGAAATGTCTTGAAGCAGAGCTTCAAAAACAGAGCGTTCCCAAGCAGAGCTTGGGAACGAGAGAAAAAGCGACGATTTTTCAAGCAAGTGAGCAAAACAAGTGTTTCGCGAGCGGTCACCGACCGCTGTTACTAACAGCAACGAATCTATTTGGAACGATTGAAGTTGCTCTAGGGTGCTTGAATTTCGAGTTCAAGCGGCTCGGCCGTCGCATCGCCAGTTGTCTGAATAGGGATTTTGCACAACACCCGATCCAGCTTGCACATTCCCTCGGCTCCCTCGCGGCAATAAAAGTACTTGATCCCCAATACCAGTTGACGCTGATCGGCCGCGATAGGCACTGTCACTTCGAATTCAGTCGACGCTGGATCGACCTGTTGTGGCACGGCCAACGGATCGCCTGGCTGGGCTCCTGATGCCTGTCGTGCATACTGTGGGTTAGCTAGAGGATTCAACTTCCAACCGTCTGGCAACCGGATCTGAACACGGATGGTTGCCTGCCCGTTGGCAGGGAGCACGGCCGGTTGGTCGCGCACAATTTCCCGGCAGCCCGCCCAGGGATTCGAAGGCTGTGAGGCCGCTGGTGGAGCGAGGCCAGCAATCGCCAGCGTGGTAACGCGATTGTCATCATCCAGGTCGATCACCCGAATCGCGTGGTGGTTCGTATCGGCCACATAGAGTTTGGAATGGGCTGCCGAAATCCCGCCCGGTTCATCGAAGATTGCTTTTGAGCGGTCGGACTCCCCAGCCTGGACGCCAGCGATGGTGGTGGTGTGTCCCGAGTGGGGGTCGATCTTCTTGATCTTGCTGTTGTAGGTATCAGCGACCCAAAGCGCGTCGCGATGGTAGACCACGCCGAGCGCATGTTGCAATCGGGCTTTGTCGACTGGTCCATCAACATCGCCAAAATCGAAAAGCGTGCCGGTCACTCCGACGACGGTCCGCACTGGTTGGCTGCGGTCGAACGGCACTGCCCGAATGGCGCTCCCTTCACAGTCGGCCACATACAACCACGTGCCGTCAGATGCGAGACCACTCGGTTGGGCAAACGAACTGCCGACCGGATGGAATGGGACAACCGGCAACAATGGCCCATCGGCAATGTTTTCGCGTCCATTCCCGGCATAAAGACCGATCTTGCCGTTGGCAAGCGAGAGCTTCCAGATTTGGTGAGGGCCGGCCATAGCGACGTATAAAGCACCTTCGTGGTGCCACAGGGCCCAAGGGCTGCTCAACGCGGTCTGATCGGCCCGACCGGCCCAGCGGAACTCACCCGGCGTGGCCTGTTCGTCTTCAGGCAGCCAGCCAGAGCGATTTTGGACGCCGGTGCCTGCGATGGTTTCGACCTGCCGCTGCCGCAGATCAATCTTGCGAATCGCATGGTTTTTGGTGTCAGCCACGTAGACCGTGTCGCCAACGATTGCCACGCCATGCGGATGATTGAACTGACATTCGTCGTACGAGCCGTCGCGCATGCCGGCGATGCCTGTGCCGATTACGGTTTGCAGCTTGCCTGCCAGATCGGTGACGACGATCCGATTATGACCGGTGTCGGAAATCCAAAGCCGTTCGGTGCTCGGATCGGCCAGCACCTTGCCGGGAAACCAAAGCGGCATCTTTTCAGCTTGGGCAATTTCAAAATTAAACTGTAGCGGCGCTAGGTCGAGTTTCCCCCGGCCACGATAGTAGGGGAGCGCTTCGTCGAGCAAAGACTTGAGCACTTCAAACGTAATTTCGCCGCTGTGCCCGGCCACTAGCTGGCCTTCGGGATCGATCACTCTCAGGCTGGGCCAACTGTTGACAAAATAACGCTTCCAGATCGTCATGTCGGGATCGTTGACGACAGGATGTTCAACCTCATAGCGCAGAATCGCTTCGCGGACATTCTGAAGCTCGCGTTCGGTTTCGAACTTTGGGCTGTGAACACCGATCACCACCAGTTCGTTGGGGTAAGCATGTTCCAGCTTTTTTAGCTCCGGCAAGATGTGCAAGCAGTTGATGCAGCAGTACGTCCAAAAGTCGAGGATCACGAATTTGCCTCGTAACTGCTCCAGGTCTAAAGGACCAGCCGTGTTGAGCCAGTTCTTGGCATCCGCCGTCAAGCCGGGGGCTGGCATCCGGCGGGGGAAGGGATGGGCTACCAAATTCGAAGGCGGTTCAGATTTCTCGGTCGTCGCAGGCTGTCGAGAGTCTGGCGATGCAGCCGTTTCCGAAGACTCGGTTTGCCCAGCCTCGTGGTCTGACGCTGGCTGGTTGGCCGCTCCTGGTCGAGGGCTGCAGTTTGCCGAGCTTAGCAAAACAGCCAGGATGGCCAGGATATAAGGTAAGCGGTTGCTTGTGTCTGATAACGTTGGGCGAGGCATGCGGTGAACTCTCTGTGAACACGAACTGGGGAGCAGCAATGCTTGAACAGTTCATCTTACCCGATGTGGGATTACCAGAAAAACATTAGGACGACTTTGTCCAGGAGAACTTCTGCAAAGTCAACGATTCTACAAAAACAGCGACCGGTGGCCGCTCGCGAAACGGATAAAACCGAATGTTTCGCGAGCGGTCACCGATCGCTGTTTTTTCAAAAAAACGACTTTGCAGTCGTCTTGCCGATTGCCGTATGATGCAAATGTCTTCACACAAGCGCAAACTGCGCTGACAGCGATTGTTTTTTTGGTATATTGCTGTTAATCGGTAAAACTCCCAAATTTTACCGATTTTGCCTGGCTTGGAGGCAAATTGCAATCAAATTGACTCTCTCTGAAAACCGAATAAGATTCATCCCAGAGACAGTTTGGCTTTTATTGCACGATTGACGAGGTTGCTTTGTGAAACACGCCGCTCTATCGCTTTTGGTATTGCTGGTCGGTAGTGTCGCGCCTGCATCAGGGCAGGAGTGGGCGCGCAAGATGTTCGAGGTGACCAACCACGACTTTGGCACGGTCGCACGAGGTGCCAAGGCGGAATTTTCGTTCCAGTTGAAAAACATTTACGAAGAGACCGTGCATGTTGCCGGAGTGCGTTCAAGTTGTGGCTGCACCTTGCCACGGATTGTCAACCCGACGCTCAAAACCTATGAAGTCGGCCAAATTGTGGCCGATTTTGACACGCGACGTTTCCTAGGCAACCGCAGCGCCACGATCACAGTCACGATTGATAAGCCATACTTTGCCGAAGTGCGTCTGCGCGTGAAGGGCTACATTCGCGGCGATGTGGTCATCCAGCCAGGGGCTGTGCAGTTCGACTCGGTCGACCAGGGCTCAATCGCCGAACGGACGATCACGGTCAAACATGCCGGCAACCCAAGCTGGCAGTTGGTCGATATCCAGAGCGCCAACCATCACTTTGAAGTCGAAATTAGCGACCGTCGCTATGAGCAAGGGCAATCGATTTACGAGTTGCTAGTACGTCTGAAAGACGATGCCCCGGCCGGTTATCTCAAGGATCAACTCGTGCTGGTCACTAACGACCATCAGTCGCAGCAGATCCCTCTAGCGGTGGAAGGGCGTATTGTGCCTGACATTACCGTCAGCCCTGTCGCCTTGTATCTAGGCGACGTGAAGCCCGGCGAAGCGGTGACCAAAAAGCTGGTCGTGCGCGGCAGGAAGCCGTTTCGGATTGTCGATTTGAATTGTGCCGACGACTGCTTCAAGTTCAAATCGAGCGACGAAGCAAAGGCGCTCCATCTGGTCGATGTCACATTCCATTCCGATCAGCCAGGCAAGGTCGAAAAGACCATCGGCATCAAAACCGACCAGCACCCCGGCACTTCGGCCACGGTCGTGGCCTACGTGAACGTGAAGCCTTGATCCCGCCTCATCGGGTAAAGAGCAGCGCGCCCCACACCACCTTTTGAGGCGACCCGGTGTAGCCGGCAAGATGTTCGTTCGGACGATCGACAATCGTTCCCAGCACAATCCCAAGTTCGTGCTCTTGCCAACCGGGGCGATTGTAGCTGAAGATGCTGACGACCGTTTGTTTGTCCAGACGTAGTTTCGATTCGACGAACGTGCCATGGTCGATGCTGTTGACCACCGTGCCCACCAACAGGACACCGTTTTCAGGCCGGTCTTTCTTGTGATACCAAAGGGCGCTTAACTTTTGGAGATTTTGGGTAACCGGACCTGGGGTTAAAGCTTGTCGAAGAATGCGCTTGGTGGCCCGGTACCGTTTGCGTAGCTGGACCTCGGGGTTCAACTCGTCATCTTCCGCGCGAAAGGCGCAAAACGTTTCGCCAAGCCGGCAAAACCTTAGGTAGGCGGCAACTTGACGCTTGCCGAGCTTTTCACTTTCGAAATCTTTCCGCACTCGATAGGCCTGCCGTAATGCAGAATCCAGATCCTCGGCAGTCCGTTGCGGCGGATTTCGCAACCCCGGCTTTTCAGCCACCGGGGGCTGGTGTTCGGCAGGCAACTCGGCTTCCGAATCGGGCGAGTCACCAGCGGCCGAGGAGGGCGATGATTCCTCATCCAGGTTGTCGCTAGGAGAGGAAGCTTCCTGGTTCCCTGGCTCGTTGTCAGGGTTGGTTGGCTCCGAGAGTTGGTCGTCAGGAGCCTCCGTATTTCGAGGCAGCTTGGGCAACTTCGCCAAGCGTTCATCGAGCGTAAGTTCCTTTTCAGGCTCTTCAGGAGCATTGAAACTCGCAGGCACCATCCAAGGCGGCAACTGCCCACCGACTTTCAAAAAGTCGCCCGAGGGTCCACGAACCCACAGCACAATCAGGTAGCCAGCCGCAAGACCCAAGACTCCGCCGCCGACAATGCCGATGAGGTGCCGAAGGGGGTTCGACTTGCGCCGACGAGTGAGCGGCGCCATAGTCGGCATGTCGTTCAGGTCAGGCGACAATGCCGGAGGAGCGTTGGTTTCAAACGCAGGCTGGTTGAACAATGTCCCGTTGGCGTCAAGGGACTCGGGCGTCGATTCCGCTGCTGGCTGCTCCGGTAGAAGCTCAACGCGATCCACTTTGAAGGAGGCCGTCGAATCGGCTGCGCCGGCTTCGAGTTCACGCGTGGGTGCCGCCGAAATCGGCGGAGGGGCTGAGCTAGAATCGGCTGGGCCCACCTCCAATACACTGGGCGGATCGACCAAAATCGCTTGCGGAAGAGATTGGTCGACTACGCGGCCGAGCGGAAACTCTTCATTGCAAACCGGACATTGCACGAGGGCATCCAGGTTGGCGCTGGCTGGCAGGGCAACCTGTTGATTGCAGCGAGGGCAATTGGCAATCGACGACATACTAGACCAACTTGGGGACTCGAAACGGATTCGACGCTGAACGACTGATCGCCACGGCCTAGGATGCGGAAAAAGACCTAGACCGTCAGCTTCCTCTAGTGTACCACCCAGAGAGCCGTGTTGCCTAGTTTTTACACGCCAATTCCCAGGAGAGCTGCAAAGTCATCTATTTCGAAAAAACAGCGACCGGTGGTCGAAGCGTGAAACGGATGAAATCTAGCGTTTCGCGAGCGCGCCACCGGCCGCTGCTTTTCCTGACGCCAAATTCCCAGACAACTACGACGTCGAAAGGCCGTAGAGCACGGCAAACTTCCCCCGAAGGTGCTGCATCAACGGCTCATGGCTAAGCGGCTTGCCAGTGATTCGCTCGATCAGTTCGCTGGCCGAATAGCACCGGCCCCAGCGATGCACTTCACGGCGCAGCCAATCTCGAAGGGGAGCAAAGTTGCCCTGGCAAAACATCGTGTCCAAATCGCCCAAGGCCTCGGTCGCTGCTTCGAACATCTGCGAGGCATACAAATTCCCCAACGAGTACGTGGGGAAATATCCGAACAGGCCTGCGCTCCAGTGGACATCTTGAAGCACCCCATCGGCGTCGCTGGAAGGCCGAATTCCCAGGTACTTCTCATACTTCGCGTTCCAGGCCTCAGGCAAATCGGCTACCTGCAACTCCCCGCCAACGAGGGCCTGTTCTAGCTCGAAACGAATTAAGATGTGCAGATTATAGGTCGCTTCGTCAGCTTCCACCCGAATCAGCGACGGGCGGACGTCGTTCACCGCGAAATAGAACGTATCGAGGTCGACTGCTTGGAGTGCTTCGGGAAACTCCGTTTGTGCGCGAGGGTACCAAAACTCCCAAAACGACCGGCTCCGTCCGACCAAATTTTCCCACATGCGAGACTGCGATTCGTGGATGCCGAGCGAGACCGCTTCGCCGGTCGGCAGGCCGAGTGCTTCGCTCGGCAGCCCTTGTTCATATAGCCCGTGTCCGGCTTCGTGGAGCGTGCCGAAAAAGGCCGAATTGAAATAATGCTCGTCGTATCGGGTCGTGATGCGCGTATCGTCTGCGCCACAGCCGCCACAGAATGGGTGTTCGGCCACATCGAGCCGGCCGCGTTGAAAGTCGAAGCCAATCGCCTCGGCCGCCGCGCGGCCCAGTCTGGCCTGGCCTGCTTCAGGGTAACGTCGGCGAAGAATTTCAGTCGAGGGGCACACCGGACTGGCTTCGATTTGCTGGATCAACGGCACCAGCGCCTCGCGCAAGTCGGCCAACACCTGAGCCACTTGGGCTGTCTGTTGGCCTGGCTCATACTCATCGAGCAACGGATCGTACAGGTGTCCGACAAAACCGAGCGCTTCGGCCTGCTCGCGTTTGAGCCGGATGGTTTGTTCCAACAAAGGAGCAAAGTGAGCAAAATTGTTTTGCTGACGCGCTTCAATCCAGGCTTGCTGGCCGGTGACCGAGAGCGAGGCCAAGGTCTCGACCAGTTGCTGGGGAAGTTTGCAGTTGCGTTCATAGTCGCGACGCAAACAACGCAACGTGGCCCCTGACGGACTATGTGGATCGGCCGCCAGATCGCTGTCGCACAGCGTGTCTAACCACTGGCCAAGCTGAGGATCGGTCTGGCGACGGTGAATCAGGCCAGACAGGTAGGCCATTTGCTCGGCACGCAGATTGTTTCCGCCCGACGGCAGATAAGTCTGTTGGTCCCAGCCTAGCAGACCGTTGGCCGAGGCCAATAGACCGGTCTCGCGCAAGTGGTTGGCTAGCCGCTGGTACTCGCTCGACGTGTTGGCGCTCATTTTCAACGTTTCTCCTAGCGAAAACGAGGTTGCGATTGCGAAACTCATTTTCAGAACTACTGAATGGTAAACTACTGGTCCATTCAGGAGGACCGCAAAGTCAACGATTCTACAAAAACAGCGGCCGATGGCCGCTCGCGAAACACTCGATTTCACCTGTTTCGCGCTTCGACCACCGGTCCCTGCTTTTCGACTTTGCAATTGTCCACTGGTCCGTGGACCGATCGACCTGACGCCCTGGAGTCAGGATGCTATCATCATGAGGGCTCCAATTCAAACACGCCATGAGCTCAGCTAGGTAGACCGATCATGTTGGACGTATTAGTCGTGGCCCCTCATCCAGACGATGCCGAGTTGGGCATGGGCGGGGCGATTTTGAAATTCAAGGCCGAGGGCCGTCGGGTAGGGATTTTGGATCTTACCGATGGCGAGCCGACGCCCCACGGTTCGCCAAAAATGCGTGCCTGCGAAACAGCCGCCGCGACCAGTGTTCTAGGAATTGATTGGCGGGAAAACCTTGGCCTGCCAAATCGGTCGCTCGAACCAACGCTCGACGCGCGGCACCAGCTGGCCGGAGTGATTCGACAAGTCCGCCCCCGATGGCTGTTCGCTCCTTATTGGGTTGACGCCCATCCGGACCATGTAGCGGCCACCCAACTGGTCGAGGCGGCCCGATTCTGGGCCAAGTTGACCAAATCGGATTTGCCAGGCGAGCCGTATCATCCAGAGCGAATTTTCAACTATTTTTGCGTCCACTTGAAGCTGGCCCCCCAGCCAGCGTTCGTGCTCGACATCAGCGACCACTGGCAACAGAAGCTGGCTAGCATCGAGTGTTACCAAAGCCAGTTCGTCACTGGCCGGCCAACGGAGTCGCCAACGTTTCTCGACCGCCTGCGCGATGAGGCCGCCTACTGGGGCAAAACCATCGGTACCCGCTATGGCGAGCCGTTTGCCTGCCGCGAGCCCCTGGGGCTTGCTAGCATGACATCGCTGGTCTAATTCATTTCCGCAAACCACCAGCTCTGCTGGTGAGAATTGATCAGGCTCTGCCGTTTTTTAATACAAGGCGTGCAAGCGAGGGAATTTTTTCTCTCGTTCCCAAGCTCTGCTTGGGAACGAGACCAACGAGACGAAGGAAACCAACTCCATTTTTTTGCGAGCAATCTGCTTTAAACTGGAGCCTTTGGGCCGGGTTTGCCGATATTACGGGATGTATCGGCTAATGCCCATCGCCACGGGTGTTTTGGTCGAACACACAGGAAAAGGGGGGAACCTTTTCCGATATGCCGTAGACCAATGCCCAAGTTACGTCAAATTCTGTTCTTGCTCGGCATGCTAGCCGTGCTGCCAGGCTGTGGGATTCTGCCTGAGGTCACTCACAAGCCGGTCGTCCGCAATCCGTTTCCCCAATTGCGCAGAGTTGCTGTCGCGCCGTTCTTCAATCTGAGCGACGAACCGACGGTCGATGGACGTGAATTTGCAATTGCCTATTTTAATGAGTTGCAAGCGACTCCAGGTTTCGAAGTCGTTCCGCTCGCAGTTGTCGAACAAGCGATACGCCAGCACGGCCTAGTGTTTAACGATTCGGGGGCCGATGCTCGCAGGCTAGCCCAACTGTTGAAAGTCGACGCGGTAGTGGTCGGGGCGGTGACTGAGTTCTCGCCTTACTATCCGCCCCGCTGTGGCTTGAAAGTAGAGTGGTGGTCGGCCAATCCGTGTTTCCATGCGATTCCACCAGGCTATGGCTTGCCTTGGGGCACGACTGAGGAAGAGTTCATCCCAGAGCCGCTGGTTTACGAAGCCGAAATGGCATTGGCTCGGGCTCAGTTGGCAACCCAGACCCCTGCGTACGAACGCGAGTGGAGTGGGCAGCCCGCGGTAGAAAGTGTTCCCGGTGTGTTGCCGATTCCCGACGAAACGTTGCCGCCGGGCGGCTCGGCATCGGGTGCCGGGACGAGTGCGACCGGTACGACCGTTGTGAACCGGACAACTGATCGTAGAGACGTTCGCTCGGCTGAATATTGGCCCGATGCCCGTGGCTTCCGACCGCTAGGGCCTGCCAGCAGTTGTCCGGACTGTGAACCGAGCGATCAACCAGTGCTCGAGCATGCCAGGGTTTATCACGGAAACGACGCCGATTTTACGGAAGCCCTGTCCAACTATAGCTACTTCCGCGACGACGCACGGTATGGCGGCTGGCAAGCTTTCCTAACCCGTAGTGACGACTTTATCCGTTTTTGCTGTCACCTTCATATCGCTCAAATGTTGTCTGCCCGGGGCGGAGCTGGCGAAACCCAAGTGGTGTGGCGCTGGTCAGATGACCGATAAGAGCCCTAGGGCCACCGCAAGGATGCACGATGCCCAACAGCCAGATTTCGATTGCCGCATGGAGTATTTCGGACGTGACACAAGACATCAACGTGTTGGCGCTAGTCAAAGGCGAAGAACGCTACATCTTTCTCTACGGTGAATCGAATCGGGCGGAAACGCTCCGGATGTTCGGACGTTATGCGTCGAATCCGGAGTTGAGTTTCACCTGGTATGACGCAGCCGTATTGAGCCAAAAGCTGCGTCAAGAAAGTCAAAAAGCGGCCTGCACCGACCGTTTCAGCCTGCCCCAACCGTCGGACATCGAAGACTGGTTCTGACTAAAGCCGATTTCATATTTGAAATGCACTCTAGCCACACCGCAAAGGCCCGCCTATGCTTGCGGAAATGGATGCGTTTCTGGGCTATCTGGCTCACGAGCGGAATGCTTCGGAGCTGACGGTCAAAAGTTATCGCGAAGACCTATTGTCATTGGCCGAATTTCTGGTCGACGAAGGCGAACCAACACCAGCTCCGGCGGCCATTTTGATGCCCGACCTGCGAGCGTATGTTGCTAGCTTGCACGAAGACGGCTATGCCAAAACGACGATTGCCCGTCGACTGGCCTCGTTACGGAGTTTTTTTCGCTTTGGACAGCGTGAAGGCTGGCTCAAGTCAAACCTGGCCAAAGCACTTCGCAACCCACGCAAGGCGCGACGGCTGCCCCATTTTCTGACCAACGACGAGGTCGACCGGCTACTCAACGCGCCGTCTGCTGGAGAAGTGTTGGGACGCCGTGATCGGGCAATTCTCGAAACGCTCTACTCAACCGGCATTCGGGTAAGCGAACTAGTAGGCATGAACGACGGCGACCTGGATCTAGACTCCGGCGTGGTGCTCGTGCGCGGCAAGGGGCGGCAGGAACGCATGGCCCCGGTCGGTTCATACGCGGCCAGTGCGGTGAGCGATTGGCTGCAAGTGCGTAAGCTGGCCAGCCGCGAGGCGCAAGGGCGCCAGGCGCCGATCTTCACAAATCGCTTGGGAACCCGACTGACGTCGCGCAGCGTAGGCCGGATGCTCGAAAAATACTTAGCCCAAACTGGCCTGGATCGTCGCACCAGTCCACACACGTTGCGGCATAGCTTTGCGACCCATCTGCTTGACCGGGGAGCCGACATCCGTAGCGTGCAGGAACTGCTCGGACACAAGAGTTTAGTGACAACGCAAATCTACACGCACGTTAGCACGGCCAACTTGCGTCGGGTTTACGAACAGGCTCACCCACGCGCCAACTGACCGGCGAAGTGCCCACACTTGGTGTCAAAAGACGCTGTCACAATTAGAGTTTGACAACGCCCGTTAGAAAAAATGTTTTTTAAAGCCTGAAGCGCTAGCGAAGAAATTGTTTGGCGGCTACGCGATTCCTTCGCTAGCGCTTCAGGCTTCTTTCGTTCTCAAGCTCTGCCTGGAAACGAGGCTGGAAAATACAAGGCGCGACTCGTAGGACAACTGCAAAGTTGTCTCTTTGGAAAAAACAGCGGTCGGTGACCGCTCGCGAAACGGCTAACTTTTCCTGTTTCGCGAGCGGCCACCGGCCGCTGCTTTTATGGAATCGTTAACCTGGCAGTCGGCCTGGCCGCGATCGCGCCGCGTTGCCCCAAACCTGCTCGGTGGCCTCGAAGGCGTTTGGGATATATTCGATCTGAGGTCGCCTGGCTGATTTGGGCCAAACCATGGCCACCACGTCGAATCGTGCTGGATACTCCATCAGGCCATGGCGTTTTAAATATGCCATGGCTGCTCTAGTCATCCGAGCCTGCTTGTGTTGGTCAACCGCCTCGGCCGGATGCCCTGCTGCCGTCGACCGTCTGGTTTTGACCTCAACGAACACCACGGTCTGCCCTTGCACGGCGACCAAATCCAACTCGCCGAAGTGCCCCCGCCAACCGGCGGCGACGATTTTCATCCCCCGCCGCTTGAGAAACCGCGCGGCGGCCCATTCCCCCCGTCTGCCGAGCGGTTGGGGACCGAAGCGGCTTAAAAAATCGTCGCGCATACGGCGCCAGAAAGTCATGGAGATGGCTCGCACCGGAGGGTTTCTGCTTGCTTCTCGCCTGTCACGCTGGCTAATATATGGCAATCAACACACAGGCGAAAGGATCGACATCGGTGGCCATTGTCGTTCTGGCAACATCCCTGTTTCTGCTCGGAACCTTTGGGCTCTTGGCCTTGTGGGAGCTGTATCGAGTGATTCAGGCCCCCGCAATCGTCGATCTCGACGAAAGCCCTCCCCAGCGGAAACACTTCCTGCTGCTGGCCGCGATTTTGGCCGCGGTGGCCATGTATCGTTCGCTCGTGCCGCCACAGTTCCAGCCACAAGAATGGTTGGCCGGCGTCAGTCCTCCGGTTACCCAAAACTTGGCCGCGACCGACAACCCTGGTCACCCGAGCACGCTTGGCGACGTGCTCAGCGTGGTGCGTAATGCTCCTTTAGTTCCGTCAGCTTGGTTTTCCAATGGGTTGCTGGCCGTCCCGCTAGGGCTACTCTGGATGGCCGTGTTCACGGTCGACCGGCAACGACGTCGGAACCATCATTGGAAAGCACTGCCTTTGGTGGTCATCTTGGGTTCGCTGTTAACCTTGGTTTCCGAACTCGCACAACATTGGATCAATCAACGGGTTCCCTCGATCCACGATTTACTGGCCAATGCCTGTGGGCTGCTGATTGGCAGCCTGGCGTGGACCGTGTGTGGCCAAACCGGGACCGATTGGCTGCGCAGCAAAACCGCTTTTCGACGGACGCCCGACCGGCTGGAATGGGGGCTGGCCATCTACAGCGTGTGCTTTGTGCTGCTCTCGACGCTGCCGCTCGAGGTGACGATGCGCGGCGCCGATGTGGCCCGCAAGTTCCGTGCCGGGCGATTGGTGTTTGTGCCGTTTAGCGACAGCAACTTGCTGGTTCACGTCGGCCTGAACTTGGTGCTCTTTATTCCGCTGGGAATGCTCGCCGCCTGCTTCTTCACCTTGCGATCGACTCCCTTACGGTCGCTTGCCAATAGCATGGCCCTGGCAAGCGTGGCGGTGTTGGGTGTCGAGTTGGCCCAACTCTTTGTCGCCCATCGTTACACTTCGATGACCGACGTCGCGACCGGCGTCATCGGGGTCTTGCTCGGGGCGATCGTGATGCACTGGCTACGAGCCGGGGAAACTCATTCGGCCACAAACCGCTCGCCGGTGCTGCTGATGTTGGCCGTGGGCTATGCCATCGTAGTGGTCATCGCCTGCTGTGCCCCATTTCAGCCAGTGACCGATGAGGTGATGATCCGCAGCCGGTTTGGGACCGCCTTCTCGCCGTTGCTGCCGACCAATTCAGCAGCGGCCAAAACATTCGCCTGGCAAGCCAGCGCCCTCATGGCGATTTACATCCCGTTGGGAATTTTATTGGCGTTGGCCACCATTTCGCCAGCCATCCCCAGGGTAGTTCGCTACGCCTTGCTAGGCGGCGCCGTCCTGGTGGCTGCCAGCGTCGCCTTCCTGGTCGAAATGTTCCAAGTCTATCTGCCGCCGAAGACCGCTACCATCACCGATGTCGCCCTGGCAGCCACCGGCGCTGCCTGTGGCACTTTGCTAGTCGAGATGCTCTTTGCCGCAAAACGATTTCGAGCCTGAAACGCCAGGCTTTGTTTCAAAAATCGCCCTCAGTCATGGATTTGAAAACGTGTTTTAAAAAGCGATTCACGCCAGACGGTAGCGGTAAGGCGTGTTGAAATAGCCGGCCCAGCCCCCCCGGCTTACGACGATTTCTTGCGCTGATCTAAACGTCGCTCTTTGAGCCGCACGGCCTTGCCGACCCGATCGCGGAGGAAGTAGAGCTTGGCTCGCCGCACAACGCCCGACCGTTTGACCTCGACCTTGGCGATGCGTGGCGAATGGACCGGAAACTTCCGCTCCACCCCTTCGCCGGCAACAATCCGGCGGACCGTAAACATCTCGCGGCTGCCTGCTCCGCTGCGAGCAATCACTACCCCATTGAAAATCTGAATACGCTCCTTCTCGCCTTCGAGAATTTTCGTATGCACATCGATGGTGTCGCCGATTTCGAACTGCGGGGTATCTCCTTCGCTCTTCATCGTGGTCTGTTCGACCAAGTTCATGGTTTGTTGGCTCATGTCGTTCCTTTCCTCTAGATAGTTGCCGTGTGGCCGCGCACCAAACGTGTCTGGCAGACAGTCGTCCGACGCGGCAATGCGTGTTCGAGTTAACCTTGATCCAACAGATCCTCGCGGCGCTGTCGGGTACGTTCTAAACTTTGCGCCTCGCGCCAACGAGCAATCTCCTGATGATTGCCGGTGAGCAAGACCGGCGGAACCTCCAAGCCTCGAAAGGTTCGGGGCCGCGTGTATTGTGCGTATTCCAATAATCCGTCAGGCTGCGAAAAGGAGTCTTGGCGATGGCTTTCTTCATCGCCCAACACCCCGGGGATTAGCCGAGCTACCGCGTCGATCACGACCATCGCGGCCACTTCCCCGCCACCCAAAATGTAATCACCAATCGAAATTTCGTCCGGCTCTAGTAAATCAATAATCCGCTGATCGAATCCTTCATATCGTCCACAAACCAATACCAGCCGCTCCTTGGCAGAAAGTTCCTCCACCACGCGCTGATCGAGCTGTCGCCCCCCTGGCGTGAGCACCACCAAATGCCCTGGCCGTTGTCCCTTGGTCTGCACGGCTTCGACGCTTTCCACTACCGGCTCAGGCCTTAACACCATGCCAGGCCCGCCGCCAAAAGGCCGATCGTCAACCGTTCGATGCTTATCATGCGACCAATCGCGAATATTATGCAGTCGCACGTCAACCAATCGCCGGTCGATTGCTAGCCGCAATACGCTTTGGCCAAGATAACCTGAAAAAATCTCCGGAAATAACGTGAGTACATCAAACTGCATGATCGCCCCCTAGGGCTCCGACGCGATGCCCTAGGCGTCTTCAGCCGGCTTCTCCTCCTCGGCCGGGGCCTCTTCAGCAGGTGGGGCCTCGGCGGCAGGTTCTGTGGCCGGGGTCTCTTCGGCCGCTGGCGCTTCTTCCGCCGGAGCGGCCGCTTCCTCGGTCGACTCGGCAGCGGGCGCTTCGGCCGGGGTTTCTGGCTCGTCCGATTTTGGCAGACTGGCCGGGGTGCCTGGCTCGGGAACCATCTTGGGTTGCGCCAGGCGTTCCAGCGCGGTTGTCTGTTCGACAAGCCGCGATCCTTCCGGGCCATATTTCTTGATCAACACGCCCACCTTCTCGGTCGGCTGAGCCCCGACGCCGAGCCAATACTTCACGCGCTCTTGGTCTAGCACCGCCCGCGCGTCGGTATCCTCGAGAGACGTATCGTAGGTGCCGACCTCTTCCAGCACCTTGCCGCCCCGGGCAGTTCGAGCGTCCATCACACAGATCCGGTAAAAGGGTCGATGGCGACGTCCCATCTTTTTCATTCGAATTCGCACAGCCACCAGTATTTGCTCCTCATGTTAATTGAACGATTTTGATCGTTTCAAACCGTGTTCAAGCCAGTTTCAAAACCTAGATTGACTCGCGAAATTCCGCGATCCTGCGTTACTGCTACTGGTTTTGAAATGCGTTCTAGTAGACGATGCCATTTGTTTTTGTGGGGCCCCGGCGACGCGTCGTGAGCGCGGCTAGGGGGCAAACAGAAGCTTGCAACCCTCAAATTCGAATGTC
>JANQPJ010000128.1 GCA_028289525.1 Pirellulales bacterium
TTCGTAACAGCGGCCGGTGGCCGCTCGCGAAACGTCGGTGATTACAGATTTTCAGAAAAACAACTGCTTTTCCAGACATCGTTTTTGGAACTACTGAAATTACCAAAATGCGTGCCGATGTTTCGTCGAGAAATCCCGGTGAAAACTAAGTCGCGCCCGCCACGGTAAAAAGCAACTTGCTTTAGACTGCGCAGAAATGCATGTATGCTAGACCGGGACTTCGTTTCTTTTTGAAGTTGCGCTATTTTCAAAAAGTGCTTTCTTGATTTTTCCCAGAAGGTCGCTGAAAAGCTTTGTTTGGGGTGCTTTTTGATAAAGCCAGAAGCGCAAGCGAAGGAATTGTTTTAGTCCACTTGCGCAATTCCTTCGCTTGCGCTTCAGGCTTCAAAAAACCATGTTTTTAGCATGAAACTTCCCTTCGCCGCCAATACTTGCAAGCTTTCCAGCACAAATACGCAACTTCAAAACTTGCGCTTCAGGCTTCAAAACTGTTGATATCGAATGCGTTTCAAAATAAAGCCTAACTGGACAGCGCCACTTTGTTGTGAACTTCTCATCAACCCAAGCACGAAGCGAGGGGCGAGTGATTTTGACCGTAAAGTGTTCACTCGCCCCTCGCTTCGTGCTTGGATTCCATGTCAAAGTGACGCTGTCCAGCTAAGCTCACACCATGTTTCGTCAGGGCTCGGGGCCCAGGCCCAACGGGGCGACCCTACCCCTCTGAAACCTCGCTACACGGATTCAAGCGAAATCGCAACCTGCACCTGGCGCGATTCGCCTGGCGCGAGCGTCCACAGCCCAGTGTCGATTCCCTGGTCTTCCAGATTCAGTGCGTCAGGCAGCGCCGTGTAGGGCTCCAAGCAGATCGTTTTCCGGTCGCCTGGCGTATAGACCACACAATGCCGGAACGCCGGGTCAAACGACTGCACCAACCGACGACCGCTCTGCGGATCGGTGATCGAGGTTTCCAACGGACGGCCCGATTGCTCGACATTGGTGAAGACATCGTCAAACCGGCACTCGGCAAACGGCCGGCCGGCGCGTAGTGTTACACAGGCCTCATCCTCCTCATTCTGGCCAGTCGGCAACATCTCGGCCAAGGTCCAATGACGCTGGGCCGGCACGCAAATCTCATGCAGGCTGGCCTCGCCGGTTCCCAACGGCAGTCGAAAATAGGCATGGGTCGCCAGCCCACATGGCAACGGCCGTGTGTCGGGATTGTCGACCGTGATTTGGCACGCCAGTCGGTTGGCGTCCAGCGTATAGGTGGCCGTGATGCAAAAGTCGGCTGGCCATTGTTCTAGAACTTGGGGATCGTCTTGGGAAGCGTGAAACTGGCCAACGACGTGCGTGCCCGATTGTTCGAGCACGCGCCACGGGCGGTTGAGCACAAAACCATGGATGGCATTGCCCAAGCCATCGCCGGCGGCGAGTTCAAACGATCGGCCAGCGTAGCAAAACGACGTGCCACGCAGCCGGCCGCCGAAGGGAAACAGGATCGGGATCCCGCTGCCAGAGGGCCGCTCTTGCCCACTGGAAAAGTTGGGATGCGCCTCCAACAGCTCCACTGGTTGTCCAGCAACCTGGGCCTGAAAACGATAGCAGTTGAATCCCAGGCTAGCGAGAATCTCCGCGCGGCTGCCGGTTTGTGGGTCGATAAGAATGATGGGATCGAGCGACATGGCGAGCCTCACTTGGCCGGCTCGCTGGCCAGTGCTGCGTTGTCCAGCGCGGCCGCGGCCGTTGGGGTCAGCAGATGACGCACACGGCGCACCGTTCCGGTCATCAACACGATCAGCAGCGTCATGACGATCATCACGCGAACCACCGTTTTTCGCTGTCCTCCATGCATCGCAGACGCTAGAAAATGAAGTAGCGCCAAGGTCAACAACATCGAGCCAGCAAACAGCAAGGTAGCGGTCGTATCACGGCCCATCACCGCCTTTCGGGCTACGCTGGGCAGCTTGAGCAATACCCAGGTGCCGACGAACAACTGAGGCACGGTGGCCAGCATCGCTACGCGGGCTCCCCAGGCGGCGACCCTCGATGCGTTTTCTTCCGAGGCATTCGCACCACGCGCCAAGCGGGGCGCTAGGCCCATTAGGTACACGCCAGCCATCGCGAACGAAGCCAAAATGACATGCACGCTACGGCTCACGACCTCGGGATCGACCAACAGCGATCGGTACGTCTGCAAATCAATCACCTGACCGGCCAACTCGGGTCTGGTCGGAATCACCGACAACATGGTCAACAGCGGGGGGAAGTGGTAGAGCAGATTGGTCGCCGCTAACACGGCTAGTAGGGCATGCCACCAGGGGTGGCGCGCCATCCGTTCCCAAAGTCTGGCATAGAGCAGCAGTAGCACCAGTGAGAAGACCAATTCGGCCAGCGCGAACGCATAACGCTTGGCGGGAATTTGGGCAGCTGCTGCTCGATAACTGGCTTCGTCTCCAACCCAGGTTAGCCCCAGACCAATGAACCCTAGCACCGAACCGACAACGAGCATCGACAACGACCCCTTGGCCAGCCGTTGCCCGACTATTCCGGCCGTCTCATCACCGTGCCGCGTCCAGCGCCGGTGGAGCCAAATCGCCACCAACGGACCGGCCGAGGCCACGTTGACTGCCATCAAATGAAATGCCTGCAAAAGGGTGATTAAAATTTCTAACAACTTAGGCCTCGCTCAAACTTGGGCTCAATCAGTTTTTTAGCAATGACGGAAAGCCGAGCATTATAGAAGGTCGAGGGTCGAGGGGAAATGGTCAGGAGGATTGCAAAGTCAACGATTCTCCAAAAACAGCGACCGGTGGCCGAAGCGCGAAACGGTTAGGGTGCGGTAACGGATTGTGGTCGTTTCAGCCCGTGTCATAGAATTCTCTCGTTCCCAAGCTCTGCTTGGGAACGCTCTGTTTTTGAAGCTCTGCTTC
>JANQPJ010000159.1 GCA_028289525.1 Pirellulales bacterium
ACTTCTAAAGCAAGTTGCTTTTTACCGTAGCGGACGCGACCTAGTTTTTGCCGAGATTTTCCGACGAAACAACGATACGTATTTTGGTAATCTGCTCTAACGATCGACGGATCGTGGAAAACACGGTGACACGGCATTGCCAAATACGAGCATGGATACTGCATGCGGTTAACGCTCGAACGAACCATGTTCATGTGGTAGTCGCCGCGCTGGAATATACACCAGATACGATTCGCGACCAGTTCAAAGCATGGTGTACCCGACGTCTCAAGCCGAGCCATCCGCAACGCAAGCGGTTTTGGACCGAAGGCGCAAGCTGCCGCTGGATCAATCAAGAGGATGATCTGGAGGCCGCCATCGTGTATGTGAATGATGCCCAAGACAAACGGCGATGAGATACATTGATAAAATAACAGTGAACTTCGCTTATCAAATACAAGCACGACGCGAGGGGCAAGTGAAACTCTGTTTCAAGCCGGCCAACCGAGTTTGGCTCTACCTGTCTCGCGATTCCCTTGCTAGCGCTGCGGGCTTGTATTAGGGTGGCTATGGCGCTGCGAGCTTGTATTGAAATAGCGCCAGCGATGCGCACCTTGGATTGAGGTCGCGTCAGCGATGCGAGCAATACGCTCCAACCAAGATTGCCATGAGAACAGCGGTCGATGCCCGCTCGCGAAACAAAACAGTCGCTTTCTAGTTTTTACTTTGGCTTAGCCGACCGTAAACTCATTGCCAACCTTGCGAGCCCGTTCGGCTTTGTCCAGATCGACGCCCAGGTGGACCCCGGTTTCGATCAACAGGTTCCAGCCAGCCGCCAGGAAAACAAACGTCTGCAAATCGTCGACCGCCGGCACGACCACGCTGGGGAAGATTGTTTCGGCGGTCGAAATCGTGACGATCTTCAAGCCGACGCCGTCGGCCAACGTCTCTTTGAGCTTTTCGAGTTCCGACTCGAACGGGTTGATCACAATCACCACGTCGCTCGAATCCATCACCTCTTCGATGCCATGGACGGCATAGGTGCCTTCGAGGAAGTCGCTCTTCTTGCGAGTGATTTCGTTCGTCTTGAGCGTCAACTCTTCGCCCACTCCGTCGTTGCGGCCGGCGAAGTAGATCGTTCCAGCACCGGCAATCGCCTTGGTCACGGCCGGATCGATCTCAAGCGCAAGGGCTTTTTCAATCGCATCGCCCACGGCTTGCAATTGCGGCTGGATCGATGCTCCCTGCAATTGGGCCAACAGTTCTTGATAGACCAGTGCCTGCTCGGCCACACTTTTGGTCGCCGCCACAGCCTGCTCCCAACCACATTTCAGCACAAAGGTCTGCTTGGCAAACGTGGCCAGCGTCGTCTCGTCCCGGGCGGTCAGCCCATACATCTGTTGATGTCCGGCCTTGGTCAACTGATCTAAGAGCGCGATGGCCTCTTTCGTCGAACCGCTGTTCGAGGCGGCAAAAACCACGAAATCGGCCAGGTTGTATTCGGCCGCCTGGCGACCACCTTCGGTGGCGATGTTCAGGCCGAGCCCTGCCTGTCTGGCAGTGCAAATCGCATTTTTGGCGGGAAAGATCCGGCTCGATCCTTCGCCTGTCAGCAAGAGCTTGCCGGTCGACTTCACCGCTGCGACCACTGCGTCCAACGAGTCAACCTGAAAGCGACGGACAATCTCAGGCGTTTCGAGCATCTCCTTGACCAGCTCGAACCGAGCATACTTTTCACTAGTGTTCATCACAGACTTTCAAAGGGTTGTTGGTGAGTGGTACGCGCTCGCGCGTTCGTCAAATTCCAAATTCCAAATCAGAAACTCCAAATCCGTTACCGTTGGATGCGTTGGCCAGCCAGTCGAGGCACCCGGGGCAATTCGCCGACCAGTGGCCGCAGATAGTCTAAGAATGCTGGTGTAACAAAGTTTCCTTCGGCGTTGATAAATTCGTCCGGCATCGGCTTGGCATGCACGGCCACTTCGGCCAACGGTGCGGTGATGTACTCGCAACGATACGCTTCGCCCTCGGCTCGCCGCATCGCCACCATCACGCCTGTGGTTCCCTGTTGGGCATGTTCGACCGCTTTCTGGCCACACAGATACGCTTCGTCAAGATCGAGCTGCACTGCTCGATCGGCGGCACACATCGGCAACGATTCGGTTACTTGAAACTCGCCGCGAAAACCGAATTCGTCGGCAATGATGCGATGCAACGCCATCGCGGCGCTGGTGCCGCCCATCGCGCCAAACTCGACGTTGCCAAATTTGTCTTGGGTTTCAGAGGCCGAAACTGGGCGACCATCGGCATACGTAATCCCCTCGCCGCAGACGACCGACACAAAGCCATACTGCTCGTGACAACGGCGCACATCGGCAATGAACTTTTCTTTCTCAAACGGACGCTCGGGGAAGCACATGAGGTGTGGGGCCTCGTCTTCGGCATGCTTGCCGGCTGCGGTTGCACCGACCAACCAGCCGGCCTCGCGACCGATGCACTGAAACACGACATACTGGTCGACCCGTTGCATGTCGCGGGCTAGGATGCCGGCCTGTTGAACCGACAGAGCCATGTATCGGGCAGCACTGGCAAAGCCAGGCGTGTGGTCGGTGCCAAACAGATCGTTGTCGACCGTCTTAGCGATGCCGATGCCGATCAATGGATAGTCGTGCTGTTGGGCATAGGCCTCGACCCGATGAATCGTGTCCATCGTATCGTTGCCACCGATTAAAAACAGATAATGGATGTCGTATTTTTTGAGTACTTCGAGCACCAGAGGCAGGTGCTCGTCTTGCAACTTCAACCGGCAGGAGCCCAGCGCACTGGAAGGCGTGGTCTTGATCGCCTGAAGATTATCCGGCGATTCGGCCCCGAGGTTGATGATGTTCTCTTCCAAAAAGCCTTCAATCCCATACCGCATGCCAAACACGGCATCGATTACGTCCGACTCGAGTGCGGCATGGACCGCGCCGACCAGTGAAGCATTGATCACCGAAGTGGGACCGCCGGACTGCCCAATAATGGCGTTGCCTTGAAGCATCTGTTTATCCTTTGTAATGACTCTGAAGAAGATGTCTGAGTATTTTGAGCGGCTTGAGGGCTTAAATCTGCTTGGCGACCCAGCGGACTAGGTTGCCAAAAAATTGAATGTACCAATTGCCGATTTCAACTTCGCCGGCACCGGGCGCCTGGAGCACGTGCCGGGTGTCGCCCCAATCGACAAACCCGCCGGCCCAATGGGGCGCTACGTCGCCAGTATAACAAGCCACCCGGCCAGCGTCCGCCTCGTCGACCACCAACAGCGGATCAACGCTCTCGGTCGAAAACTCGAAATCCTTCTCGACCAAGGCAGCCTGATAACGGCGCACCGACAACACGGTCGTAGCGCCGGCTTTTGCCTGCACTCGGTTGTAACCGTTGATCGCGGCCGAATGGGTTGCAAACGGCAAGTCAGCCGTGATCGGGTGGGGTTGCTCGGGACGAATCAGGCACGGACTGTAGCTGTTTACCCGATCGTCGGTCCCTTGCATCGCGACCGGCAACAGGTCGGCCAATGGTGTGCGGTGGTAATCGCCTCCCAACCCAGTAAAACTCTCCCAACCGCCAATCATCAACAGGCCCATCCCAGCTCGAGTGCGAGCGACCAACTGCTCGAATTGAGCTGGCGTGAAGCTGCTAGACAGATAGTCGCTAATAATCACCGCGGCATAGTCGGTCTGTAACCGCGCATCGGAACACACGGTCGACGAATCGACATAGTCGAAGTCGAGCTGGCAAGCTGTCAACACCCCGGCCAGATAGCTCCCGGCCGTCTCCAGCGACGTATCACCTAGATACAAAACCGGGTTGCTCATCGGTAACGGCCAATGCCCAACTTAGGTGCAGAATCTTGAAACAAATGCTGATATGTCTCCGGCTGATAGAACCGGAAATTGATTGTACGAATGTATTCCTGCGGCCCGGAGCTACGGACATTTTCGATCAGTTTGGTAATCTGCTTTTGCGATTTGAAGGCCGCGATCGCTTCCAGCTTGCGTTCGAACGTTGCCTCGTCGCAGGTAATCCGCAACGTCGGCGGCTCGGGAAAGTCGCAATAGATGGCCAACTCGTGGATCGCCGGCACTGCTTCAAGCGGTTCGCCCAACTCCGGCCAAATGTCGCCGTTGGCGTGGAACAGCGAGATTTGGAGTTGTTCGTTGGTCACTTTGTGGTCTGGATGCAGGTCGTTCATCGTGGGCACAAATACTTGAGTCGGGCGAATCCGTCGCAGGTGATAGGTAAACGCATTTTGCAGCCCGGTGAACCCTTCGATCGCGCTCCGCTGGCCATCGGCTGGCCGACGGCCAGAATAGAGCCCCAACTGGCAGTCGGGGAAGCCGAGAAACTGGATATTCTCGCGAGGAACTCCGAGGGCCACGATGCTCTCGAAGG
The DNA here is from genome assembly GCA_028289525.1 of Pirellulales bacterium. GTDB lineage: Bacteria > Planctomycetota > Planctomycetia > Pirellulales > JAGQOS01 > JANQPJ01. The sequence goes on from JANQPJ010000159.1 coordinate 4,411, forward strand.
TCTCTTGTTCGCGAATCTCGGCGATTGTTTCTTGTTCTTCGGCCGAACAGTAGCCCATCGAGCCGTCGGTCACCACCAGCACGTGGACCGGAACGCCTTCGTGGATGGCCAATTGAATCGCCAGCCCAGCCCCGAGCACCACATCGTCGTCATGTGGGCTGACGAAGCAAAAGCACTCTTTTTCGCCCTGCCAGTGCCGCGAAACACTGGCCAGTGAATTGCCCACCCGGCGTTCTTCGCCGACTAAGCGAATCACATCAAATTTCGGTTCCATCGCTCACTTTTCCTGCTAGGTTTATTCATGGGTTTGACTTTGCAACTCGTTCAATACATAGCCTTTAGACGGCGGAGCAGCCTTTGTCGACCAGCCCCCCACGCCGTGCCTGCCTCAATCAAAACGGTTAAACAGCATCCAAGTTCGTCACCGTATCAAACGGTCGTGTCTCCAGAACGCTGGAATTGTTGGCGAGTATGAGCATCCATCATCGCCTGACGTAACGCGTTGGATCCGACCTGAAACTTGTCAAAGTCGCGTATATTGTCAGGACGCAAATGCAGTTGGCCTTCGCCAACGTTGCCACGATGTTGGCCCTTAGAATAGTGAACACTATTCTCCACTTCATAAGACGACTGAACCCAGTATTTGATTGTATCACGCCAGACCGCGACCCACACGAACACATCACAACACGCAGGTTTGATCTGTTGAAAGTTCATCCAGAACGATTTATTGGAATCGGACGCGAGAGCCTTCACATACAGCGGCGCGTCCACCTCTGCATCAACTGCACGAGATGCTTTGACCTCAATCTTGATCTCATCCAATAAGAAGTCGTATTGCCCCGAATAGTTTGGGTCGCGTTTCTTCGACGGTTTCTGCAGATCTGGTACAAGTTCTTTCAGATGTCCTTGTGCCCATGATTCACCAAATGTGCGAGGCGCACTGATCTCGAAAATATACAGGAACATGTTGCGGGCGAGATAGTCGTCCCGCAACTCGTGATACGCATCCAACGTGAGAGAGTCAGCCGCAAGCAAGTGCGAGATGATGTATTCATATTCGTTGAACGGATAGACCGACACCAGATTGCCAAGGCGTTCGCGAATCGCGTCAGCATCAGGCATTTGCTGAAGAAGCGTATCCAGCTGTTCTTGGAGGTGTTCCATGTCCGGCATCAAAAGAGGAGTTGCTGGGGTTCGACGCGAACGTTTTCGTTCTCTGTCGCAGTCGATGAATCGCAAAAAGACGGAATCTCGGTTTCAAACGGGTGCCCATTTTGCCACCCTTCGTGACCTGTGTTGCGAAATCGCTCTAAGCGCCGAATGCAAATTTCAGCGTAGACCGGATCGTTGTCAATCGTTGCGCAACGGCGACCAAGCTTTTCGCAAGCGAGCAGCGTCGCGCCGGAATGAGCAAAAAAGTCGACCACGACATCGTCAGGAAGCGAGCTGGCTTCGATGATGCGTTCGATGCACTTCAACGGTTTCTGGGCATAGCATCCAGAAACGTTCTCATCCATGCGATAGAAAACCTGTTGAATATCAACCCAAACATTTCCGGCGCGGATATTGTCAGACTTGCTACGCTCCAAGTTCTCAGTTTTCTTGCCGTTGACGTCCTTGTAATAACCTCGAAGGATTTTCGGAATATCCGTGTACTCCGCATCCACATGAAACACGGGAGCGCCTCTTGTGTAGTAAAGCAATTCTTGTCGGACGGCCATCCAATTCTTTTGCGTGCCATATCCTCGCTGATTGCGCATGGTGATGAAGCTGCGCGATTTGTACGGCTGGTCACGCATCATCACCATAAAGTCAGGAAGCGGTTGAAACCCGTCGTTTTGGTCAGCTCCAAGCCAAACATAAAGCGATGCATCGCTGGCGAGGATTGCGGTCGTGTTCTGTATCCAGCGGCGGCACCAGGCGATAAACTCGTTGATTGAACGAAGGTCAAATGCAACTAAGTTGTACGGCGGATCATGGATTGCCAGCACGGCTCGCGAGCCGTCCATGACGTTTGCAACCTGTTGGTCGTCAGTTGCGTCACAGCAACCAATGACGTGCTTTCCAAGCGGATCATCCCAGATTTCACCAGGTTTGAGCCGACAATGTGGAAGCAGTTGCTCGCGGATTTCAGGGTGATTGTCCAGCCGAGGTAGCGGATTGTTTTTCATCGCGACCCATCCGTGTAAGTACAAATCCATATGATTAGCCAATTCACGGCCGTCCGGCAGGAGTGGCAGCAAATCGGCTTGAAGTGCAAAAATCTCGACTCAAGCAAGTTGCTTTTTACCGTGGCGGGCGCGACTTAGTTTTTACCGGGATTTCTCGACGAAACACCAGCACGCATTTTGGTAACCTGCTCTAGGCGACAAACCTTTGATTATAGACATTTACATC
>JANQPJ010000188.1 GCA_028289525.1 Pirellulales bacterium
CTCAAAATACAAGCCCGACGCGCAAGCGAGGGAAGAGGTTCTACTTAAATTCCCTCGCTTGCGCGTCGGGCTTGTATTCTTATCGAAAGTGGCGCTGTCCAGTTAATCGTCATACGGTCGAGGATGCACCTTGCCCTGCACGCGCGACGGCAGCCCCATGATCCGCAAAAAGCCCTCGGCATCGTCCTGGTTATAGCTGCCGCCGCCTTCCATGCTGGCCACTTCGGCATCGTACAGGCTGTTCGGACTGGTGCGGCTGGAGACCATCAGGTTGCCTTTGTAAAGGTCCAGGGTTACCTCGCCAGTCACCGGACGCTGGGTTTCCCGCATCATCGCCATCAAGGCGTCCATCTTCGGCACATACCACAGCCCGTAGTAGACCATTTCGGCCACTTCGGGAGCCAGACGATCACGCAAATGGACCAAGTCGCGATCCAGCGTCAACTGTTCGAGCAGCCGATGGGCTTCGTACAACACAGTCATCCCTGGCGCTTCATAAACGCCCCGGCTCTTCATGCCTACGAACCGGTTCTCCACGATGTCGATCCGCCCTACCCCGTTCCGACCGCCAATCGTGTTGAGCTGTTCGACCATCGCCAACGGCGAGAGCGTTTGGCCATTGAGCCGAACCGGCACGCCATGCTCGAAGCCAAGCGTGATCGTCTCTTTCTGGTCCGGTGCTTCTTGCGGCGAAACGGTCATACCAAAGTCGACAATATCGTAGCCGTTTTGCGTCAGCTCTTCGAGCCGACCGGCCTCGTAGCTGATGTGCAGGCAGTTTTCGTCCGAGCTGTAGGGCTTTTCGACTGAAGCCTTGACCGGAATGTCGCGCTCGTTGCAATAGGCGATCATCTCGGTCCGGCCGGGAAACAGCTCGCGAAACTCCTTAATCCGCCACGGGGCGATCATGTTCACTTCCGGCTCGAGCGCCTCGGCGGCCAACTGGAACCGGCACTGGTCATTTCCCTTGCCAGTGGCCCCATGGACAAACGAATCGGCCCCTACTTCCTTGGCTACCTGCAGGCAGGCTTTGGAGATCAGCGGTCGGGCAATCGAGGTGCCAAGCAGATAAATCCCCTCGTAGCGTGCCTGCCAGGCCAATACGGGGAAAGCAAAATCGCGGCACAGCTCTTCGCGCACGTCGACGATTCGGGACGACTTGGCCCCCATCTTCTCGGCCTTTTCCAAAATCGCCTGGCGGTCCTCGCAGGGCTGGCCAAGATCGACGTAAACACAATGGACATCGTGGCCTAGATCGCGCAACCAGGCCAAAATCACCGAGGTGTCCAATCCGCCGGAATACGCAAGAACACAATTCGACATCGTACCGCTTTCCACATCAAAAGTTGTTAGAAGGAAGTTTTGCGTACTGATCGCTAAACGGCCTATTGTGCGTCTTCAGAGCGCTGCTGGCAAGCGAGGGCTCGGGCCATTTCGTTCGGCGTGTACGAAGAGTGATAATCGTCCAGAACCGAGCGCAAGGTCGACCACTTCAGCGTAGACTGCGAAGCCACCCGTCGAGATTTGCATAAGCACTTGCGGCAAGTCAAAAATTACCTACACTATAATATAGATAATTTTCAATGCTATAACACAGAAAACCGCCGAGAGATCGCAAGTGTTTGATATCAGCAAAGTTGCGAGATCATATTCGCCTTGGATTGATGCCAGTACTGCCGCCGAATGGGAGCGTGTGAAGGACCAGCTGCCAGGGTTTCGGCGTCCGGTATTCTTTGACTTGCTGAACGACGTTCAATCGAACCAACAGATTGTGTCTGTTGCCGGTCCACGTCGTGTCGGAAAGTCAACTCTGTTGCGACAGCTGGTAAAGGAGCTAATTGACGAAAGAGGAATCGACGCCGAAAGAATCATCTACTATTCGTTTGACGATCCGGCGCTCTATCGCTCCGACTTGAACGGAGATGCGATGATCGAAGCGCTGATGGAGCACATGGCAGAGCTTGGAAAAACGGGGCCAGCGTTCCTGCTTCTTGATGAAATTCAAACACTTGATCGCTGGGAACTGTACCTTAAGAAATACTATGACCTTCAATACCCGATCCGAATTGTCATTTCCGGCTCCGCATCGAGTCTGATTTTCAAAAAGAGTCGTGAAAGCCTTCTAGGCAGAGTGAAGGATCATCATGTATTGCCATTTTCATTTCGCGAATTCTTGCTCTGGAAACTTTATGATAAGGACGACTCTTTACTAGAGGAATTAGCTGAAATTCACCATTCAGGTGGTCGTCTACGGGGCATGTTTGCAAAAGATCCACGCTACGTTGACACAACGAGCGTTTCTATTCCCAAAATGTCCGATGAACTTTGGCAGCACGCCGCCGCTGCACTAAGCGATTACATTGTGGACGGGGGATTCCCGGAAGTATGGGAGTTCAAAACTCAAGAGGAGAAGATCAATTACCTGTTCGATAATCAGGTCAAGAAAGTCATTACCGAAGACCTCGTACTAGCCGTAGAGTTTCGGAAGCCAGAACAACTCAAGACTTTTTACATTTCGCTTCTCGAGCGGCCAGGGCGAGAAGTCAGCATGACGAAACTGTCCCAAGAACTCGGGATTAGTTCGCAGCAGATTGACAAGTATTTACCGCTTCTAGAAATGACCGACCTGATTCGCTGTGCCGGGAAATTTCGCAAATCGGCGGTGCGAGTTCGCAAGGGGTCGCAGAAATACTATCCGGTAGACTTAGCCTTGAGAAATGCGGTGTTACGACTGGGAGATGAAATTCTAGACGAGCCAGACACCATGGGTTTATATGCCGAGACGCTTGTATTCAATGCGCTTAAGAGGTGGCATGGCGTTCTCCAGATCGACTATTTCCGCGAATCGCAAAAGGAAGTAGATTTTATCGTCCACACCCGCCCCTCGTTTTACCTTGCTGTCGAAGTGAAGTACGCAACCAACACTGGCGCTGGCCAGCTAAAAGGGCTTGCTGCATTCTTAAACTCGTACGACTGCCATCTCCCAATCGTCGTTACTCGCGAAAAACACGATTTTGGTAGAGAAGGCGAGGGAAATTATTTCCGCGTGCCGCTGCTACTCTTCCTGCTACTGTTTGATTGACGTCCAAAGCTCAAAAAGACCTCACCCCCACTTTCAACCACCAAACGATCAAATTAGGACACCACGCTCCCACTGTGCGCGGCAAATATTTCTGGTGTTTTGAAAACTACTCAACGTTTTGCTGGTACCATGGTTCGTGCCTCTCGCCAATCGTCCGCCCCATCAGTCGCCGGTCTGGGGCCACCCCGATTCGGCCTGCGTGGGTTGCTGTGGACTATCACCACACTGGCGATGCTGTTTGCCTTGCTGGCTAGCATCGGGGCAATTTCGGCTCTCATGGTCATTTTGCTGGCGCTACTGGTCGCCGCCCATGTGCTGGGCAATTGGCTAGGCACCACACTGCAAAACAACACCCCCAGGCCTACGGTGCGCACCCCGCAGCCGCGCCAGACGAGAACCCCATGACACGCCCCGTATCTCTCGACCGCCCCCGACCTCGACGACGCTGGCCGGTCGTGCTGGGTTGTGTGGCCGGGTTCGCCATCCTGGCATCGTTGCTGCTGATTCGCGTGTTGCGCGACCCGCTTCCGGTGCTCGACGAGCCGACCCTGACAGCCGCCTGGCAACAATGGCAGGCCTACGGTCCGACTAGCTACAACCTCACCTTGCAGCTTGAAGGGGCCCGCCCCGGCCCGGTGCATATTGAGGTTCGTAATCGCCAAGTGACGGCCATGACCCGAGATGGCCGCACGCCTCGGCAGCGTCGCACGTGGGAAGCTTGGACCGTTGAAAGTCAGTTCGACATGATGCGACGCGAGCTGGAAATGGCCGCCGATCCGGCAGGCGAGATGGGCACTACGTCCGACTCGCGTTTACTGCTTGGCGCTACCTTTCATCCCCGACTAGGCTACCCTACGCGGTTCCGCCGGATTGCGATTGGCGGTGGGCCGGACGTTTCCTGGCGAGTGACTAAGTTTCAGGTCGCCGAGTAGCAAGATCCAGCGGTCGGCTTTACAATACGATCGCATACTGGTCTTGAAATCCACTCTGGTCATTTTCCCCAGGAGGACTGCAAAGTCGTCTTTTGTGCAAAAGCAGCGGCCGGTGGCCGCTCGCGAAACGGCTAAATTCTCCTGTTTCGCGAGCGACCACCGGTCGCTGCTTTTCGACTTTGTCCTAGTCATTTTCTCAAGCAAATTTGAAAACAACCCATGCAATTTACCAAAATGCAAGGCGCTGGCAACGACTATGTGTATGTCGATTGCTTTGCCGAACCAATGCCGGCGAACCCGGCGGAGCTGGCTCGAAGAATTTCCGACCGTCATTTCGGCGTCGGCGGCGATGGGCTGATTTTGATTTGCCCTTCCAAACAGGCTGACGCACGAATGCGGATGTTCAACGCCGATGGTTCCGAGTCGGAGATGTGCGGCAACGGGATCCGCTGTGTGGCCAAATTCGTCTACGATCACGGCATTGCTAGCACGCCGAACCTGGCCATCGAAACCGGCGCTGGCGTTTTGTCGCTCGATTTAGAGGTGGAAAACGGTCGAGTACGTCGGGTTCGAGTCGACATGGGCAAGCCGATCTTGATCCCGGACCAGATTCCGACGACACTGCCTGGCAATCCGGTGGTCGAGACCGAGTTGACCGTTGGCTCCAAGCGGTTTCCCGTCACGGCAGTGTCGATGGGCAATCCGCATTGTGTCGCCTTTGTCGACGAGTTGTCGGACGCTTGGGTGTTGGAGATCGGCCCCCTGGTCGAGAACGATCCGCATTTCCCCAATCGGGTCAATGCCGAGTTCGTTCAGGTGCTCTCGCGCAGCGAAGTGCGCCAGCGTACCTGGGAACGGGGCAGCGGCGAAACCCTGGCCTGCGGCACCGGAGCCAGCGCGGTCTGTGTGGCTGGAGTGTTGACCGGTCGAACCGACCGTCAGGTACGCGTCCGTTTGCCTGGCGGCACGCTCGATCTGGAGTGGAACGAAGCGGACGGCCATGTCTACATGACAGGCGAAGCGGAAGAAGTTTTTACCGGCAAATGGCGTGACGCGGTGGAGGGTTGAAGGTGGAGGGTGGAGGGAGACGCGCTGGCGCGATCAGGCGAGTTGGTCTTATGCGCCAGCGCGTCTCTCTCCACCCTAAACCCTCAGTGGAATGAAGCGGATGGCCATGTCTACATGACAGGCAAAGCAGAAGAAGTTTTGCATGAAACGATGGAGCGTGAGAGAGACGCGCTGACGCGATCAGGCGAGTTGGTCTTATGCGCCAGCGCGTCTCCCTCCACCCTAAACCCTCAACCGCGTCAAAGGCTTGACGATGAAATTACCTGCGTTCTTCACCAAGTTGGGCGGACTTACGGCGGCCAAAACGGTGCATGCCTGGATGAGCACCCTCGACTATCGGGTGGCTTACTATGACCGCTCGATCGATCCGGTGACCGACGCCTATCAGGGCGAAAAAATCTATATTTTCTGGCATGAGTTCATTCTGTTTCCGCTCTACTTGCGCGGTCATTGCGATTTCGCGATGCTGTTGAGCCAACACCGCGATGGCGACATTCTGGCCCGAGCCGCCTACCACCTGGGCTTCGACTGTGTGCGCGGCTCGACCTATCGAGGCGCTTCGACGGCAATTCGCGAGATGCTCCGGCGCGGCCGCAACACGAACCTCACCATCACGCCTGACGGTCCGCGCGGCCCGCGCCGCCAACTGGCCCAAGGCCCCATCTACCTGGCGTCAAAGCTCGGTCTCCCCTTGGTACCCATGGGCTTTGGCTATGACCGCCCTTGGCGGCTAGGAAGCTGGGACCGGTTCGCCATTCCCCGGCCTCATTCTCAAGCCCGAGCCGTGGTCGGACCGCCGCTGCCGATTCCAGCCAACCTCGACCGCGATGGCGTCGAACACTATCGCCAACAAGTCGATCACCTGCTGAACTGGCTTACCCTGGAAGCCGAGTCGTGGGCCGAATCGCGCAGTCGAATGGTGGGCGAGGTGTCAGTGACCAAGCAAACCCGGCCCAAACAGCCAGTCTCTATTGGCCGCCGGCAGTCTCGCACAACGGTCCCTGTCACTCGGCCAACTGGCGTGCGTCAAGCCGCATAGCACGTTTGTTGCGAACATCGACTTGCAATCATTTGGGCAGGACGATTGCAAAATCGTCTCTTAAAACCGCGTGATCAGGTCAAACCCAAGCGTGAACTGATCTCTCTCGCCAAAGTCGTTAAACGCCCCTTGAAAGGGCGACGTCGGCACGTTGCCAAACGGCACAAAGTCCGAACGGTCCCAGCGGAGTTCCGGCCGTAGGATGATATCCTGACACGGCTTCCAGTTGAGCCCAAACGTCCAGGCGTGGTACTCCCCGCCTTCGTGCAACGGCGAAGGTTGTGCGAACACGCGCGAGTTGTCGTTGTCTTTGAAATACTCGTATCGCAAACCGACATCAAGCGTCGGCGAAAGCGAATAGAGCAAATAGTTCACGATGCCGAACCACTGAGCATCGCCGCCGCCGACCCCTTGATTGTTGTCGTTCCCATAGGTGTGTTCGGCGACATACGTCAGGCAACGGGTAATCCGATGACGCAACAACAGCGTATAAGCCGTGCGGTTTTCGCCGCGGGTTTCGTCGCCCGTTTCAACCGCCAGGGAAAAATGAGTGCGCCGTGTGGGACTTTGCCACGCCAAACCGCCCAGGAAGCTGTAGGTGTCTTCCGGGTCTTCAAAATTGTCCCAGCCACGGTTAAACCCGGCGCTGATCGTCCAACAATCGTCCAGATCGTAGCTGGCCTGGGCCCCGGTGTGGGTCAACGGCTGGCCGTACTGAAAACTGTAGGAATGCGAGTAGAAAAAGTTCTCCGGGGCCATCGCCGATTCGTAGCCCAAAATCGTGTAATAACGTCCTAACTTCACCCTTAAACCCGAGCCGATCGGAGCAAACACTTCTAAGTAGGCCTGGGGCAGCGAGAGCCCATAGATGGCAGCCCCAAAGCCGCGAGGCCCATTGTTGCTGTTCCAACGTTGGGTAATCCCATCAGCTTCCGTCTCCAAACCGGCTGCGGTCGTGAAAAAGTAGTCCGAACCATAGAGCACATCAACGCGACCACCAATATCCCAAAAACAGGTGTCAGAGCGAATGTTCCGGCCCATCGCTACATAGACCTGATTCACGAGCCATTCGTTTGCCCGATCGTTGTAAACCACCGGCGAATTGAAATTGTTCTCTGGCGACTGCGTGTTGCCGGTGAACCCTTGGTCGACCCAACCGTTGATAAACCAACCGTTCTCTTGTGCCTTAGGCCCCAAAATCCAATCTTGCACCCGAATTTGCGGGATCTCCACACCTAACAAACAACACGGCCCATGGTTACGACAACAGCCTTCGCCAGCGGGCCGCTTGCCACAACCACCACAACTATTCCAGCCTGGCCCTTGCCAGATGCCGCAACAGGTTCCATCGCCACACGAACCACAGCCACGACGGCCTAGCCAATTGCGAACAGGCCCTGCGCCTAGACCGCACGACCCGCCGTCGCAACCACTGTCACAGCCGCCCAGTTCGCCTCCGACACCGCCTGGAACAGGGTGTAACTCGGCACCGACATCGGGTGCATCGGCATAGGTCGAAGGACCATCGCCAACATAAACGGTTGCATCGCGACTGGCAGAGCCTTCGCCTGGCTGAGCCCAGGCGGCCGAAGTTGTCGCAATCAGGGCCGCTAGCAGGGTTGCAGAAAGCATCCATCGAGAAGCCATGTCTTCACTCCACGGTTGTGAGTCGCTCCGGCTCGTTTAGTCCGCGCCGAAGGCTTCGAAGTCGTTGTTTTTCACTACAGCTCGTTTGGTTTACCGGTGACAATCCCCATAAATCTCTTCGGAAATCGCCCCTCCCAAAGGGGGAAAGTCCTTGACAATGGGTTATTGTGACCGGGAGTCCATTCACTACCAGCGACGCCGGCAGGGCATCCTAGTCTGTAAAACTTTGTCGGTTATTCGGGTGAACCGGGTTGAAAGAATTATTTGGTTTAGACCGAATGTACTTGTTTTTTTGCTTGTGCAGGCTTGGTTGGGACAGATCGGACCGGTTAAAACGATCAGACCACACCAGCAGAATGATAAGAGCCTTTTCTCTGGACGAACTATTTTTCCCAATCGTTGCGTTTTGAGTTAGGCGTGTGTTTAATAGATGAAAGCCGCCCCAGCTATACGCTTTATCGAGCTGGCAGGCTTGCCGCGAACGCTCCCCTGAATCGCGGCCCAAACGGAGCAGATCTGTTGTTATCTCGATTCAGAGGAGCTGAATCGAATCTCACCGCAGGGAACCGCATCAAAGGTCACGGTCTAGCCATTCGGGTGTATTGGAAAATGAGAAGAAGCTACCGAGGTACTGGCAAGCGCACGGCACGCAAATCAAGTGGGTTCAAACGACGTTTTGCCCGGGCACTTCCCCTCCGATTCGCCGCCAACCTGGAAGCGCTCGAACAGCGAAACCTGCTGACGGCCAATCCGCTAGCATCGGTCGACACGATGGTCGACGACGCGACCCAAAGCGACCGGATCTTGGCCCAAGTTCGCCAGGCCAGCGGCGAATCGATTCTCGGATTTCGCATCGAAGGGCAGTCTGGCGACTACGATCCTGGCATTCCAATCATTCGACAAGTCGGCAGCGATGACGCCATCGAACCGCTCTTCTTTGACGCCAACGCTGGCGACACCAACGATGGCCTGATCTTAGTCGAGCTTTCAGCAGGCGACTACACGATTGAAATCAACCAAGGCCCGGTCGCCTCGACCGGCACAGGCGAACTACGCGTGTCGGCCTTCCTGTTGGGCGATGACGACGGCAGCGGTCGGGTTTCCGATTTTGAATTGATCGAGGCGGCCGCCAGCCAGCTCCAGCAGCAAGACGCCGGCAACTTTATCGCCGCGCAATTCTTCCGCCAACACGGCGTCAATTTCGAAGAAAATCTGTACAGCGAAGCCTACGACGGCGACCTCGACGGCGACGTCGAAGATCGTGATCTCGACTGGATTGCCGACAATCACGACGATGCCCAAGTGACGGTGAACTTGATCGCCGATCTCCAGGCGCCAGAAATCACGATCGGTCTTACCAACGACACGGCAAACGCTGGAATCGTTGGCAGCGACAGCGACAACTTGACCAGCGATGCCTCGGTGACTGGAACCATCACCGACGAGCTGATCGAACAACTGGGTAACCTGGGGCTCGAAAGTTTGACGCTGGCCGTGAGCCGCGATGATACCCAGCTGGTTCCCACCAATGCAATGGCCCCCGGCGTCGATGCGCTTTTTCAACTCGATGATCCGGAAAATCCCGGCGTTTTTGAAATCACACAAAACGAGCTGGCAGGCCTTCTCAACCTCTCTAATCAGTCGTTGGATGACGGAGAGTACACCCTATCATTCTTCGCCACCGACGTGCTCTCCAACAGCAATGCCCCGGCGGCCGAGTTTACGTTCACGCTCGATACCACCGCGCCAACGATCACTCCAGAAACGTTTGCTGTTGATGAAAATTCAGCCAACGACACCGTGGTCGGCACCGTGACGTTTAATGACCCCGATCCGACTGACGTCGACGCCCCGTTCCGCACGTTCGCCATCACCGGCGGCAACACAGGCGACGCCTTTGCCATTGACGACAACGGCCAAATCACCGTCGCAAATTCAGCGGCACTCGATTTTGAGACGACTCCCCTGTTCACGCTGACGGTCGAAATTACGGACTTGGTTGGTCTAACGGGAATGGCCACCGTGACGATCAATCTGAACAACGTGAATGACGCCCCGATCGCCGTAGATGACACCAATACCACCAACGATAACATGCCCTTGGACATTCCAGCGCCGGGCGTGCTCAGCAACGACACTGATCCAGACAGCGACAACCTGACCGTCTCGGATCATGATGCCATGAGCAACATGGGCGCTGCGGTCACGGTCAATGCCGATGGCAGCTTCACCTACGACCCAACCACTTCGGATGATCTCAACGCACTCACCGAAGGCGAAACGGCCACCGACACGTTCACCTACACGATTAGCGATGGCAATGGCGCTACTGATACGGCGACCGTCACGGTCACCGTGACCGGCGTCAACGATCCGCCCAACGCCACCGACGATGCCTTGGCAACCGACGAAGATACGGTGATTAACAGCGGAAACCTGATCACCGGCGACAACGGCAACGGCGCTGATAGCGATCCAGATGATGATACGAACGTGCTCCAGATTAGCCAGGTTAATGGCGAAATGAACAACGTGGGCACGCAGATTACGCTCGCTTCTGGCGCTCTGCTAACAGTGAACGCCGTGGGCACGTTTAGCTACGATCCAACCACTTCGCAACAGTTCCAGAACCTGGCCGCTGGCGAAACGGCCACCGAGACGTTCACTTACACGTTGAGCGACGACGATGGAGCCACCGATCAGGCTACCGTTACGGTCACCGTGACCGGCACCAACGCCCCGCCTGACGCTCAGCCCGACACCGGCGCCACCAATGAAGACACGGTGCTCACCGTATCGGCCGCCAACGGAGTGCTCACCAACGACTCCGACCCCGAAGGCGAAGACCTGACGGTCACCGCGTTCGACGCAACCAGCGAACAGGGAGCCGCGGTGAGCGTCGCGAGCGACGGCAGTTATACCTATGACCCGACCGGTTCGGCCGAGCTGAACGCCCTGGCGGTCGGCGCGACGCTGACCGACACGTTCACCTACACGGTGAGCGATGAAGACGGCGGCACCAGCATCGCCTCGGTCACGATCACCGTGACCGGTGTGAACGACGCCCCGACCGCGACCGACGATATCCTGACGACCGATGA
>JANQPJ010000189.1 GCA_028289525.1 Pirellulales bacterium
CTGAAAAGTTCCCAAGCAGAGCTTGGGAACCAGTTTACCGCCAGTGTGCCCCCAAAAGAAAACACACGAGAAAGCCGCCACCAAAAATTACTGCGCCCACCAGAAGAGTAGACGTCTGTTCACAGTTCTGGGGTTGATAAAAGGTTGCCGTAAGGCGATTGGGGCAAGTGCACAAGCCGTAAGTTCGAATGAGATCAGGAACACTGCATTTGCGTTTCGGCTGATAGGCGACGCGATAGAATGTGGGAGGATAGGACATGATCTGTCCAACCGATTAGGTATGCTCCCGTCGTTCGAATTTAGCGTTCCACAGCACCAAAGCAGAAACGACATGACAACAGGCTCACCACAACTTGTGCGGCAATGGTTGCTGATCAAGAAATTATGCGTTTCGCAGCTTGGCAGGTCGGTGGCCGAGTTGGCAGACGATCTGGAAGTCAACGCAAAGACGATTCGCCGAGATTTGACCGTCTTTCGCGATGCTGGTTTCCCGCTGGAGGAATCGACCGGCCCATCGGGGCGTAAATCTTATCGCATTACCCATGGGGCCCGACTGCCAGAATTGAGCTTTGCGTATGACGAAGCTTTGGCGCTTTATCTCGGTCGACGGCACCTCGAGCCTTTAGCCGGCACGTTCGTATGGGAAGCGGCCCAACGGGCTTTCTGCAAGATTGAAGCTTCGCTTGGTCCAACGGCAATCAAATATCTTGGCCAGATTGCGAATGCATTTCACGACACGAGGTTCGGGTTAAGTGATTACTCGGCACATGCTGAGATCATCGACCAACTACTGCTGGGCATCGAAGACCGCAAAGTGGTTTTTATGACTTATCGCTCACAGCGTTCCACCGAGCCGGTTACGTATGATGTCCATCCTTATTGTCTCTCGCGGCATCGCGATGTGCTGTATCTGATCGGTTTTAAGCCTGAAGACGACGCCTTCCGTACCTGGAAGGTAAATCGCATCGAAGCGGCGACCGTTGACAGGATGCCGTTTACTCGGCGCGACGACTTTTGTGCAGAAGACTACCTCGCCGGTTCGCTTGGCGTCTATCATGAAACAGGCAACGTTGACGTCGTGATTCGTTTCTCGCCCCAAGTTGCTAGATATGTGGAGGAATCGCGCTGGCATTCCAGCCAGCAATGCGAACGAGAGCCTGATGGTTATTTACAGGTACAGTTCAAGCTGTCAGGTACAACGGAGTTAAAAAGCTGGGTGCTCGGTTTTGGTAGACACGCCGAAGTGTTGGAGCCAATACTCTTGCGAACAGAAATTCAAAATGAACTTGTCGCCAGCTTGGAGAGCTACGCAAAAACAAGCGACAGCAACGCGCAGGCGAAGGGCAATTCCTCTCGTCGTCAGGTTCGGTGAGAAAATGACCGTCGATCGTTCGTGCCGAAATTCGGCCGGTCGCGAATCACGCTTGATCGGCGATCAGTGTTGTGTTGAGTGTCATTCCGAGCGCCGCAGCGTAGCGTTGGAGGGTCAGGAGGGTGGGATTGGCGTCGGCGTCATTTTCGAGCCGCGAAATGGCGCTCGGTTTCAGCCCACATCGGGCTTCCACATCGGCGAGCGACAACCCCAGTTTTTCACGCTCGGCTTTGAGTGTCTCAATCGATCGTGTCACCTCGCGTCGCATCGCCACCCAGGCTTGCTTGCGCACACGGCCAGCAGCCAAAATGTCTTGTTTAGTGGCTTCCGTTTCAGCACGGGCTGCTTCCAGGCGTTGCTGTTCTTGCGGAGTCAGGTCGCGGTGAACACGCTGGCTGGTCGGTCGATTCTTCATGCTATGGCCATGTTCCGTAAAACGCGGGGCGGCTTTGCTCGACTTGTGATCGCCTACTTCAATGGGGCCGTGATCAAGTAATCGTGGAAATGTTGATTGTCAACAATACCTGGGGAGAAAGAGATTTGTTCAGTCGACCTCATATGCCGTTACTGGAACGACTTGATCGGTGTCGATGTACTCGAAGACACAAGCCAAGTATTTCCCGGTCGACGTTGGGCCGAAGGCAATCGGCCGTCCTGACGAGCGGCTTGTTTGCGTCTCCTTGGAATTCAGCACGACCTCTTCAAACTCATCCGGTGTCACCCCGTGTCGGGCAATATGCTCGATGATCTCGTCATTTCAAATGAACAGAACGTGCAGCATGAAATTCACATATATGTTAATATGCGGATTGGGGAGAAGCAAGTTCAATGGGGCCGCGGCTTATTTCATCCACGGAAAGGACGCACTACTCAAATCGGCAACAGGAAATGGAATCGCTTCAATGCTCAGCCTCTGGCCGATTGGCGGGCTCAGTGCTCAGCACTCAAATCGGCAACAGGAAATGGAATCGCTTCAATGGGGCCTGTTGACGGAGGGCGAGAACAAGACTACTTTACTGCAGGTAGATTTTTTATTCAACTTTTATTTAACAAGAAATAGAATCAAACGTTTATTTTTGATTTCTTAGGCACTATGTTAAATAGCCAAGACCAGGTGGCTAATAGTCTGTCATTGAATCGTTTTTGGATAGCGGACGTTTTGGCTCTGTCGGAAAGCGGAAGAAAAGTTACCCGCGACCCTGGTCGGCACCCATGAATGCTCCTCTCGCGGGGTCTCAACCGATGAGGCCGGCTGCCTGGCCGCAGGCGTTTGGGTTGGGAAATACCACATGAAGAACGACGATTTTGAGAAACAATTCGAGGCATTGACCGGCCACGCACCATTTCCGTGGCAATGTGTACTCTATAAACGCTTTCTTGATGAGCGCACGGACAATAATATCCCCAGCGTTGCGGATTTACCGACGGGACTGGGCAAGACCAGCGTCATCGCCGTGTGGCTGCTGGCGCTCATCGCAAAGCCCAACAAGATGCCCCGCCGGCTGGTCTATGTGGTGAACCGCCGTACAGTGGTGGATCAGACGACTGCCGAGGTGATGAGATATCGTCAGGCGCTCGATCGACTCGGGGTCAGCACGCTGCGCGGTCAGTTCGCGGACAACCACCAGTGGTCGGCCGACCCGTCAAGGCCTGCGATTATCTGCGGCACGGTGGATATGATTGGTTCGCGTCTGCTGTTCGAGGGCTACCGCATCGGCTTCAAGAGTCGTCCGCTCCACGCCGGGTTCCTTGGTCAGGATGCCCTGCTTGTCCACGACGAGGCACACCTGGAGCCGGCGTTTCAGAAGCTCATCGAGACGATCCAGGATGAGCAGAAGAAAGAACGCCAACGAAACGGCGACCTGTCGTGGCCCGGCTTGCGCGTCATGGCGCTGTCGGCAACAGCCCGCGAAGATGGGAATAAGGAGAAAGCCGAGAGCCGCGAACCGTTTGGATTGACGGATGAAGAAAAACAGCCGCCGGAAGACATTCCTGAGCCGCCGACGGAACCCATTCATCACGTTTGGCGGCGGCTAAAGGCGAAGAAGTCACTTCGCCTTCACGCGGTTGATGATGAAAAGAAACTTGCCGACAAGATCGCCAGTCTGGCCTTAGAACACAAGTCTAGCAACGCCGCCGTGCTGATCTTCGTGCGGACCATCGATGACGTGAACAAGGTCTGTAGTAAACTCACAGACAAGAAGAACGGCGTGCTAGATGAACAGGTCCGACAACTCACCGGCACCATGCGCGGCTACGAACGGGACAAACTCGTCAAAGACGCCACGTTTCAGCGATTCCTGCGCCCATTGAAGGATGCCGACCGCACTGTGTACCTCGTCTGCACCAGTGCCGGCGAGGTTGGCGTGAACATCTCCGCCGACCACATGGTCTGCGACCTCTCGACCTTCGACAGTATGGCTCAGCGGCTGGGCCGGGCGAATCGCTTTGGTGAGCGCGTCGATACGCGCGTCGATGTGGTGCATCCCGGCCCCGAAAATTTCGACGACAAGAACAAGCTGACACCAGCCCGGAAAGCCACGCTCAAACTGCTGCAACAGCTAAACGGCGACGCCAGCCCCAAGGCGCTCGGCGAACTGCCCGCCGACCAGCGTCTCGCCGCCTTTGCGCCCGAACCGACCATCCTCCCTGCGACCGACATCCTCTTCGACGTCTGGACAATGACGACGATCAAGAACAAGATGCCCGGTCGCCCGCCCGTCGCGCCGTACCTGCACGGCGTCGCCGAGTGGGAGCCGCCGCGCACGAGCGTCGCTTGGCGCGAGGAAGTCGAAATGGTCACCGGTGAACTGATTCAGCGCGAGGGCCAGGATTTCCCGCAGGAACTGCTCGCCGATTACCCGCTCAAGCCGCACGAACTGCTCAGTGATCGCACGGATCGTGTGCTGAAGGCGTTACAGAGCCTGGCGACCAAACATGGCGATTCGCCGGTGTGGCTTGTCGACGATCAGCAGCAGGTCCGTGTATCGACTCTCGGAAAGATCGCAAACCCTGCCGCGACAAAAGCCGCAGACAGAAATCCACTCGCAAAGGCGCTTGCCGACGGCATCGTTCTTCTGTCACCCTTCGTTGGTGGCCTGTTCGCTGGCATGCTCAGCGCGGATTCCGAGAAAGCTGACGATGTGGCCGACGAGTGGTTTGTGGACAAGGAGAAAACAATCCAGCGTCGAGCGCGTGTGTGGGACGACGAGGAATCTCCCCAGGGCATGGCACTGATCCGCACGATCGACATCAATCCGCTGGCTGACGAATCCGCTTCGCCAGGTGAGCAATCCGAGGTATCAACCAAGAAACGCTTCTGGCACTGGTATGCCCGCCCGCACGACGCGGAGGATACCACCCGTGCTTCGGCCAAGCCAATCACCTGGGAGCACCACACCCGCGATGTCGCGGAGCGAACGACAGAAATTGTCGAGGCACTCAATCTTTCGGAGGATCTCAAGCAGGCCGTCATCCTCGCTGCCGAATTACACGATCTCGGCAAACAGCGAGAACTTTGGCAACGTGCCATCGGCAACCCCGACCCATCCCATCTCTACGCCAAGTCGGGCAGACGTGGCAGCCGGTACAAACCAGACGAGACCAAACGCTGGCTGCCCGGATTCCGCTCTTCCTACCGCCACGAGTTTGGTTCGCTGCTCGACGCGCTCGATTCCGAGCAGCAGTACCGCGCAAAACTTGACACTCTGAGCGAAGACATGCGGGATGTCGTGCTGCACCTGATTGCCGCGCACCACGGCTACGCCCGGCCACATTTCCTTCCGGAAGGAACGATCGACCCGAAAACGCCATCTTCAGTAGACGCCGAGGCAGAAGCGATTGAAGTGATGCGCCGCTATGCCCGCCTGCAACGCAAGTATGGCCGATGGGGGCTGGCCTACCTCGAATCGTTGCTCCGCGCCGCCGATTGGGCCGCCAGTGCCGAGCCGTCTACACCGGAGGAACAAGCATGAGGCATTTACGACAAAACGGTCACCCGCAAATCCTTATATTGCGTAAAACCCTTGTCCAGCGTGAACAGTTCCAGGTTGGCGGCCAGGGCGAACGCCGCCAAATAGGCATCGTTCCAGACCTTTGGAGAAAACGTTTTGTTTTGCGTCAGAGATCTCCACAGCAACTCGATGTTTGCCGGTTCTTCGGCAAAAACAATGCGGGGATCTTGGTACAGGCCATCGTAAGCCTGCCACGCCTCGATGAGCGTCATCGTCTGATCCAACATGATCTGTGGCGTGGTGGCCAGACGCAAAAAGCTTGCCTGAGTCAACCTGCAGAAGCAGCAGCTATTTTCCGCTGCCGCTGCGAACCAGTTCGTTACCCGTTGGTGATGGAGATGGCGTTGAAAAGAGAGCGCCAGCCAAACGTTAACGTCCAGGAGGTGCATTCCATTGCGCCTTTAGTGCTTCGATGTCCTCTGCCTCCAGGATTTCTGCAATGCGGTCGTTGGTCAGATCCAGCGTTCCCGGCTGGTCGCTCTCCACGAGAGGCAACTCGACCCGTCTTCGATTCTTGGCAACCCGAATCACCGGTCCCGAGCGCGGTGTCACCGTCACCTCGGTCCCGTCAGGCAACAAGACGTCCCCATCAAGCACCACGATGCCATTTTGTACATGTCCATGCAGGTCCATGCTCCTATTATCACCTTCCTGCGACAATCAATCAAGCCGTTTCTCGATCTGCTGGGGAGATGTGAAAGATGCCTCATCCCGAACCGAACATCACTGTCAAAGTCGACGTGACCAACCCCGGCCAGTTCTTCGCCTGCTGCGGGCTGCTGGAACTGGCCGACCGCCTGTGGCCTGGTGCGGAAGTGACGGCAGATTTCACTCTGCCACAATTCGAACGTTCACAATTCAAGCTATTCAGCACGTGTCATCTTGATACACAGATGATTGTCAAGGCGCTTTGTACCGCGAAGCGAAAGCCGTTAGACCCTTACCAGCCTATCAAGAAGGACGGCAAGCTGGTGAAGGATGTCAGTAAGATCAAACCAATTCAGTTGGACATTGCGAATGACGACGATCTACAGAATGAGCCAGTGTCACTGCGACTCAGTTGGTGGTTGGACGAACTTGTTGGGCAGCAGAGGGATGACTTCAAGCTATGGTCAGCTCACGTGTCGTCGGAAAGTCTCATCGAAGACATGGCCAATGCGATTCGTGTTGAAAATATCAATGATCAAAACGTTCTCGAATATTCGATCGGCATGTCGGGAAGAATTGGCCTCGACACGCGAAGCAGTTGGAACACACTCGATGAGGGGTTTTCGCCCAATAATCAAAGTCTGCCCGTCGAAACCTATCCCGCGGCTGAGCTTCTGGCGGCGATAGGGCTCCAGACTTTCGTCCCCGTCGAAGACGATGGTTACATATACACGTGCTGGACCACGCGTCTGCCGGTCGCGGTGGCCAGAGCCGCAGTGTGTGGCTGTGTAAGTCTTCCCGGTGCCAGCCAGTACCGCTTTCAAATCGGTAGGCGTGGGCGGTTCGGGTATTTTACCAAAGCATCAAAAACTGGAAAGGAACACCAATGACTGAGAACTCAAACAACAACTTGCTGGACAACCTGCTCAATGACGATGGCCCTATAGCTCTCATTATCAAACAGCCACTCGAACCGGTGGACAGTGACGACCGTGTCATTTTTCCGCCGACGTACCCCGTCACCAAGTGGAAGGGGCGGGTGCACACCGTCCGTGATGGCGACTACCGCGTCTCCGTTCAATTGCCGCCGGATTCGAAGGCCGACAAGGATGGAAACAAGGACAATCAGAAGCCCGGCTACCAGATCGACTACTTTCCAGATGGCAGCAACGTCTGCGAGATCGACAGCCCTCAGTCGCAGAGCAACCGCATCGAGCCGAAGTTCAAGACAATCAAGGGCGGAAGACTCGTTCCGCAGGTCGAGATTCAGATCGGCAACGACAAGAAGAACCTGTTGGAGATCGGCCATCGGGCCGGCGACGCTGCGGTCCGGATGTCGTCGATGGCCGCCGAGTTTCATGACGCCTTCACCGCCGCGAAACGAAAGGATTTCTTCGAACTGGCGACGCTCGCGCCGACCTCGCTGGTGTTCGGCGTTTGGGACTCGCGATCAACCTACGTCAAGCAACAGCGCATCTTCAAGGCGTATATCCGAGCGACAAATGTCTTTGAAATGTCGCGTTCCGCCCAATTCACGCCGGCCACCAACTACGTGGATGCCGAGGCAATCGGAGATGACGTAGAAAAGAAAGAAGGCGACGAAAGCAATCTGTCACAGGAAGGCATGGTGCACGCCCTCAGCATCCAAGCCGCAGGTGGTGTTATGCTTACCGAGAAGAGCGAACTCGTGCGGACGACGAACGTGAATCTGGAAGCGATCCGGCAACTGTCGGCGGCCGGGGAAGAGCAGGCGCTTCCTGATGACGCGACGGAGGAGCAAAAGAAGGAAGCGGACAAAGAGAGAAATGAGTCTGCCACAAAAAGAACCTCTGCGCTCCAGAAGTACATCCTCGGCCTTGCGTTGGTTGCGGCCATCGAAGAACCGGATTTGAACCTCCGTGAGGGATGTCACATCCACTTCGCAAGTGGAGCGAACGGCGAGGACGGCAAGAAAACCGTCAAGCTGGTCTACCGCTCAAAAGCATCTGAGGATCGCCAGTACACCCGTGAGGATGCACAAAACGCCGCCGGCGAAGCGAAGGACGCGTTTTTCAAACTTGCAGGAATCGACAAAGACAAGATCGACCATCCCGATGAGAAATTCGAGAAGGGCGTAGCCGAAGAGTTCTTGAAGTGCACCAAGAAGGAGCGTGACGCGATCCGAAAGCTTGGGCCGATCACGGCAGATACGCTGAAGCGATTCAAGGCCAAGAAGAAGTCGGGGGACGACGACCCGATCGGTACACTTCGCAAGCTAATCGATGATCTGAAGTTCAAGAAGTCTGGCGGCTTGACTAAAGGACCGTTCGACAAGTTGAAGAAGAAGGTCGATCAGTACGCGGAAGACGACTCGTTAGACGACGATGTCAAGACTGCCGTAACCGATCTGAAGACGGCGATTGAAGCGAAGGAAGGTGAGAACGAGTTCAATAAAATCCAGGAAAAACCGGGCGTCAAGGATGGTTGGTTGAAGATTCTTCCAGAACAAAGCGGCGAGGATGAAGCGGACCAAGCATCGGAGGAGGATTGATGGCATATCTCCAGATCACCGTCCGCTTTCTCGACGAACGGTACCACGGCCTGCTCGCCCGCGATGGTCCGCCGGAGTGGCCTCCATCGCCGTTCCGACTCTTCTCGGCAATGGTAGCTGGCGCTGCTCAGCAAAACGAACATGAAAACGGATCGGCCAAGGCGCTTTGCTGGTTGCAAGATATGTGTCGAGAGCAACCGCCACTGATCATCGCCCCGCGTTCGCGCACGGGCAATGCGATTGTGCGATACGGGCCGGACAATGACGACAAGTTTCACAGCGAGCCAGAATCATGCCGCAGCGCCAAGCCAACGATACCGACGCTGATGGTCCTTGAGTCCGATCAAGAGCCGGAGGTGCATTACCTTTGGGATATTGAGGGCCTCACCGATATGCCGATGGATCGTCTCCGTAACGCGGCGCGAAATCTGACCCGCCTCGGCTGGGGGATCGACATGGCTTTTGCAGATGCAAAATTGGCGACACTGGCCGATATTCAGAAGCTGAAAGGAATCCGTTGGCATCCCGAGCCAGGCGTCTGGCGAGAGATTGGCATGCTGCGTGTGCCAACGGCTGACAAGGAAATCGGCGAGGACACGCTCTCCAACCTAAAACATTGTCACCAGACTGCGTTGAATCGACTCAAGCACGGTGAAGCACGAAAGAATGTTGACAAGCCTTCTGTATTTGACAAGGTTTTTTACACCAGCACTGAGCGTCTGCTTGGCCGCCCCCACGCCGTCTTCGAGCTCCGGCATGACGACGGTTCGTTCTGTCGTTATCCGCAGCGGAAGCTGATCCACATCGCGGGGATGGTGCGGCGAATCGCGATCCAACAGATGAAGCATGATCCGCCGCGCGATGTTGCTGATACCAGGCAGTGGGTGGACCGATACGTGGCCGGCCACGCGAGAGACTATCCCGGAGAACATCGGCAGCTTTCCTACCTGCCGCTGCCATCGATTGGGCGCGCATATGCGGATCAGGTGGTGCGACGGGTGATGATCGCGGCCCCGGTGGGGGGCGATGTGTGGTTGGAACACTTGACGGCTCGGCTGGACAAGTGGAAGCTCGAACCGGAGAATGCCGACGAATTTGGTGACCAAGGACCGCCGACACTGATGCGAGTCTACCGCGACAAGGTGGCGCGATGTTATACCGCCTCAGCGAATCGCTGGTCCAGTGTTACGCCAGTGATCCTGCCCGGCCACGACGATCGTAAGCCGGCCAAGACGCGCAAGCTGATCGACCGCGCACTCAAAGAGTCGGGCATCGAACAGCCGTGCAGCTATCAGTGGGGCACACACTCACGCTTCCGCAACTCACTGTCGGCACACAAATACCACAAAGATAGCAAGACCGGCGTGAAACGCTGGCAATTTGAGAACGTGAAGGCGTACTTGCGCG
The DNA here is from genome assembly GCA_028289525.1 of Pirellulales bacterium. Taxonomy (GTDB): domain Bacteria; phylum Planctomycetota; class Planctomycetia; order Pirellulales; family JAGQOS01; genus JANQPJ01. The sequence continues at coordinate 9,971 of JANQPJ010000189.1, forward strand.
GCAAAACCTGGGTGCATCTAACGCTGACGTTCGACGAAGAACTCCAAATCCCCGGCCCACTGGTGATCGGCGCTGGTCGACATTGCGGCTTTGGCATGCTCGCCGCAGAGGGTTTTGAGCGATAATGCAACCAACTTTCCACGCCAATCTGGTTTGGCGACGTGGCCAACGGCCAAACCGCAACGGACGTTTGACCAGTTGGCCGCGATGGAGAACTAAGCTTTGTCAGAAAACTGGATAAAGCCTGAAGCGCTAGCGAAGGAATCGGCTGCTGGAAGTGGAAGAATATCGCAAAAATTCCTTCGCTGGCGCTTCAGGCTTTAAGTCGAGATAATTTGACGGCGAGTTTTCTGTTTCGCGACGTATAAACGCGGAAAACAACCAAAAATACCTCGCTTACGCGTCGCGATTGGTAGACCATCAAACCTCAACTATTTGAAAAACTGATTGGCCCTGGCTCCCAGGCACTGCCTGCGGATCGTTCTTTGACAACCTGGTAAAACAATCAGCTTCGCTGCCAAGGCAAATAGGCTCAAGGGGACAGGCGTCAGTGGACGCCGCTGGCCTGTCCCCTGACGCCTGGCTCCTGTCTCCCGGTCGTCCTTTTTTCTTGCAATCGCAATTCCCCCAACTACACTAGACGCGCGGCGATGGAGCGGACGCCCTTTCCCAAAAAATCAACTCACTCCGGAGATGGTTGACTAGGCAAGTCGAGATGGAGAGCGCTCTGCCGCAATCGGCCGTCGACCACAGCGCTCGGTGGTGCGATGCGGAATACCTATCTTGTCTGCTACGACATTTGCGATGCCAAACGGCTGCGCCAAGTTTTTCGAATCATGCGAAACTACGGCGATCACTTGCAGTACTCGATCTTTGAGTGTCAGTTCAACCCGGTCGATCGGGCCAAGTGTCAGCATGAACTGAGCGAGATTATCAATCACGGCCAAGATCAAGTGTTGTTCGTCGACCTGGGCCCTACCGAAGGCCGTGGCGAGCGAGTCATCACCGCCCTGGGGCAGCCGTATACACCGCTGAATGCTCCTTGCATTGTGGTTTGATGGTAGGCGATGATTCAGTCGCCTGGCGTCGCGAGGCAATAAAAACCTTGTTTCTCCGTGTCTTGGTGGCTCCGCGAGAGCAATTTTTCTTGTCCATTTTCAAGCGGCTGAAGTATTGCATAAAAAGTAGTCCGACTCTCTTTCTGTCCCTTGTAACCTAAGACCTGTCCTAGATAACCTCGATGCCTGACTACCTACCAGCCCGAATGTTGAACGAATTTACGTATTGTCCGCGGCTTTTTTATTACGAGCATGTTGAAGGCATCTTCGTTCATAACCTAGAAACGATTGAAGGAGCGATTCAGCACAAACGGGTTGATGCCAAGGAAGACGAACTGCCGCCTGCTGAAGAGTTGCTCGAACGCGATAAGCCAGTTCGTATGCGGAGCGTGAGCTTGTCGAGCGAACGGTATGGCGTTCTTGCCAAGATGGATCTTGTTGAAACAGATGGTGAGTCTGTCGTGCCGGTCGACTATAAGCGTGGCGGGCCGTGCGAAGGACAAGATGGTTCCTTGGAGGCTTGGGATACCGATCGAATTCAACTCGCAGTTCAAGCGTTGATCTTGCGCGACAATGGCTATCGTTGCGAAGAAGCGGTAGTTTACTATGCGAAGACCAAGCAACGCGTGCGGATTGAGATAGACGATGAACTTATCAATTGCGTTTATCGCACGGTCGAGCAAGCACGTAGCACGATGGAAGGCTCGATCCCGCCGCCTTTGGTCGATAGTCCCAAATGCCCTCGCTGCTCACTGGTTGGCATTTGTTTGCCGGACGAGACCAATTGCTGCCTTGGCCAAGAACCCAGTGAGAGTGACCTTGTCCAGCTAACCTTGTTTGACGTTGAACAGCATCAAGTTCGGGTTGAAGACAAAAAACCTTTGCAGGAAGACATTCGCCGGCTGGTGCCTGCGCGTGACGACTTAAAGCCGCTTTACCTGAACACCCCTGGGCTGCATGTCGGCAAGTCGGGCCGAGTGCTCAAGATCAAAGAAAAGCAAAAGGTTGTGCAGGAGGTTCGGATCAATGAAATCTGTCAATTGAACCTGATGGGCAACATCCAGCTTTCAACGCAAGCCATCCAAACCCTTTGTCAGGCTGAGATCCCGATCGCCTATTTTTCAATGGGCGGTTGGTTCTATGGCGTGACCCATGGACTTGGGGTAAAGAACATTTTTTTGCGTCGCGAACAATTTCGTCTCGCCGATGTTCCGGGGTTTTGCTTGCGGCTAGCCCGAGCGCTGATTGCAGGCAAAATCCGCAACCAACGTACATTGTTGCAGCGTAATCATGTCGAACCGCCACGTCGGGCGCTTGTTCAGATGAAGTGTATGCAAGAAGATGCTGAACGTGCGAGTTCACCGGAGCAGTTGTTGGGGATTGAAGGCAATGCCGCTCGTGTCTACTTTGAAAATTTTTCTGGCATGCTCAAGGTCCAGGATAAACAGACTGCTGCAACTGAGAGTCAGACGAGCGATCATGCGGAGGGCCAAGGTAGTCGAAATGGGGCGATGGATTTTACGTTTGATTTTCAAGGTAGAAACCGCCGTCCTCCAAAAGATCCTGTGAATGCTCTACTGTCGTTGGCCTATAGTCTGCTGGCGAAGGACTTGACGGTAACGGCGCAGGTTATCGGCTTTGATCCTTATCTAGGCTATTTCCATCAACCACGTTTTGGTCGAGCATCGCTTGCGCTCGATTTAATGGAACCGTTTCGGCCGTTGATCGCGGACTCTGCCGTGCTCTCGGCGATCAATACTCGGATGGTCACGGCGGAAGATTTTGTGCGTGCAGGCGATTCGGTTGCCTTGGCGCCGAATGGCCGTAAAAAGTTTTTTCGCGCCTACGAGCAGCGCATGGACGCACTTGTAACCCATCCGATGTTTGGGTATCGTGTCAATTACCGGCGGATTCTAGAGATTCAGGCACGTCTGTTAGCCCGTTTGTTGACCGGAGAGCTGTCTGAATATCCGGTATTTACAACACGTTAAGAGGAAGCGTTTTTGATGAATCGCCTTTGCGAGTGGCGAGGTGGTGCCGGAAACCCTAGAGTTGCTCGCAAGTAGAAAGTTTTGATTTGCAAAGGAGTTATGTGCTCAAGCAAGCTGACAAACAATTCACGACGGTTTGTGCTACCAGCCTGCTCGCAAATCCTTGTTTAAAGCGTTGCCGCCAAACAACTTGTACGGGCGGCCTTTCCGTGGTCGAGCGACCACGGCCTCATTGAAGCTATTCATGAGGCTGAACGATGGCAACCGAAACACTTCTTTCCGTGGTCGAGCGACCACGGCCTCATTGAAGCTACTGGTCGTCTGCCAGTGGATCTAGCATTTCGGATACCTTTCCGTGGTCGAGCGACCACGGCCTCATTGAAGCTCGCGAAGCGTCTCCTGCACTTCCTTGGCCGCTGCAAACTTTCCGTGGTCGAGCGACCACGGCCTCATTGAAGCCCACGCCATATCACTCACAGTATTATGCCTATGAGTTAACCTTTCCGTGGTCGAGCGACCACGGCCTCATTGAAGCCCCAAACAACAGGCGGGCGAGCAGAGCGTTGCGGATACTTTCCGTGGTCGAGCGACCACGGCCTCATTGAAGCCTACGTAAGCACTTACGCAAACTATGACTTACCACCCCTTTCCGTGGTCGAGCGACCACGGCCTCATTGAAGCCGCTATTGACCGAAAAAAGAAACACGCCAGAGATCAGTTCTTTCCGTGGTCGAGCGACCACGGCCTCATTGAAGCTTTGACCATTTTGATAAGGCGACGACCACTGGAGACGCGCTTTCCGTGGTCGAGCGACCACGGCCTCATTGAAGCTAGTCTATGACAAAAACCATTATGCCCAAAACACTACTTTCCGTGGTCGAGCGACCACGGCCTCATTGAAGCGGGTAATTCCTGGATTACAGAGCGGCCGGTATCCTTGACCTTTCCGTGGTCGAGCGACCACGGCCTCATTGAAGCACCAGAACTTTGTCGCAGGTTTTCATCTTGACGTGATCTTTCCGTGGTCGAGCGACCACGGCCTCATTGAAGCGTGATTGTCGGCGATTTGATAACCCGCCGCTCGAAACTTTCCGTGGTCGAGCGACCACGGCCTCATTGAAGCCGTGAGAAAATAGAAAGATTATATAAATTATATTATCCTTTCCGTGGTCGAGCGACCACGGCCTCATTGAAGCCTAACCAACGGAGGTGCTTATCGGGCGTCTGACCGACCTTTCCGTGGTCGAGCGACCACGGCCTCATTGAAGCGCGACAGCGGGTTGCGACACGCCGAATTCCGCCGCAATCTTTCCGTGGTCGAGCGACCACGGCCTCATTGAAGCAATAATCTCACGACCCGTGCTCCCTCTGGCGACGACCCTTTCCGTGGTCGAGCGACCACGGCCTCATTGAAGCTTAAATTGCCGCGAATCACGAATATATTGTAGTTAGTCTTTCCGTGGTCGAGCGACCACGGCCTCATTGAAGCGCTAGGGGGCACATCAAACATGCCCTCAAGCTGCTTCTTTCCGTGGTCGAGCGACCACGGCCTCATTGAAGCTTAGCTGCTCGATGTCAGCAGGCGAGAAAATACGTGGGCTTTCCGTGGTCGAGCGACCACGGCCTCATTGAAGCGTGATTACAGTAGCAAGAGAACCAACACTAGCTGATCGGCTTTCCGTGGTCGAGCGACCACGGCCT
>JANQPJ010000190.1 GCA_028289525.1 Pirellulales bacterium
CTGAAAAGTTCCCAAGCAGAGCTTGGGAACCAGTTTACCGCCAGTGTGCCCCCAAAAGAAAACACACGAGAAAGCCGCCACCAAAAATTACTGCGCCCAACGGTTAGGTTTTTCTGTTTCGCGCTTCGGCCACCGGTCGCTGCTTTTCGGCTTTGTAATTCTCCCGGGGAAATGATCAACAAACAACTCGCCAGCAATTGACACCAGTTTCCGTCACCCGCTAGGATGGTCAGCTTCCCAAGGGCGATTAGCTCAGTTGGCTAGAGCGCCACGTTTACACCGTGGATGTCGGGGGTTCGAGTCCCTCATCGCCCACTCCACCCTGCCGCCCCTCTCCCTTCTCCGTGTATGGGTATGCAAAACCACCAGATCGCCGGCTTCCTGGCTCAGGTGGCCGATCTTTTAGAGTTTCAAGGGGCCAACCCGTTTCGCACCCGGGCTTATCGACACGCTGCCCGAGCGATCGGCGATCTGGCCGAGCCGGTCACCGAAATCTTGGCCGACGGCGATCGACGCCTGAACGACCTGCCTGGCATCGGCAAGGATCTAGCCGAAAAAGTTGCCACGCTGGTCGAAACCGGTTCATTGCCATTGCTCGATGAACTGCTGGCCGAGATTCCTGAAAGCGTGTTGGCGCTGCTGCGGATCGCCGGGCTGGGCCCCAAAAAGGCAGCCGTGTTGTATCGCGAGCTAGGCATTCAAAACCTGGACCAACTGCGCGCCGCCTGTCAGGAAGGGCAAGTGCGCCAACTCAAAGGGTTTGGCCCCAAGAGTGAAACCACGATTCTGGCCGGCATCGACTTGGCTGCCCAAGCCGAACAGCGAACCCGTTGGGCGGAGGCCGACGCGATAGTGACCCAACTGCTCGACCACCTCGGCCAGTGCCAGGCCATTCGACAGCTCGAGCCGGCCGGCAGCTATCGGCGTGGTCGCGAAACCGTCGGCGACCTCGACCTGCTGGTCGATTCGGACGATGCGGCCGTTGTGATGGACCACTTGGCCGCGTTTCCCGGGGTCGCCCAAATCATTGCTCGGGGTGATACCAAAATGTCGCTACGGCTCGACTCCAATCTACAAGTCGACCTTCGCGTGGTGCCGACGGAAAGTTTTGGCGCGGCTTTGCAATACTTCACTGGGTCGCAAGCCCACAACGTGGTGCTGCGCGGTCTGGCGAAAAAGCAGGGCCTGAAGGTCAACGAATGGGGTGTTTTTCGTATCAAGGACGAGGAGGAGACCTATCTGGCCGGAGCCAGTGAGCAGGAAGTCTACGCGACGCTCGGTCTGCCTTGGTTCCCGCCAGAGTTGCGCGAGGCGCGGCAAGAATTCGATTGGGCCGCGTCCGGCGAGCTGCCCAAACTAATCGAACTGGCCGACATCCGTGGCGACCTGCATATGCACACCAACGCCACCGACGGTCGGGCAAGCTTGCGCGAGATGATCGCCGCGGCCGTCGACCGGGGATTGGAATACATCGCCGTGACCGACCATTCGCAGCGTGTCTCGATGGCCGGAGGGCTCACGGCCGAGCGGCTGTTGGCTCAATGGGCCGAGATCGACCGCATCAACCAGCAAGCCCCAGGCATCGTGGTTCTTAAAGGGATCGAATGCGACATTCTCGAGCCAGGCGGCATGGACCTGCCGGACGACGTGCTAGCCCAAGCTGACTGGGTCGTGGCCAGCGTCCATTACGGCCAGAACCAGTCACAGCAGCAAATCACCGATCGCATCGTCGGCGCTCTGGCCAATCCACATGTCGACGCCATTGCCCATCCGACCGGCCGGCTGATCAATCGTCGCAAGCCGTATGAAGTCGATCTGGAGGCGGTGTTTCAAGCGGCAGTCGAGCATGGCAAAATGCTGGAGCTGAACGCCAATCCAGCCCGCCTGGACCTGGACGACGTGGCGCTGGCGGCAGCTCGCCGGCACGGAATTCCGATCGTCGTCAACACCGATGCTCACGGCTGCGAACAGTTGGACGTCATGCGCTATGGCGTGTTGCAAGCGCGACGTGGCGGGCTAACCCGGGCCGACGTGGCCAATGCCCGGCCGTGGAACGAATTTCAGACGCTCTTGGGCTGAGTTTTCTAGAGTTCGCCGGAATCTGCCAGCTAATCTGGCCAAACACCTTGGCCAGTTGCTGGTTGACCATCTGATTGGCCCGCGCCTATACTCGACGGTTTCCTAATCCATCGAAATCGCTGGTTCTAGAGCGAGTCGCTCTTTACCGTAGCGGGCGGGACCTAGTTTTGGCCGGGATTTTTCGACGAAACATGACTACGAATTATCCGAAATTGCTCTAAAAACAAAAGGTTTCGCGAACGGTCACCGACCGCTGCTACCAGGGATACAAGAGGCGTGTATGAAAATCCATGAATTCCAGGCCAAACAAGTTCTCCGAGACGCCGGCGTCGCGGTTCCCCAAGGCATCGTTGCTCACACGGCGGACGAAGCGGCCGAGGCGTTTCGCAGCCTGGGCGGCGACGTGAATGTGGTCAAAGCCCAAATTCACGCTGGCGGTCGCGGCAAAGGCACCATCAAAACCAACCCCGACCAACACGGGGTCGAGTTGGTTAAAAGTTCCGAACAAGCGGCCCAAGTAGCCCAAAACCTGCTCGGCCAACCGTTGGTCACCATCCAAACTGGCCCGGAAGGCCAGACCGTTCGTCAGGTGCTCGTCGAACAAGGTTGCGATATTGCCCGCGAGCTTTACCTGGGCATCGTGCTCGATCGGGCTGCTTCGAAGCCGGTGTTGATGGTTTCCAGCGAAGGGGGCATGGACATCGAAGAGGTGGCCGCGAAGACCCCGGAACTGATCTACAAAGAACATTTTGATCCGGCCGTGGGATTGGAGAGTTTTCAGGTACGCAAGCTGGCGGCCAAGCTAGGGCTGACTGGCGGCAGTGTGCGTTCGGCCGACAAGTTGATGCGTTCGCTCTGCCGCGCGTTTGTCGATTTGGATTGCAGCCTGGTCGAGATCAACCCCTTGGTGGTGACCGGCGACGGCAACCTGTTGGCCTTGGACGCCAAAATCACGCTCGACGACAATGCCTTGTTCCGCCAGCCTCGGCTGGCCGAGTTGCGCGACTTGAGCGAAGAAGAGCCGGCCGAAGTTCGGGCAGGTCAGGCAGGGCTGAGCTATGTGAAGCTCGATGGCAACATCGGTTGCCTGGTCAACGGCGCTGGCCTGGCGATGAGCACGATGGACCTGATCAAGCTGCACGGGGGCGAACCGGCCAACTTTCTCGATGTGGGCGGCGGGGCCAACACCGAACAGGTGATCGAAGCTTTTCGCATTTTGCTCGATGACAAAAATGTCAAAGCTGTGTTGGTCAACATTTTTGGCGGCATCATGCGATGCACGACCATTGCCTCGGCCTTGGTCGAAGCCTATGAGTCGGTCGGCTTCAACGTCCCCTTGGTGGTCCGCCTGGAAGGGACCGAAGTGGAAGAGGGCCGTCAAACGATTGCCAGCAGCGGGGCCGACATCATTAGCGCCACAGGGCTGACCGATGCCGCCCAAAAAGTTGTGGCCGCGGCCACCTCTGCTTAATCAGACTGGCCGCACATTTCCTACCGCATTCATTCTCTCAACCCCCCTTAGCACTTCGCCATGAGCATTCTGGTTAACAAGCAGACACGCGTCCTTTGCCAAGGCATCACCGGCAAAGTCGGTCAATTTCATACTCAAGGCTGCCGTGAGTACGGCACGCAAATGGTCGGCGGTGTTACCCCTGGCAAAGGCGGTCAAGAGGTCCAAGGGTTGCCGGTCTTCGACACGGTCGTCGAAGCAGTCGAACAGACCGGTGCCAACGCTACGATGATTTTTGTTCCGCCGGCTTTTACGGCCGATGCAATTCTCGAAGCCATCGACGCTGGCATCAAAACCATCTGCGCCATTACTGAAGGCGTTCCGGTGGTCGACATGGTGCGAGTTTTCGATCGGGTCAAGCAGAGCGAATCGGTCCTGATTGGCCCCAACTGTCCGGGGGTGATTACGCCGGAAGAATGCAAAATCGGCATCATGCCTGGCTACATTCACAAGCAAGGCCCGGTCGGGGTGATGAGTCGTAGCGGGACGCTCACTTATGAGGCGGTTTGGCAGCTCACGAATCTTGGCTTGGGCCAATCGACTTGCGTTGGCCTGGGCGGCGATCCGATTGTTGGCACGTCGTTCATCGACTTGCTCGAAATGTTTGAAAACGATCCGGCTACCGAGGCCATTTTGATGATGGGCGAGATTGGCGGCACGGCCGAAGAAGAGGCCGCCGCTTACGTCTCGGAGCACGTCACAAAACCGGTCGCCGCGTTCATTGCCGGACGAACGGCCCCGCCTGGCAAGCGGATGGGCCATGCCGGCGCGATCATCTCTGGCGGCAAAGGCACCGCGACCGAAAAAATCGCGGCCCTAGAAGCGGCCGGCATCGTGGTCGCCGAAAGCCCGGCCGACATGGGAACCGCCATCCAGCGGGCAATGGCCAAATAGCGTTTGCTGTAATCGTGAAGCTAGTTACACCACACGGAGTCACGGAGGACACAGAGACGGAAAGACGAAAGATGTTGGATAGGATGAACGAGATTTACAGGATAAAGACGCTCGCGCAAGCGTCTGACAAATAAAATCTATCCTGTTAATCCTGTCCTAAAAAACTCTGTGTTCTCCGTGTCCCCGTGGTGAATCTTCCTGCACGCGGCTAAACGGTTACCGTTTGTCAATAACGGTACTCAAGGCCAAAGTTCATGCCTTGGACCCAGTAGTCGGTAAAGACGAAAACCGGCTCAGGCCGAGGAGCCCCGATGGTCGGCCCATTGTTGGGAATGGAGGAGCGGTTGATGTTGCGGTCGATCTGATCGCCAGGCCGGGCTACCCGACTCCAGTAAATTAGCGTGTAGCCAAAGGTCGCCTGTAACCGGCTGGTGATGTCGTAGCCGAGCGTGAGGCCAACTTCCGGGACCATGGTAAACTCGTCGCGGCTGCGCCGGGCAATGTTCGGGCTCAGTGCTAATAGGCCGCCGGCATCGACATCGGTGCCGGCCGCCGTGCGGGTTGTGGTCGAGCCGTCGACCAGCGAGCGGGCATGGGTAGCCCCGATACCCAGCTTCATCAGCAGCCCCAGCGACCATTGGTTACGTCGGAAATGGGTCGAGACGCCAAACTCGGCCCCATGGAAATCGTTTCGCGTGTCGAACAGATCGAGCGTGTCGATCGTTGTCGGCCCGGCCGACTCTAGCAGATTGACGATCTTGATGTCTTCTTCCAGCCGCAGAAAGCGATAGCCGACCAGGGCGTCGATCGAGTACCAATCGCCAACGCCACTGACGCCTGGCGATCGGGCCAAGGGATGGCGCATGAGTAGCTCGAATCCATGCAGCCGGCTGGTGGTCGAAGCTTCGATGCTGCCAGCCACGACGCCTGGTTGGGCAAACACGAGTGAATCTTCCGCGCCGGTGACAACGTTAAACAACGGTCGAGCCAGCAACGGCGAGCCAAAGCTGGTTTGATCAAACCCAGCACCCTCCTCCTCGACAAAGAAAAAACTGGCTTCCACTCCCCAGTTGTAGCCAGAGTCGAGCCAATAGCCGAGTGTGAAACGGCCGCCCAGGCGAGTGTCGTCGTTCAAGTTCTCTGCGCCGAACAAAATATTGGTACCCGATCGGCCCAATTCGCCAAGCGAGCCGTTGGTGCCCTGGGTCACCAGGGCCGGGGTGCGCATCCCACGCGTCCACCACACAAGCAGTTCCGAACGTCCCCAAATCCGCCCGCCAGTGGATAAAAAGCCTTCGCCAGGCGAACCGTAGCATGGTCCACCCTCGATGCCACAGGCATCTAAATTGACATGCGCTTCGTCCCAAACAGCGCCAGCCGGCAACGATGGCTCGACCAGGATCGGTTCGGTCGTGCCTACAATCGGCCCGATGGATTCGATGATCTCTTCTGGCTCTGGGTGCGTGGCGATCTGAGGTGTCTTACGCTGAGAGGTTTTTACCGATGGGTTGGTTTGTGCCCGTGTTTTAGTCGTTGCCTGGGCCGTTCTGGTTGGACGAAACTGCAAGGTCGTGGAGCGGTTGGTTGGTGATTTGGTTGGCGCTGGGGCCGTTGTGCTGGGCCGTTGGGGCGACCAAACGGGGCGCGAAGTTTTCGACTTTGACGACGAATCGACCTGGCCTCCAGCTTCGCCAACCCAGACGCCGAGCAAGCACAGACACACCACGCCTAGCACGGCTCTGCCTCTGACGAGGGCATGGCCAATCGTTGGTTTTGCGATCAGGAGAACATGTTGCACGATGAGAGATCCTGCGTTCGCTTGGTGAATACGAATTGCTACCGGGGCGATTTTCGTTTCGCAAGGGTGTGGTACATACTGAGAAACGCAATCTCAATCAAGCGGAGATTGTCAAAAACGCTCTAGCATTGCTGGCAAGGAGTGAGGAGCAGACGCTTCACAAGTTTAGCGAGCGGCCACCGGCCGCTGTTTTTTGCGAACGAGACAACTCTGCAATCTCGCTAAGATCTCTCCAAACGCGAGAACGCGTCAAATTCCAAATTCCAAATCAGAAATTCCAAATCCGAAGGTGGAACGAAGCCGGGTTGACGCGATACGTTGCACTTGATATTTAATCGCCGCTTTGGTCTTCCACCCATCATACCGGTCACGCCTGCGCGGCAGAGTCTCCCAGTGAATAGTTTGCTCGATTCCTACCGTTGGATCTGGACTGGCCAACGATTGATGGTTGCGCGAACCATGGTCCTTTGTCGAAATGCTTTGTCTGAAAGCAGGCAAGGTTGGCGAGGTTCATTGGCCGCGCCTGCATCCATCGTTTTGGTTTGGTTGCTGATTCTCGGCGCGCCGGCCGTTGCCCAGCGCGTGCAATTCCCGTCGCCAGTCCAAACCAATCTGGCCCAAGGACAACCGCCTTCGACCTTTGCCCCCTCAGGCAGTAGCTACCCGCCTGGGACGGTGATTTCACCAGGTTCAAATGGCGCTTTGAGCAGTCCAACCTATGGAGCGCAGCCTGGCGTCACTCCGTCGGTCGTCGGTCCTCCGGCCTCGTTCAATGGCACCGTGACCCCGCCTCCGGTGTGGGATCCCTACAGTGCTCCTGGCCCCGCTTCGCCAGGCGTGCAGCCCTATTACCAGCAGCCTGCCGCGCCGGCCTACCCGACGCAGCCAGGTGCGTTGTTTCCCAACGGTGTGCCGTCGCTGTTAGCGCCGAGCAACTACGCCTACTCGCGGCCCGATGGAACCGTGGGGCAATACCCTCGCTTGTTTCGTCAGGTGCGCTTCGAGCATACTTGGGTTGCCGGGGATGGAAAAATTCGCGATCTCGAGTTTCACACCTCGGAGATTACTGGAACCTTACAGTTTCCTTTTTTCTACAACCCTGCGCCGCTGCTGGTAACCCCAGGCTTTGCCGTTCATACGGTCGAAGCCCCGGGGATTGCGTTTCCGTCCCGACTGTATGATGCGTACGTCGACACCTCGTGGCAGCCGGTGTTAACGCCCTGGCTGAGTGCCGACCTAGGCGTCCGGGTGGGGGTGTATAGCGATTTTAACCACACCACGACCGACTCGATTCGCTTGATGGGCCGGGGTTTGGGAATTTTGACGTTCACTCCCCAGGTTCAGGTCGCTTTGGGCGTGGTCTATCTCGATCGGGTTGACATCAAGCTGTTGCCAGCTGGCGGCGTGATTTGGACGCCGCATGAAAATGCCCGATATGAAATCCTCTTCCCACGTCCCAAGCTAGCCCGCCGGCTGACGACGATCGGCACGACCGAATGGTGGTGGTATGCGGCCGGTGAATATGGCGGCGGTTCCTGGACGCTGGAACGTGACGCCGTGGTGCCGGTGAACGATCGGGCCGATTACAACGACCTGCGCGTGATGGGCGGCGTGGAGTTCAGCACGCTGAGCGGTCTGCAAGGCCATTTTGAAGTCGGCTATGTCTTTGACCGCGAAGTGGTGTCGCAAAATTTTGCCACCGATCCGGCAAAATTTCGCGATACGTTCATGCTGCGCGGCGGGATCACTTATTAGTAGGCGATTTTAGACAAAAAGCAGCGACCGGTGGTCGAAGCGCGAAACGGCCAGCTTTTCTCTGTTTCGCGCTTCTACCACCGGTCGCTGTTACTCTCTAATCAGGACTTTGTAGTCGTCCTGCATCCCCAGGCGGACACTCAGCGGGCAAGGGAGTTTGGGTTGCAACACCAACACCGCAAATCGTCTCTAGCCTGGCGTTGGTTGCCGGCGATGGTCGTGGGTTTGACACTCGTCGCCGGAACCCTTGCGGCGGAAGAGCGTTTGCAACGTTTGCCGGAAGTCTTCTACCCTGGCCCCCAAGGGCCACGAACCCGACTGGTGCCAGGGCCGTTGGGGCCGAGTGTGCCGCTCGATGCGATGTTGGCCGCGCCGGTCCGGCCGGTTTCGACACGGCCGCTGCTGAACGAACCGCTCTTGCCACCAGCCGAACAGCAAGTTGTCAACTCAGGAAAGCCGCCAGGCGCGAAAGCTGGCGTGCTTCAGGCAGTCAGGTTGACCGGCACCTGGTTGCCCCGGCCTCGTTCAGGCGACTTGGGGATGTCCGATTTAGAGGCTAGCGTGACGCTCGGCTTTCCGCTGCCGACGCCCAGTTCGCCGTTGGTGGTGACCCCCTATTTTGCAGTGCATTATCTTGACGGCCCGACCGGTCCCGACTTGCCGGCCAGGGTGTACGACGCCAGTACCCAGTTTCTCTGGATTCGCCCGTTGAGCGACCGTTTGACTGCCCACGTGGCCGTTACGCCTGGCTACCATGGCGATTTTGAACAGGGCGATGCCGACACGTTTCGCCTGACCGGGCGCGGCATGGGCATTTGGAAACATTCAGACCAGTGGACGCTGGTGGCCGGCGTCGCTTATCTCGATCGTAGCGACTTGTCGGTGTTACCTATCGGCGGCGTGGTTTGGACGCCGAACGACGATTGGCGCATTGAAGTCATTGCACCACGACCGCGCGTGGCCCGACGCTTGGCCGGCGGCTACGGCGATGCCGGAGCGCCTTCATGGTGGGGCTATGTGGCAGGCGAGTTTGGCGGCGGTGTTTGGGGCATCGAACGTGCGGCCGGTGGAGTGGATGTCATCACGATGCGCGACTATCGCGTACTGCTGGGGCTAGAAAACAAGATGCCTGGCCGTCTCAACAGCCGCTGGGAGGTCGGCTATGTGTTTGGCCGAGAGATCGAATATGCCAGCGCGACCCCCGACTTCAAGCCCGACCCCACGTTGATGCTCAGAGCCGGTGTTTGGTATTGAAAGTGGTTATTGGTCATTGGGTAACCCTTCAGCCGAGTGGAGTAGACCTCGAGGGCATGGGGGAAATCCGAAGCACGAAATCCGAAATTCGAAACAAATCAGAAGGCCCAAAGCACGAATGATCGAAACCGATGCGTGGCCAGCATGTTTTGGTCATTTCCGGTTTTGAATTTCGCGCTTTGTTTCGGATTTCGAGATTCGGATTTTTACCTGGTCCTGCTTCACTCGGCCGAAGTGTTA
>JANQPJ010000206.1 GCA_028289525.1 Pirellulales bacterium
GGTAAATTCCCTTGCTAGCGCTGCGGGCTTGTATTAAAAGTTTCTACCCAGTTTGAAAAACTGACTTGCCCGGTTGCTCCCCTAGCCGCGACGCAATGCGTCGCCGGAGCCTCCCAAGAAATATCAATGTCGATTAGTACCGCGTCCAGGCGGGGGTTCCGGTCGCCACTCGGGTGTTGTCCGACCCGGCCAAGGCCGCTCGGGGGCCAACCGATGAATGGAGCGTGGCAACACGGTTGGCGACACCTGGCTGGAATTGATTCTGGGCCAGCGAACGTTGGTAGTTGGCCAACGCCTGGGCAGTTTCCCCAGAAAGTTCGCGCAGGTGGGCCAAAGCCGTTAATGCCCGGGAATTGTTCGGGTCTAAGCTGACTGCCTGCAATAGATGCTCCCGGGCAGCGATTTGGTCGCCCTGCTCTTCCTTAAACCGAGCCAGTTCCACCTTGGCGTCGGCCAACGCCGGGCTGCGGGCAATCCAGCCTTCGAGCAGCCGTAGCGAAGCATCCGGACGCCCCGATTCGGCCAACAACACGGCCAAGCCTCGGTAACACTCGACATGGTTCGGATCGCGGTCCAGGCACTGGTTGTACAGGTTCTCTGCCTGGGCAAAGTCAGCCTGAGTCCTGCTCTGACGAGCCATCCGGTGCGTGGTTGCCGCCAGATTGTAATAACCATCGGCGTTGTTCGGGTCGTTGGTCACCGCCTGCATAAATCGCTGGGTCGCCGCTTGATAGTCGCCGGCCTGATGCAATCGGACCCCTTCGACATTCATTCCTTGCGACGCGACCCCGCAACCGGTCGAAACCAGCGCGACAAAACCCAATGACAAGGCAAACAGGCAACAAGGGAAAGGTGTTCTGAACACGGCTTCGGTGCCTCGTGTGCAACAGAGGGAGTTCGGACAAAAACGCGGGCAAACCTTACTAACCAACCTCGAATGACGCAAGACGAGTTACTCGCCCTGACTCGCCGTCGGCATAACCGGAAATCTTGCGCGAACCAGAAAATCCGTACTTTCCACAAAAAACCCCAAAACCACCCTTCTTACCGAGTCGTTGAATTTTCACGCAGCCGCGGGTCGATGCTGTAGGTACGCCGGATGCAAACTCGACCTATTCTCCCCACACTACCGTATTTGGAGGTTTCCTAGCGTGGCCAAAACCAAGACCAGCACGAAGACACGGAAATCGACAGCGACCAGGAAGACAACCACGGCCAAGAAGGCAGCCTGCCCAAAGACCAGCAGCCCCAAAAAGAAAGCTACGCGGGCAACCAAGAAGACGGCGAAGAAGACGACCAAGTCCACCACGTCCGAAGAGCAGACCGTCACGGTCAATCGACGTGCAACGGCCGACCGCCGCAGTTCAGACGATCGTCGGCAACATCAAGAAACCGTGGCCGTTGAGCGTCGCAGCGTGGAACGCCGGACCAAGGTGAACCGACGTCGGCAAATCGACCCGACCACTTGCGAACGGGACTATGGACCTGACGAAATCGAATTCATGTCGGCACTCGACGACTACAAGCGTCAGAGCGGCCGAATGTTCCCGACCTGCAGCGAAATCCTCGAAGTGGTACGTTCGCTCGGTTATCAAAAGGTGACCGCTCCCCAACAAACGATCGAACAAGCGGCCGGCGAACAACCTTCGGTAGCCCCTCCGATCGCCCTGTCGGAAGAGAACCCTCTGTCGGATTCGACTAGCGAAGCGTTCTGATTTTTAAGGTCGAGGGTCGAGGGTCTAGAGAAAAATGCGCTAGCGCGTGCTCTAGACCCTAGACCCTAGACTCTCGACCCTTCAAGCTATTCGACCGCCTTGTGGACCATGTCGCGCAATTCGCCCAGCGACACCTCTTCTAACCGCTTGCCACGGCGGTCGAGTTGTTCGTTGACCTTGATTGCCGTCTCTTGCATCACGGCATGCGTCTCTTGCGAACCACCGGCCAACACAAAGTTCTTTCCGCGGGTAATTCGACGTTGACCATCTTCGGCATCAAAGGCCACTCCTAACAGAGCGGCCTGGTTCTTCTTGGCCACACGTTTGGCTCGCATGCAGTCGACTCCCGAGGTCATGCCAAAATACGTTCTAGTTGGACAGCGCCACTTTGGTGTAGAAAAACGACCATACAAGCCCGACACGCAACAACTTTTTGCATCAGTCGACGTAAGTCGTTTTCCCGACCATCTTAACCCGACACGTAAGTGAGGGATCTATCCCTCGCTGGCGCGTCTGCTATGGTAAAAGCAACTTGCTTTAACTTTAACGCCGTCGAGATAGCTCGCGGAGAATGTTGGCCGCCGCCTCCCGACTATCTTTGGCCCGCGGCTTCTCGATCTTAGGCAGCTTGCCAGACTCAGCCGGTGAAGGCGGTTGCTCCGCAGATTCCGTAGCGTCGCTTTCAGGCTCACTGCTCACGGCACTGTCATCGGCAACGTCCGTATCGGCTTCGGATGGCTTGGTCCTAATCGAGGTCGTCGACAAATGGCCCAGCGTGCCGGTCGGCTCCCCCAGCCAGTCGCAAATACTATCTTCCACGTTCGCCTGCGGCTGAGCCGTGCGCGCGGCCGCATCGGCGACATCTTTTACTGCCGAGCGTTTGGGGCCTCCCAGTCCGTGCGCCAGATGGACTTCAAACTCCAAAGGCCCAACTTGCAAATGGTCGCCGGTTTGCAATGGCTGTTGACCTTCGATCAAGGTTCCGTTGACCTTGGTGCCGTTGCGACTGCCAAAATCTTTCACCACGACTTGGGATGCGTTGGAAAGGATCGCACAGTGCCGGCGGCTCACCAGGTCGCTATTGGCGCGAAGGTGGCACTCTTCGGCACGGCCAATCAGAAACTCGGCCTTATTCAGCCGGATCTGCTTGCCAGCATGTGACCCGGAAACCACCTTCAGCCTGACTTCCATCTCCCGACTGCTCCCTCGAGGTCAGTAATCAGAAAAGCAACCACACGTCTGAAGCCGCGAGGAACGAACACAACATGCTGTGCGCTCAATCAAAAGAGCAGCAACACCTCTTGCTCTGCTGGTTCCTCCCTGGGCCGCTACGAACCAACACGCACTAGTTCGACTGTCCTAGATTCTTTTTCTATTCAAGTTCTTTGGCGGTAGTCGGTTGTGTGTTTTCCAGTGATATAATCTTGCCAATTGGTTACGAAGC
>JANQPJ010000226.1 GCA_028289525.1 Pirellulales bacterium
CGTCAAATTGTAGAGTGACATTTGGCTTCCTCCGTGGGCACTGTGGTAGGTACTTCATGGAGGTTGCCATTTGTCGCTTTCTGATCAAATACCAATTACGGGACAGAGCCTAGTGCAGCAAGCTCCACCACGGAGTCACAGAGAACACGGAGTTTTTCCGTCTCCGTGTTCTCCGTGACTCTGTGGTGTAATCGGTCAGCCCCCCGGCTGTTCCCTGAGACGTCGGAGCGGCGCGAATGCCGCTCCGCCGCTCAGTCAATAAGCTTTGTCGCGGAAGCACAAGTCGAACACGGTTGACCCAGAAACCGTGGAGTCCGACCAGTTCAAGCTCCGACCCAGGAGGGTGGGTGGCGTCTGATTTCCCGCAAAGCCAGACACCAGCGACAAAGCCTCGCTATGTTTGTTTTTATTTGGTTACGATTTCAAAAAAGTAACGGCCGGTGGCCAATACGTGAAACTTTTGTTTTATGCCGCGTTTAAGGTTGGCGACTGTTTAAGTCGTTCGATGAGCAGATCTAGCTGCATGTCTCGCGAGCCCTTGACCAACACCACATCGCCATCGACCACCATGTTTTGAAGCGTCGCGTGGGCTTCCTCTAGCTCGCAGGCCAGCACTGCCTGAGTTGCCGGCATCCCAGCTTGCTTGGCGGCGTCGACCACTTCGCCGGCATAGTCGCCATAGGCCAACAGCAGATCGGCCCCACACAGGGTCACGACTTGTTCGCCGAGCTGGCGATGCCGGTCGACGGCGGCGCTGCCCAGTTCTTTCATGTCGCCACAGACGACCACTCGCCGCCCAGGGGCATCGAAGTCGCGCAGCAACTCCAAAGCCGCTCGCATCGAGGTTGGGTTCGCGTTGTAGGCATCGTCGATGACCGTGAAGCCTGCGGTATGAAAAATTTCGCAACGTCCGGCCACAGGCCGAAATGCCCGTAGCGCGTCGCGCACTTCGACCAACGGCAAACCGAAAATCCGTGCGACCGCAATGGCGGCCAGGGCCGAGGTCAAGTGGTGGCGTCCCCACACCGGCAGCTCGAATTGCACATCCGCGGCACGAAACCGCAGTCGCCCTCCGTAACACTGGACATCCGTGGCCACCAAATCACAGTCGCCTGACCGGCCGACATAGACCACTCGGGCACGGCAGTTTGCCCCCAACTGTCGCAGACGCGGATCGTCCCCTCCCAGCACCGCCCAACCATCTTCCGGCAACGAAGCCAGCAGTTCGGCTTTTGCCCGGGCAATGGCTTCGCGGCTGCCAAACTTGCCCAAATGAGCTTCGGCCAAACAAGGGATGACTCCCAAATGCGGAGCACAAAGCCCGGCCAGGGCGTCGATTTCACCTTCGCGGTTGGCTCCCAACTCGACCACCGCATAGTCGTCCAAAGGGTTCCACCGCAACATGCTAAGCGGCACCCCAATCTCGTTGTTGTAATTTTGCGGGCTGGCGGTTCCCGTCAACCGGCCGGCCAAGGCCGTATGGATCATCTGTCTGGTGGTCGTCTTGCCGACGCTTCCGGTCACCCCGACGACGCTGCCTTGAAACCGATAACGGACGGCCGCGGCCAACTGCCAGAGCGCCCATCGGGTGTCTTCCACTCGCAAGGCCCAGCCCCCGGCCCAAGGGGCCAGCGTTTCGCGATGCGTCACCACTCCGGCCGCCCCACGAGCAAACGCCTCTTCGAGAAAATGATTGCCGTCATAGCGAGGACCGGCGAGCGCCCAAAAGACATCGCCAGGCCGAACCTGTCGACTGTCGGTGACAATCCGCCCCACCGGCGAGTCATCACCGGCCAAAGGCGGCATGGCATCGACGACCAACTGGCCACCGGTTTCGAAAGCAAGCTCACTCAGTACCAGAGAGCACATCAAAGGGCGCGTCCCGTCGCTCGACAAGTGGTCATCCACCGAACAATCCATCTCGCTATACATAACGCAAGTTCGCTTGAAGCTGACACAAAACGTTTCGGGCAACCTGAAAGCACCAAACTCCACCGTCTCCACATCACACATAACTCAAGTTCGCTTGAAGCTGGTATAAAACCTCTCGGGCAACCTGAAAGTCGTCAAACTCCACCGCCCCCGAATCGAATCGCTGAACTTGTTCATGCCCTCGACCGGCAATCACGACCGTGTCGCCTGGCATCGCCTCGGCCAATGTTTGCGTAATCGCCTCACACCGATCGGCCACCTGACGGATCGTGGAACGCCGCATACAGCCATCGAGAATGTCTCGCACAATTCCTGCGGGCGATTCCCCTCGCGGATCGTCGGTCGTCACCACGGCCACATCGGCATGCTGTTCGACCGTGGCCCCCATCAACGCGCGGCTGCGCGGATCGCGACGCCCGGCGGCCCCAAACACGCAAAACAATCGGCCCGAGGTCACCTCGCGCAGCGTCGTCAAACAGGCTTCCAAGGCATCGGGCGTATGGGCATAGTCGACAAACACACCAAACGGCTGGCCACACTCTACGCGTTGCAGGCGGCCTGGCACATATTCGACCGACTCTAGCCCCCGCACGACATCGGTCAACTCGACGCCCAGCGCCAAGCCGACCGCGGCAGCGGCCAGCGAATTCGAGATTTGGTGATCGCCGATCGTGTGACTGCAAACCGGAATCGACTCTCGACCCCAGGAGAGCAAATAGGTCTGCTCCGAACGTGAGCGGTCCAACAACGTGGCGGTCAGATCGGCCTCGCCACGCAGGCTATAAGTAATCGCCGCGTCGGCACATCGCGAGGCCAAGCTAGCCGTATGGGGATCGTCGAGATTGAGGATCACCGGAGCATTGCGGCGACGGTAGTCGAGCAACCGGGCCTTGGCGCCGCGATAGTTGACCAGCGAGCCGTGAAAATCCAAATGATCGCGGCGAATGTTTGTGTAGCAAATCGCGTCGTAGGCCAGCCCAGCAATCCGCTGCTGGCTGAGGCCATGGCTCGAAACTTCCATCACGGCATCCTGGCAGCCGACGTCGTCAAGTTCGGCCAGGGCCATGGCCAGCGTTTCGGGAGGCGGGGTGGTGTGTGTGGTTGGCGCGGCCCCAAACGGATGCCGAACGCCTAGCGTGCCGAGTGTGCCAGCGCGGCGACCGGCCGCCTTGAGCACGGCGGCAATGAGCGCCGTGGTGGTGGTTTTGCCATTGGTTCCCGTCACTCCAATCATCCGTAACCGATCGGCAGGGCTGCCGGCCAGTGCCTGACACAAGCGGCCATACGCCGGGCGAACATCGTCGACCAGACAGAGCGGCCGGCCGTCAACCGGCACATAGCGCTCGGCCAGTACGGCCGTTGCTCCGCGCCGGACCGCGTCGTGGGCAAACTCGTGGCCATCATGCGAGATGCCTGGCAAGGCGACGAACAAATCGCCGGGCTTGACGCTGCGCGAGTCGCTGGTGCAACAGGTGGTTTGGATATCCGGGGCCCCGAGCATTTGGGCCTCGGGGAACAACCGCCTGAGACTGACTCCAATTTCCCGCGTCGATGAATTGGCCATCGCACCGGGCCTCCATGCCCAAGTTACGTGGATTGGATAAGATGTTTTGAACGTTTCGCGTTTTGGCCACACTGGCAATTCCTTTGCCTGGACCAGCACGCTGGGCACCGATTTAGGAAAATCAGTTCGACGTGTCAAGACAGCTTCGGCAGTTGATTGTCCGATTACAAAAGTCGTTTTTTCGCAAAAACAGCGGCCGGTGGCCGAAGCGCG
>JANQPJ010000237.1 GCA_028289525.1 Pirellulales bacterium
AAAGTCGTTTTTTTTAAAAAACAGCGGTCGGTGACCGCTCGCGAAACGGCTGAATTTTTCTGTTTCGCGAGCGGCCGCCGGCCGCTGCTTTGGTGGGATCGATAACTTTGCAATCCTCCTGTTCCTCAATTATGGTCCATTCTCCCCAAGTCGATCTAGGCTCAATCGGCAATTCCCTCTAGAATCGGCGACCTTTTCTCTTGATTCCAACGTCTGGAACAAGGGATCCATCGGCCAAAAAGCCTACTCTCGTCGTACGAATCGATCGGAGACGTCACTCATGGCAGCATTCAGGCGCCAAGACCCATCGCTAGACGACCGCGATTATCGACATCATGTGCAAGCACCGAAGCGCAAGCGACGCTGGCGTCGCCGGCTGTTTTTGCTGCTGATGTTGCCGGTGGTTCTGGTGGCGGCCGCCCCCACGCTGGTGACCAAGACTCCATTGCTCGGCATGTTGCTGGAACGAGCAATTCCCGCCGAACGTGGCAGCCTGCAAATCGCTCGAGCCACCCTCGGCTGGCTCACCCCGCTCCAGGTCGAAGGAATCGAGTTGCGCGACGCCAAAGGGGCCACGTTGCTCACGCTCGAAAGGGCCCAAGGCGATCGACCCTTGTGGCAACTGGTTAGCCAGAGAGGCCAGCTAGGCACGCTTCGCCTGCGACGCCCGATTGTTTACGCTCGCCCACGACGCGACGGCAGCGATTGGGAAGACTATTTAGCCACTTGGCAATCCGATTCCTCTGCAACTGGCGAGTCGACGGCGCTCGCCGTTCAGGTCGTTGTGGAAGAAGGGGCCATTCATGTCGAAGACTCCACGACGACGCGCCGCTGGAGCCTGGAACAAGTTGCCGTGCAGGCAGACATCGACACCGACGCCGAACAACCGGTGGCCGTGAAGCTGGCCAGCACTGTGGCGTCCCAGCGGCAGCCAGGCAGCTTGTCGGTCGAGGTGGCCGTAGATCCAACCTATCAGGCCGGGAATGCGAAACTCGACACTCAGCAGTTGCCGTTGGACCTGGTCCAAGTGTGCTGTGAACGATTCCTGCCTCAGGCGGCCTTCGATGGCCGGCTGACGAGCCAATTGAAAGTCACGTGGAATCTGGCCGAGTCGAACCCGTCGGTGTCGGTCGCAGGTGAAACCACGATCGACCAGCTATTCGCTTCGATCCCAGGCTTGCCAGACGACGAAGTGTCGCTCGCGCGTCTGGTGGTTCCTTGCCACATCGAGTGGGATGGCACCCAGCTTGCCATTCATCAGGCTACGCTCGATTGTGACGCCGGTCATCTCGAAGCCAGCGGCACACTCTCTCTAGCCACCCTGACCACTGGCAACTGGGGACTGCTGGCCGAAGAAGAGTTTCATCTGGTTGGCCAACTCGATGCAGCCCGTCTGGCGACCCTGTTGCCCAAAACACTCCACTTGCGCGAGGACACGTCGATCACCACTGGCCGCTTGGCCTTTGGCATCGACAGCCAACGTCCGCAAGGCCAACAGCAATGGCAAGCCCGACTCGAAGCGACCGACCTGGCCCTCGAGCGAGCCGGCCAAGCGTTCGCCTGGCGCGAGCCGATTCAATTGGAGTTGCGCGCCCATCGTCAGGATGCCGGCCTGCAAATCGACCAACTGGTCTGCCAGTCGAATTTTCTCCAGGCTCAGGCACAGGGAACCCCCGAGCAATTGACCGCCCAGGCACGGCTCGATCTGAGTCGGGCGGCCGAGGAGTTGGGGCAGGTGGTCGACTTGGCAGGGTGGCGGATCGAAGGCCAGGCAGACGCTCAACTCACTTGGCAACGTGTGCCCCAAGACGGCGCGTTCAAAGCCGCCACGTCGATTGAGTTACAGGCGTTTCACTTGGCTGCTCCCAATCAATCGGCCTGGCGCGAAGCGAAGCTGCGCGTCGAAGCCCAGGGCGCAGGCCAGCTCGACGAAACGGGTTTGCAGGCGGTGCAACAAGCCCAGGTGAACGTCACCTCGGGCGAGGACCGCCTGACAGCCCAACTGACCGCAGCGGTGAGCGATCAACAGCCCACCACCACCTGGCCGGTGGCCATCGAACTCCAAGGCCGCATCGCCCGTTGGCGAGCACGCCTGCGCCCGTGGCTAGCGGCCAACGACCTCGACCTCGACGGCCATTGCACTCTCTCGGCTCGCCTGGCCTGTGGCGAAACCGAGCTGCAAATCGCCGACGCCGATTTGCGTGTGCGCGACATGGTCTTTCGACCTACCGCAGGGGTTCGCATCGCCGAACCAGCGGTCAATCTCCAAGGACAAGCCAACTGGAATTGGGAACAACAACGCCTGACGATTCCCGACTGCACGCTGGCCAGTAATACTTTGTCAGCCCGAGCCGAACGGATGACGGCCGATTTGAACCCCGGCGGCAAGCTCGAGGGGACCATTAGCTTCAACGGAGCGCTCGACCGCATTGAACATTGGTTTACTCAACTCGGTCCGCAACCAACCTGGTTGTGCGAAGGGCAACTTGCCGGGCGAGTCGACCTGGCCCACCAGTCCCAACAGACCACCGCCCACATTGAATTGACCGGCAATAACCTGCGGCTTCGCCAACGCACGCGCGGCCCGCGCGGCGAGGAGCGCGTGCAAACCCACCTCCGCGAGCCGTCGCTCCAATCGACCATCGTGGCCGTGCATAACCATGCCCAAGACCAGCTTCGCCTGCAAGAAGCGCGCTTGGTAGGTCAAGCCCTGGAACTAAATGCCCAAGGAGCGATTGGTCAACTTAGCACCAAGCAAGACCTACAGCTTTCTGGCACGGTTCGCTACGACCTGAAAAAGCTGATGCCCTGGATCACGCCGTATGTCGGCCGTCAGATCATCATTACCGGGCAAGACACTGCCCAGTTCACGATTGCCGGGCCACTTGGCGCTAGCGCAGGCGAGTCGGCCGAGATTCCCCACTGGTCCAAGCGGCTTCAAATCGACTTGGCGGCTGGCTGGCAAACGGCCGAAGTCTATGGCCTGCAGGTCGGCCCAGGGCGGGTCGTCTCGCGCGTGGCCCAAGGTCGGGTCGTCGTCGAACCGTTGAACGTCCCCGTCTCGCAAGGCCAACTTTCGCTGTCTTCCCAAGCACAACTCGATCCGGCACCAGCCATGCTTTATGCTCCGGCCGGTCCGCTGTTGACCCAGGTGCGACTGGCCCCTGAGAACTGCAACGTCCTGTTAAAATACGTTGCTCCGGCGCTGGCCGATGCGACCCGATGTGACGGACGATTTTCAGTCGACTTAGACGGAGCCCAAATCCCTCTGGCTCAACCTGAAAAGACCGATATGGCCGGCCGACTCACCATTCATCAAGGCCAAGTCTACCCTGGCCCGTTGGCAGAACAGTTCGTCTTACTGGCCAAACAGATCGAAGCCTTGGTGCATCGTCGGCCGTTGCCTTCGGGTGCCGATGCGGCCAATACCTCGCTGTTAGAGATTGGTGAACAGACCATTCAGTTTCGCGTGGTGCAGGGACGCATCTACCATGGTCAAACGATTGTCCGTAGCGGTCGCGTGACCATTTACACACGCGGCTCGGTCGGCTTCGATCAAACGCTCGACATCGAAGCCCAAATTCCGATCCAAGATGCCTGGCTCGGCAACAATCCGTTGGTCGCCTCGCTGCGCGGAATGACGCTACGCGTGCCGATTCGCGGCACCTTTAACAAACCTCAGATGGACAGTCGCGCCCTGGCCCAAATCTCTTCGCAAATGCTACAAGGAGCCGCTCAAAAAGCGATCTCGAATGAAGTTCACCGTCAACTCAATCGACTATTGGGCGCACCGCGGTGAGTTGTGTTGAATCGCAACCGTTGATATTCTGAAGATTTACTCTAGCAGCTAGTACTACAGCGCGAAGTCCAAAGCATTTTAGCCACGGATTTACACGGATGAAACACGGATTACTGGGAAATGATTCACGGACAACCATTGGCATGTTGTCAACCATCAAGGGG
>JANQPJ010000241.1 GCA_028289525.1 Pirellulales bacterium
TTGTTCGAGTTGGGCAATCTGATCGGCAGTCATGCCAAGCTCCAACAGCCGTTTCCGTGAGTTGGCAACCAACCGCTGTTGGGCTCGCCGAACCACCGGCAGCCCGCCGGGGTCGGTGGCGCCGAACGCCTGACGGCTTTCTAGATATTCGACTTGGGCCGCATAGAGGTCGGGGCTATAGAGCACCGCTAGATGATCCCCCTGGGCGACTTCGACGCCTGTGTAGTCAGCAAACAGACGCTCTAGCCGGCCGTTGGTGTAGCTGGCAATCGTGGCCACTCGGCTCTCATCCTTGGCGATCGCGCCGACTGTTTCGATCGTGGCTACGAGCGGTTCTCGGCGCACGACGTCGGTTTGGATGTTGGCCAGTCGCCGCGCGGCTGGCTCGATGTTGATCGACAGTTCGTCCTGATCGGCTGCGCCGGAGGCTGCCGCTGTCACCAACTCCATTCCACAAATCGGACAGCGGCCTTCTCCAGGTTGGCGAATCTGAGGGTGCATTGGACAGGTATAGATCGGTTCCGAGCGGCCGGATGCTATTGCTCCTGGGCCGGCGCCGGAAGAAAGCCAGCCGACTCGCTGGGCCAGACCGAGCACGACAATCACCAAGAGTCCAGCCATGAATACGAGTGCTGGCGTCATCAACGGTGCTAGCCGAGGAAACTTGTGTGGGCGTTGACCATCGGGGGATAGCGGTTCGTCAGGAATTCGATTCGCGGTCATTGGAAGACTCTTGCTAGGAAGTGAAGGCAAGTACCAAGCCCAAAAGAAAAAGTGAGCGACCAAACAAGAGCCAGCCGCCTGGACAGGAACCGTGCCAAAAGGGGCTGTTCCTGTTGGCCGCCCACATGTTTTTGGCCACTTGCGAAGCGCAGGCGAGCAGCGGTGATTTGTGCGCAGAACGGTCTCAATCAACAACCGTGCGAAAACCAGGCTAGCAGGGCGCATCGCGCAAGCGGCGAGCGCAACGCCTTAGGTTTGCCAGATGCAAAATAGAATTTGCAACGGCGGCGCGGCGTGGTCTGCCTGCGCTTGAGAAGAATCAGCCGTGAGCCCAAATTCAGAAAGCACCACGGTTCGCAAAGGTTCGCCGGCGTCGGCGATCATCTTCAGCTTGACGACCGAAGGCTTCGACGATTCAGTCAACGGCGCCGGCTGACGAGGTTGCTGCTGGCCACAGCCACATTGACAAGGTGTCTGCCGGTCGCGGCTGCCACAACAGCTTGACGCCGGTTGACAGCCGGTTTGCTTCTGGGGTTGATGACAGCAAGCCGGGTGTGGATGACAACCGTCGGCAACGTCTATTCCCGACGAAGTGCAACTCGTTTCCCTCGCTCCACAGCGACAAACCGGCGACACCGCGAGCAACGGCTCGCATGGCATGGCAATCATTGCCAGGATCAACAGGGTTTGCTGAGCACCGTGCCGCATGGTATGAACCAGACGCGAGGGACGGGAAACGAAAACCGGATAGCCACACTATTTGAATTATGGCTTGTAAGTGGCGAGAAGACCAGTTCATCTTTTCAGAAGAACTGCAAATCGCGTCTCTTTTAAAAAACTAGAGCAAATTACCAAAATGCGTGCCGATGTTTCGTCGAGAAATCCCGGTGAAAACTAGGTCGCGCCCGCCACGGTAAAAAGCAACTTGCTTTAGTGACCGATGGTCGAAGCGCGAAACCTCTGAAATCGAGCGCTTCTCGAGCGGCCACCGGCCGCTGCTATCCCGTCGAATCGTCGGCCGTGGCCTGGCGAATTCGGGCTAGCGCGATGGCCAATCGGCCCACGGCTCGATGGTGTTCTAATTGGAGCGTGAGCACGTTGCGCAAGTCGCGGATCACGCGATCGAACTCTACGCCGCCGTTGGCATACGATTCCTGGTCTGACTGGAGCGTCTGTTGGGCTTGGGGAAGAATCGTGGTTCGATACAGACTGGCCGTCTCGCTGGCTGCTTGGGCCTGAGCCCAAAGGTCTTGTAGCAACGCCTCATAACGCTGAATAACTTCGTCGACCGTGGCCTGGGCAGCCGTATGTCTCTCGTTGGCTTCCTGCTGAATCGCGTCGTATTTGTGTTGCCAGACCGGAACCGTCAACTGCACTCCAACCGACCAAGCATCGCGTCCCACGTCGACGATTCCAGACGCTGGTCGGTCATCGTCAATGGCATACCATGCAGCGCCGACCGATACGTCGGGCCGGCGGCGAAGTCGGGCTACCTCGATGCCCCAACGACTGGCGTCGGCGCGAAGCACGGCCGCCGCGATGTCTGGTTGTCGTTCGATGGCGCTGCGACGCAACTCAGAGTATTGCCATGCCGGCAGCGTGACGTTCAGTTGGGCAGGGGCTGTGATCGGCTCGTTGGACGATCGCCCAACAATTCGATTGAGTTTGGCCACTTGAGAGATTTGCTGCTGCCGGAAGGTAAGCATCTGCTGGGCCAGTCGACTCAACTCGAGTGTTGCCAAGAGTACGTCGCCCTGGGAAGCGTCGCCTGCTTCGAGCCGCGCGTTGGCAATCCGAATGAGCGAATCGAGCAATTGTTGGTTGGCCTGATTGACTTCAATTTGACGCGCGATGACAAACAACCGGCACCATCCGGCACGCAGGTCGGCAATCGTCTTCAGTCGTTCGGCCTGATAGACTTGCTGGATAGCCAGTGCTTCGAAACAGGCTTGTTGTGCTTGGGCGTCGAGCCGGCGGAGCCAGGGGAACCGTTGCATGATAGTCAGATTGGCCGTTTGCGATCCGGCGGCTGTCTCGATCGGCGATGCAAACACGTTGGCCCCCACGGTCGGGTCAGGCAGCTTGTTGACGTGCTGGATTTTCGCCTGAGCCGCCGCCGCTTCAGCCTGTAGTCGGACCAGTCGCGGGTTTTGCCACTGGGCCAACTGAATCAATTCGGCCAATGACTCGGCCGGTTGTTGGTGGCCCACCAGTTGAATGACGGGGGAACGCGCTGGGGGCAGTCGACGGACCACGGTGTCGTGAATCGCTAGCGTTGCTGGCACAGCCGGTCGACTGGTATTGCGTCCAAGCGTAGTTTTCGTGTCGGTTCTAAAGCCTGAATCGCCTCTTCTGCTATGAGAAAAGGCTCTTCCTATTCGAAGATGATCGTCTGACAGACTGCTAGCCACTTCCGGACCAGCACACCCAGGCACAGCGGCCAGGCATAAGAGTCGAACCGCGAACACGCCTGTCCACACGTTTCGAACAAGTTGCCGTACCATATGAGCAAATCCTTCTGCGCAACGCTGCGATTTCGCGCGTTTCGTTAGTCGAAAAAATGGCACGGTTCCAACGATTGTATCGACGTATCGAGGAGGCCAAATTCAGTGAAAATCAGCGGCCGGTGGCCGCTCGCGAAACCGATGAAATCTAGCGTTTCGCGAGGGACCACCAGTCCCTGCTTTTAGATTTTGCAGTTTTCCCGTGCCAGAGACGAAAAAATTTGCGATGCCCGAATCGACCGGTTAGAATATCGCCACCCGCTTGTTGCCCCAATCGACAGACGCTGTGGGCGTCCTGTCCGACCGTGTGTTTCCCACCTCCACGATCCAAAGGTCTCTCGCCGATGAACCGTCACGCGATTGCTGGCACGTTGACCGTCCTCTTCGCAACCGGGGCGTTTTCTAACGCGGAGTCTACGGCCATCTCCTCAGGGCGATGGGCGATTCACTCGAAACAACCGGCCGAGCGCTGGCAAGATGCGATGGTCACTGGAAACGGACGCCATGGCACGATGGCCACCGGCCAGCCAGGCCACGCGCGAATCATTTGTGTTCACGAAGAACTCTTTCTGCGTGCTTGGGACCGCGAGAAAGAAGCGGTTGCCGACATCGCCAATCTGCTGCCAGAAGTGCGACGCTTGATCGACGAGGGCAAGCCTCGGGAAGCGCATGGGCTGGGCGATCAGGCCGCTCGCAAGCAACTGGTCGAAATGGGCGCCGCGCAAGTCTATTCCTTGTTTCCTCACCCGGCGTTCGATTTGCAGATCGACCTTACCCTCTCTGGCAAGCCAACCGAATTCCAACGACGGTTGGACCTGGAAACCGGCGAGGTGCGAACTCATTGGCAAGACGAACAAGGTAGCGTCGAGCAACGGATTTTCTCTTCTCGAAAACACAACGTCATCGTGGTTCGCTTGAACACGACTGGCGCGCGAAAGCTCAACGGTACGCTTTCTCTGACCGAAACCCCAGGCCGTGAAGGCAACTACCTGGGCATCGATCTCAAGCAGGCGATTGCCTCGACACACAGCGAGGCGACCGCCGATGGGCTGTACTATCATGCCAACTACGGGTTTGATCGGGGTGGCTATGAAGGCGTTGCTCGGGTAATCGCCTCAGGGGGCCAAACCACGGCCACCGGCGACAGGCTGCGAGTGACTGATGCCGAGCAAGTGCTCATTGTGTTGCGGATCAATCCGTTGAGCGATGGAACCGCCTCGGATCGCGAAGCCCTGCAAGAGGAGCTGGCCCAGTTATCACCCGACTATCAAGACCTGTTGGTTCCCCACGCTCGGCAACATGGTGAGATGTTTCGCCGCGTCACGCTCGACCTGGGCTGCGCCGAACAATGGCAGACCACGCCGACCGAAACGATGTTGGACGACGCACATAGCCAAGGGGTGACGCCCTTGCTGCTCGAACAGATGCACGCCATGGGGCGGTATCTGTTGATTTCCTCCTCTGGCAAATATCCGCCGCCGCTGCAAGGCATTTGGGCCGGCGGATGGCGACCCGCCTGGGCTGGCGGTTTTGTAATGGACTCGAATCTCTATTTGGCAACCTCGGCCGCCGCGATGGGCAACTTGCCAGAGTGCGCCGAGTCTTACTTCGGCTATGTCGAACGGATCTTGCCTGGCTGGCGACTCAATGCCCGCAAGTATCTAGGGTGTCGCGGGTTTTTGGTGCCGCACTACAGCGACCCTGAAAAAGGATATTTGTCGCATTTTGCCGGAATGTATGCCTGGATGTATTGGCCCTCTGGCGGAGGGTGGAACATTCAACCGTTTTACGACTATGGACTGTTGACCGGCGATCAGAAGTTTATGAAAGACAGGGTGCTGCCGCTCTATCGGGAGATGGCCGACTTCTACGAAGATTTTTTAGTGAAGGAAGACGATGGGCGGTATCATTTTACGCCAAGCATTTCGCCCGAAAATTTCCCCAGCAACTTTCGTGCGGCAATGGTGGTGAAAGACAGCACGATCGACATCGCGGTTGCCCGTGAGGTGTTCGAGGTGTTGATCAAGCTGGGCGAACAGTTTGGCTTGGACGACGCGAAAATCAAAAAATGGAAGCACTACCGTGAAAATTTGGTACAGTATCGCATCAATCAAGACGGCGCCTTGGCCGAATGGGTTCCAGAGGTCTACCACGACAACTACCGGCATCGGCACGCTTCGCACCTTTATCCGATCTTTCCCGGCCTGGAGTTTTTCGACGACGCGACCGACCCAGCCCTGTTCAAGGCAGCCCGCGTGGCCCTGGCAAAACGTGTTCAGCACGACACCCGTAAGGCCCATGGGTTGATCCACGAAGCCTTGATGGCCTCGCGTTTAAAAGAAACCGAAGTTGTGCGGCTCAAGCTAGATCGCTTTAGCCGGCGGCGCTTCATTCATACTGGCCTGGTGACGTCGCACGACCCGAACCACAAAATCTACAATTTAGATGCGTCGTTGAGCTTGCCCCGTTTGCTGATGCAGATGCTGGTTTTTTCACGTCCCGGCCACATCGACCTGTTGCCTGCCTGGCCAGTCGACTATCCTGACGGCGCGATCACCGGCGTACTGGTGCGCGGTGGCCATAAGATCGATCTCGCCTGGGCCGATGGCCGTTTGACCTCGGCAACCTTGTATGCCGGATATGACGACGAGGGAACCATGCGTACTGGCCAGATTGCTCGACCGTTTCAGTGGAAGGCCGGTGAAACCTATGTCCTGGACGGCCAACTCCAATTACAAAAATGATCGCCCCGCAGGTTTCTTGTTTTCTGGAGTTCCCAAAACGGGGGTTTCAAAAACCGGTCGTTTTCTAAAAATCTGAAAAACAATTGTTTCGCGAGCGGTCACCGACCGCTGCTACTGGCTAACACGGGAAATTTGGAACTACTGCCTAACCAAGAAATAGGAAAACACCGATGACACGTGGCTTCGTATTTTTGATGTTGGTTTTACTACCCCAAACGATTTTGGCCGAGGAAGCCGCATCGACGCCGACTGCTGCAGAGCCCGAGATGCAGAGTATCTTCAACGGCCAGGATCTCACCGGTTGGGAAGGAGATCCCCGGCTGTGGTCGGTCGCCGATGGCGTGATTCGCGGCGAAACCAGTCCTGAAAAACCGACGCGTCGCAACACGTTTTTGATTTGGCAAGGGGGCCGCACGCGAGATTTTGAACTGCAACTCTCTTTCCGTTGTAGTGCGAGCAACAACTCGGGCATTCAATACCGATCAAGGCATATTCCGGCCGATCAGGCTCCAAATCGTTGGGTCGTGCGAGGCTATCAACACGAACTGCGCAACGAAAACCAGATGCCGAACGTCACGGGCTTTATCTATGACGAAGGCGGACGCCACGGTCGAATTTGTCTGGCCGGCGAAAAAGCCGTGCGCAAAGCAGATGGGAAGAAGCAGGTAGTCGAGCAGCTGATCGACGCCGAGGCGTTCAAAAAACTGTACAAACTCGACGATTGGAACGAAGTGCGCATTGTCGCGCAAGGCAACCACCTGCAACACTACCTAAACGGCACGCTAATTCTCGACTTTACCGACAACCACCCCAGACTGGCCCTGCACGACGGCGTCTTGGCCCTGCAACTCCACGGCGGCAAACCGATGTGGGCTGAGTTCAAGGACATTCAAATTCGCGAACTGCCCTAGCGCAGCGATCGGCAACCTGCACGAAAGCGTCATGGATCTCAAAGACAAGGTCGTCATCGTCACCGGCGGGGCGCAAGGCATCGGCGCCGCGCTCTGTCGCCGGTTTGCCACTGCCGGCGCGCGAGGCGTCGTCGTGGCCGATCGCAATCTTGAGCTAGCCTGCACGGTTGCCCAAGAGATCGACGGCACCGCCATGGCGTGTGATGTCGCCCAAGAAGACGAGATTGGCCGCGTGGTCGAGCAGACCGTCGAAACCTATGGACCGGTCGACCTGTTTTGCTCGAACGCTGGCATCTTCGGCCCGCTGGGCGGGCTGGAAGCGACTGATGCCCAGTGGCGCGCGGCCCTGGATGTGAATTTCATGGCCCATGTTTACGCGGCGCGCGCGGTGGTGCCGGCGATGTGTCGGCGTGGCCAGGGCTATTTGGTCCAGATGGCCTCGGCTGCTGGCCTGTTGACCCATGTTGGCGCAGCGCCTTATTCGGTGACCAAACATGCCGCCGTGGCTTGGGCCGAATGGCTTGCACTCAGCTACCGGGAGCAAGGCTTGCGGGTTTCTTGCATTTGCCCTTTGGGCGTCCGTACCGAAATGTTGGCCGAAGACGCCTACCTGGCTCCGGTGATTGGCCCCACGGCCCTTTCGGCCGATCAGGTCGCCAAGTGCACGGTCGAGGGAGTGCGCGAGGAACGATTTTTGATTTTGCCTCATGCCGAGGTAGGACAACACTTTGAACGCAAAGCGACTCAATATGACCGCTGGCTACGCGGCATGGCACAGCTTAAGGCCCGATTAGAAGAAGATTCGCCCCCCAGTAACGCACGGTGCTAGCAATTAAATAGGTAATTCTGGTGGTGCCGGCGAATCGCAGATAGTCAACGGGTATGACGGTGTTTCTTCGATAAAAGGCGATGAAAACCGAAAAACGTTGGTGCCTGACTGAGCGAAACAATTCGATGGTAACAGAACCGTTACATTTCTTTCACGCCCGAGTTACGGATTCGACCGTGTGGTCGAACGGCGAACCGGGTAGACTATGACATTTGCGTCTCCCTGGCTCTCGGTTTTCTTGAGCAAGCAGACGCTGTCTGGTCG
Organism: Pirellulales bacterium; assembly: GCA_028289525.1. GTDB lineage: Bacteria > Planctomycetota > Planctomycetia > Pirellulales > JAGQOS01 > JANQPJ01. The sequence goes on from JANQPJ010000241.1 coordinate 7,976, forward strand.
CCGATCCAGGCTCCCAGCAACGCGCACGATTCGCAGAATGAAGAGAGGAGTCGCATGTCCACCCCGCCAAACCCATTGATTATTCAAGGGGGCATGGGCGCCGCCGTATCGAGTTGGACGCTGGCCCAGGCGGTTGCCCAACAAGGGCAAATGGGCGTTGTCTCTGGCACGGCCCTCGACCTCGTGCTGGCCAGACGCCTTCAACAAGGCGATCCCGACGGCCATTTGCGGCGCGCGCTAGGATGGTTTCCGATTCCTGAAATGGCCAATCGGGTGTTGGAACGCTACTTGATCCCCGGCGGCAAAGACGACAGCCAACCGTTTCGCGCCATCCCGGTCCCTTCGGTCAAGCCTTCTCAGGCTCACCTGGAGTTGCTGGTGGTGGCCAACTTTGTCGAGGTCGCCCTGGCCAAAGCGGGCCATGAGGGGCCAATCGGCATCAACTATCTAGAAAAAGTTCAGCTTCCGACGCTCCCCTCGTTGTTCGGAGCCATGCTGGCTGGCGTCGACTATGTGCTGATGGGGGCCGGTATTCCCCGCGCCATCCCCGGCTTTCTCGACCGACTGGCCGAAGGGAAATCGGCCGAACTGACTCTCGACGTGCAGGGGGCCGATCGGAGTGAAAAGTTCACGACGCAATTCGATCCAGCGGAATTTTTATCTGGCGAAACGCCTACGCTCACACGGCCCAAGTTTCTAGCCATCATCTCATCGGCCACTTTGGCCACGATGCTAGCCCGCAAGGCCACTGGCCATGTGGATGGTTTTGTGGTCGAAGGCGCCACGGCCGGCGGACACAACGCACCGCCGCGCGGCGCGATGCAACTGAACGAGCAGGGCGAACCGATTTACGGCGATCGCGATCAACCGGCGCTGGAAGCGATTGCAGCACTTGGACGTCCTTTTTGGCTGGCCGGGTCATACGGTTCCCCGCAACGGCTCATTGATGCACTTGACGCCGGCGCTGCTGGAATTCAAGTCGGCACAGCGTTCGCGTTTTGTGAAGAGTCTGGCATGCGCACCGACATTAAACGTCAGGTGGTTGCGATGGCTCGCCGCCAAGAAGCGCAGGTGTTCACTGACCCGGTCGCTTCGCCCACGGGGTTTCCCTTCAAGGTGTTGCAGATGCCGGGGACTATCTCCGAAGCCTGCCAATACGAAGCGCGTGGCCGGGTGTGCGACTTAGGGTACCTGAGACATGCTTACAAGAAAGAAGACGGGAAGCTTGGCTGGCGTTGTCCGTCGGAAGAGATCGACGCCTATTTGAACAAAGGCGGCGAGCTGGCCGATACCGTGGGCCGAAAATGCGTTTGCAACGGTCTGCTGTCGAACGTCGATTTGGGCCAGGTGCGCCGCAACGGCCAACTGGAGAAGCCGTTGATCACTTGTGGCGATGAGGTGCGCGGTTTGACCGATTTTCTACCATCGGCCGACGCCACCTCCTATACGGCGGCCGATGTGGTCGCCTATCTACTCTCGGAAAAAAACGCGACCTGTCCAACCCCATAGCGCCTGAGAACGGTTTGCTACCTCGCTGGATTTCTTCTACAACGGTTCGTCAAACAGCCGTTCTTGTTCATCGTCCGATGGCGAGATTGCCTGAGCTTCTGGCGTAGCGCCCAAGTGGGCATAGCCGGCCTCGGTCAGCTTGCGCCCTCGAGGCGTGCGAACCACCAAGGTACTTCGCAGTAGATAGGGCTCGACTTCGTCGATCAAGGTGTCACTCGATGTGTTCATCGTGTGAGCAATTGCCTCGGCGCCCACCGGGCCGCCGTGGAAGGCGCGAAGAATCGTCTCCAGGTATTTACGGTCTTGCCCATCGAGCCCTAGATGATCGACGCCTAGCATCTGCAAGGCGTCGAGCGCCAGACGATGGGTAATCTGGCCATCGGCTCGGCTGGTCACATAATCAAAGACCCAGCGCAAACGGTTGTTCGCCACCCGAGGCGTTCCCCGGCTACGGCGAGCAATCTCATAGGCCGACTCGTCATCAATCGGCACTTGCAGCTTGGTCGCGTTGCGCCGCACAATTTCAGCAAGCTCGTCGAGCGAATAGAAATCCAAGTGTTCGCGAATTTGAAAACGATCGCGCATGGGGCCTGTAATCAGGCCAGCTCGAGTCGTGGCTCCAATCAGCGTAAAGGGCCGCAACGCCATGTTCAACGTTCGAGCATTGACCCCTTCGCCCAAGGTGATGTCGACGCGAAAGTCTTCCATCGCCGGGTAGAGGAATTCTTCGACCGCCTTGGGGACACGATGGATCTCGTCGATGAACAACACCGAGCCTTCCTCGGCGTTGGTCAAATAAGGCAACACATCCTTGGGCGCAGCAAGGGCCGCGCCGCTGGCGATTTGGAACGACACCCCCATGTCGCGCGGAATGCAGGTAGCAAACGTCGTTTTGCCCAACCCTGGCGGGCCGTCGAACAAAATGTGGCCCAAGGTCGAACCTCGTTTACGCGCGGCGTCGACGGCAATTTGGATGCGCTCATAAACCTCGCGTTGGCCAACCATGTCGTTCATGGTCTGAGGCCGCAGCAAACGGTCGTCTTCGCTCGGAGTGTCGTCGCTGGAAAGAATCGGCTCGCGCGCCATGGCGGCTAGGCCTCGGTGAGGGGATGCTAAACAGATGTCGACCAAAGAGCGCTACTATAGCAAATCGCGCGCGGTTCTGGAAAGCTCGCTCTCGAGGGGGACAGGACGACTCCAAGGTCGTCTCTTTTGAAAGAGCAGCGCCCGGTGGTCGAAGCGCGAAACGGACAAAATCGAGTGTTTCGCGAGCGGCCGCCGGCCGCTGTTTTTCGATTTTACAATGATCCTACTCGGCAAGCCAAGGAATCAAAACCGGGTCAGCGCTTGCTCTTGACTCTTACTGCCCTGGTTGAGCTTCTAAATTTTGCTCATAAACGGCATGCAGAAGGGCCTCGACATCTTTGTATTTTTTCTTCCGGCCAAGGGCTCCGTCCAACAACCGCCGGGCATCGGCTTCGCTGTGCCCTAGCTGGCGCAAGACATCAAACGTCTCGCGCACCAGATCCGTTTCGACATCGGCTTCGACCGGCAGGTCGCTGGCCACCAGCAAGGCAAACTTGGGCACTTTGCGACGCAGCTTGGCGACAATCCGTTCGGCCGTGGCGGGGCCAATGCCAGGCAAGCCTGAGAGCTGTTTAGTATCTTGCTGTTCAATCGCACCGGCCACCTCGGCGACCGGACGCACCATCGCACGAAGAGCTTTGCGAACTCCCACGCCATCGACCGAACAAAACATCTCAAAAAATTGTCGCTCGGCTTCGTTGACAAAACCGATCAATCGCGGGGTGAGCCGGCCGTGGGCCGGGTTGCCTTCCAAGTATTCGATCGTGTGCAGGCTCACTTGTTGGCCAATTTGGTTTTGAAGCTGCCGGCGAGCAAACTCGGGAATCAGCACTTGCCGTTCGTAAGGACCGACAGCCAGCGACAGCGCGTCGCCGGCCACTGAGCAGACTTCTCCAGTAATTTTGGTGATCAAAATTCGTATCCTTTCAACTGGACCGTTGTGAACCGGCAACCAGCATGTTCGTCTTAGTCAGGTAGTGGTGGCAAACGGCAATCGCCAGGGCATCAGCCACGTCGGGCGGATCGGGCGGATCGGCCAGTTGCAATTCGCGGGCGATGGCCAATTGAATCTGGTGCTTGGGGGCCCGGCCGTTACCGGTAAGAATTTTTTTAACCTGCGTGGCCGAATAGTGCTCCACGGGAATTTCAGCCTCGGCTGCAGCCAGGCAAATCACCCCTCGCGCGTGCCCCATTAAGATTGCTGTTTTGGGACGTTGGTAGTGCGAATAAAGTTGTTCGAGCGCCAGCACCTGAGGCTCCAGCGATTTTACGACATCGCAGAGCCCGGTGTAGATTTCCCGTACGCGCAAGGTCAGAGACTTCGAGCTGCGGCCGCGAATCACGCCTGCTTCGCAAAGCGAAACCCCTTGCGACGAGGCTTCAATGACCCCGTAGCCGGTGATGTTCAAGCCGGGGTCCACGCCCAGAATTCGCATCTCTACCCAATCGTTTTTGAAACTTCGGGGACGGCCCTATTCGGCCAGTGTCCATTCCGTACCCCCGGCCCGATCTTCCAGGACCACTCCGGCTTCGGCCAGGGTGTCGCGGACACGATCGGCGGTCGCAAAATCCTTGCTCACGCGGGCAGTGCTTCGCAGAGCGATGATCAAATCCATCAATCGCGCGACGAGTTGCGTTTCATCGGCCCCCGGCTGCAACGACCAGTCGGTCCCCCCGGCTCGATCTTCGAGCGCGATGCCGGCGGCCGCTACTCCATCGCGAACCTGATCGGCCATGTCAAAATTCTTGGCCGCTCGAGCGTCGGCTCGAATCGCCAGCACTAGTTCCATTAAGGTGCCAATCAACGCGGCATCGGCGCCAGATTTCTCCACCGGTGGTTGACGGAACAGGCCCAACGTGCCGGCCAAGCTGCGTAAGACGATCGTTCCAGCCCGCAATGCCGCCGTGGCCTGGGCATCGCTGCTGGTCGAGTCGTCCAGTCCGTGCTCATCACAGTACTTGTTCAAGACGCCGACCAACTCGAACAAGGTGGCGATGGCGCTGCCGGTATTGAAATCGTCGTCCATCGCGGCTAGGAACTGTTCGCGTAACTCAGCCACCCTTGCTGGGGCCGTGTCGGGCACATCATTCCATCGGGTTGCGGCGACCGGAAGGGCATAAAAATCTTCGCCGGTTGCCCGCTGAAAGCGTTTGCCAAACCGGTAAAACGTGGCCAGCCCGGTGCCGGCTTCTTCGATGCCTTCTTCGCTAAAGACGATCGTGCTGCGGTAATGAGTGCGGAGCAAAAAGAAGCGAATCCGCTCGCCACCCTGCCGGGCAATCAGGTCGGCCAGGCCTCCAGCCCCTTTCGATCGGCTGATTTTGCCAGCCACCTCGTCTTCTGGCGAGCTGGTCTCGCGATCACCGCGCCCGCCGACTTTGCCTTTGGCCGCCGCGCGCATCAGGCCATTGTGTAGCCAGTATTTGACCATCGGTTTACCGTGACAACATTCGCTTTGGGCGATTTCATTTTCGTGGTGCGGAAAGACCAGATCGAGCCCTCCGCCGTGAATATCGAACGTTTCACCCAACAGCCCACGACTCATGGCCGAACACTCGATGTGCCAACCCGGTCGGCCAGGCCCCCAAGGACTTTCCCAGGCTGGCTCGTCTGGCTTGGCCTGTTTCCAGAGAGCAAAATCACCGGCTGCCCGTTTGCGCGCCGCCATCTCGCCCCCTTCGCCTTGCAGGCTGTCGGTCGAACGGTTGCTCAATTTGCCATACTCGGCATCCTTGCCAACCTCGAAGTAGACATCGCCTTCGGAAGCGTAAGCATAGCCTTGGGCCACCAGATGTTCGATAAATCGAATGATCTCGTCCATGTGGTCGGTGGCGCGAGGAAAATGGTCGATCGTGTCGATTCCCAAGGCGTCCAGATTGGCGTGATAGTCGGCCGTGTTCTCTTCGGCCACTTGGGCCATCGTGATTTGACGCTCTTGCGCTTTCTGAATCAGCTTGTCGTCTACGTCCGTAATGTTCACGACCCAAGTGACGTCGTAGCCGCTATAAGTCAGATAGCGTTTGATGCAGTCGAAAATCACCGGGCCGACCAGATGGCCGATATGGGCCTTGTCATACACCGTGGGACCGCACAGATAGATCCCCACTTTGCCAGGCACCACCGGCTCGAAGTTTTCCTTGCGTTTGCTAAGCGTGTTGTAGACGCTCAATTCGGCGGTTTGGGAATATTGCTCGGTGGCCATAGAATTTTGCGTGGTTTCAGTCATGGTGAATGGAGAGTGCTAAGAATCTTTAGAGGGGTTTGGGCGGCTAGGCGATGGATTGACTGGGTTGGATGTCAGAGAGGTCGCTTGGAGCAGAACCACACAGCGGGTTACAATCGACTCGCCCCGGCCCACCGGGCCCACCTGCTCGCCAGTCTTGGCCTTTAGTCCCACGGCTTCGACCGCGAGACCGAGAAGATCGGCGATCCGTTGCCGCATGGCCAGCTTAAATGGGCTCAACTTCGGCTGCTGGGCATGGACTACGGCATCCAGATTGACGATCTGATAACCGGCCTGCTGAACCCGCTGATGGGCCGTTTGCAACATTTCGGCCGAGTCGCGATCCTTGTTTTCTGCAGCGGTGTCGGGAAACAATTCGCCGATGTCACCCAACGCGGCAGCGCCCAACAGCGCATCGGTCACGGCATGTAGCAATGCGTCGGCATCGCTATGGCCTACCAAATGTGCGTCGTGCGGAATCTCGATCCCACCCAACCGGAGCGGCCCCCCGGCGGCCAACCGGTGGCTATCCTCGCCTAGTCCAATCCTTGCAGCGTGCGTCGTCCGATCTCCTTCGGGGCTTGGCCAGTCAAGGCCGCGGCTGTCAAAATGGGTCTCACAGGCAGATTATAACGGACCCTTGGGATCGCTACAACGCGAGCCTTTGGAGTCGCGTTCACAACCCATTTCCGGGAACCGGCGTGCAAAGCTCGATATAGTGCCCATCCGGGTCGATCAAAAAGATCTGTTCGGCGCCATCCGGACGCGGCTTTCGTGGCACGTAGTTCGCCTGATGGGTTTCGAGATGCTGTTCCCAGGCATCCATGTCGTCAACCATCAGCGCAAAGTGATTGCCCCGGTTGTGCGAATGGACGGTCTGGTGCCGGTCGCCAATCAAGTGGAGTTCTTGATCTTCGCCCAGCCGGAACCAGGCCCCGGGAAAATCGAATGCCGGACGCGGGAGCGACTGAAGCCGCAGCATCTGCTGATAGAACTGGCGACTCCGCTCAACATCGGCAACATGGAGCGCCACGTGATTCAATTGGGTTGTTTTCATTGAGAAGGTCTAGGGTCTAGAGCAAGCGCTGACGCGTCGTTTCGACTTTCGATCTACTATGCCGAATTTCTTTGTTTTTGACAATCAGAGGGTCGAGAGCCTAGAGTCAAGAGATCCAGCAACGCGCGAGTGCGTTGCCCTCAACCCTAGACTCTCGACCCTCATATCCCGTGGCCGAAATTCCTGACGATCAAAACGAGCCGGTCGATCTGTCGACCAAACGGCTTGGCGAATTCCAGTTATTGCGGCGACTCGGACAGGGGGCGATGGCCGAGGTCTATCTGGCCCATCAGCAGTCGTTGGATCGCCAGGTAGCGATCAAAGTGCTCAAGCCACACCTGGCCTGTGATGCGATCTATGTGCGCCGTTTTCAAAATGAAGCGCTAGCCGCTGCTAAGCTTAGCCACTCTGGGATTGTGCAAATTTATGAAGTGGGCCATTGCGAAGACGTCTACTTCATTGCCCAAGAATACGTGCCTGGCCGCAACCTGGCCCAACTGCTATCTCGTAACGGTTCACCCAACGTCCGGTTAGCCCAGGCCGTGTTGCGGCAGTGTGCGCTGGCCCTCCAGCAGGCTGCCGAGGCCGGCATCGTGCACCGAGACATCAAACCGGAAAACATTCTGATCACGCCTGACGGTCATGTGAAGATCGCCGATTTTGGCCTCGCTCGAGTTGCCGGCAACGCCGACTTGAATCTGACCCAAACCGGCATGACCATGGGCACCCCGTTGTACATGAGTCCCGAACAGATCGAAGGCAAACCACTCGACTCGCGCAGCGACATCTATTCCTTGGGCGTAACCTGCTACCATCTCTTGGCCGGGCGGCCGCCGTTTCAGGCCGACACCGCGTTGGCCGTGGCTGTCAAACATTTGAACGAACGGCCAGAACCACTCGGCAGCCTGCGGGCCGACTTGCCAGGCGAGCTGTGTCGCATTGTGCATCGGATGATTGAAAAAGAACCTCAGGCACGTTACCAGTCGCTCTCTGCATTGCTCCAAGACCTGTGTCCGACAGGCGGCGCGGACGAGGATCAGGCTGCCGACATGGAAAACTGGTTGCGCGGCGCAACCATGGTCGTGGAGAGCCGGCAGTCGTCCGCCACGCGGGAACTCGACCGTTTGATGAAAACCCAAACGCTTCGTCAGTCGAAGTTGCTCGGTCGTCGTTGGCTGGTTGCTGTGTGCGTGGCCGGCTTTTTGTTGGGCTTGGCGACCACCGTCGCTACCCGTCCGGTCTCGCCATTGTCAGGTGCTCAAGCCGATCTCGTACCACGTCGCGATACGGTTTGGCAACAACTGTATCAGGCCAAACTGGCCGGTACGCCGTTGGCTTGGGAAAGTGTGGAACGTTATTTTCCGGCCCAGGCCTCGCGCGAAAATCGGCTTGCCGTCCATTTGGCCATCCAGGGACTGGCGCGTCACTACGTGATCGAAACAGGCCAATATGAGTTGGCGTTGCCGTTGCTCGACCGTTTGGCCAAGTTGCCAGAATCAGAGGCGACGTTTCGAGCCTTTGGACTCGCTGGCCGGACGATCGTTCTGTCAGCCCAAGGACGCCAACAACAAGCGGTCGAGGCCTTTGCTCAATTGACGCCTGAGCTAATTGACCGGCTCGAACCGTCCGTTCGCCGACAACTTCGACACCGCTTGGACGCCGACCGTGATGCTCTCAGTCAGGAGGCCCAAAAGAACCTGCGCCGGCTGGACCGAGCTGTCCACTCTGCCAAACGGAACAACCAACGCCGGCCTCAGTCTGAGTCGGCAGAGCCGTCCTCTTGATCGTGCAGGTGGCGAAAGTCGGGTGCGGCCTCGGCATCCAAGCCCAATTCGTTCAGCGAGACACCTTCGGCCATTTCGTATCGGCTGGCAATCGTGCGTGCGTGGAATTCCTGGTCCGCTCGGGTATACCGCCAAATGGTCAACCAAACGCCGATGAGTGCGACGATAAAGAGCCCGCCGGCCATCAGGCCAAGATACGGGTTGCGAGGCGTTGCGGAAGATTGTAGCCAGATGGGCGCTTTCCCAATCAATAGAGGCGCCAGCTGTTGTTTTTTTTGCAGCCGACCGTCTGGTCCGAAGTCGCCTGGTTGTTGGGTGTAGTATGCCCACGACTTGAAGAAGAAGCCGGCCACGCGCACCATTTCGTTGATTCGTTCGCCAGCGGGAAAGCCTTTTGGCAACTCGCGCACGCAAAACACAATCGGGTTGTTCTCGGAATCTTCGGTGAACATCTCGAGTTCGTAATAATGGTCGATCCCCATGCGTTGTAAAATGTCGAGATTGCCGTCGTGCCGCGCGCCAGAGGTTCCGACTTGAACCAGCATGGCTCGCCGCACGTTGCCTTCCAGCACGACCAGTTGGCCATGCTGGGTGTCGGCCTGATTGAAGAGTGGGAAGACCGAATATTTGCCCTGTTTGGCCGCCTGGACGCAAAGTTCGGCAATCAACCTTTGCTTGTGTTTGCGATCCGCTTCGCGCCGGAGTTGTTCTCGTTGGTCGGCCGAGACGGTGTCGCTGGCGAGTTGTGTGCGCAAACGCTCCACCTCAGATCCTAGCGTGGCAATCTCTTGGTTCCAGGCCTTGGTCCGTTGGGGCAAGTTTTCCTGCGCTTGGCGAATGAGTTGATTCGCACCGGCCTTGCCGACGGCCGACAGCATCTGATAGAACGCCTCGCGCTCGAGTTTGGTAATGCGGCTTTGATTCTTGACCAAATCGAGCTGCCCGACATCCATGCCCAAATCGCCCAGAATCGTCATGCCCAGGTTGACTCCTTCGGAAGCGTTCAGGCGGTCTGGGTGCCAAGCCAACCGGGGCGCGACAAACACCAGGGCCGGCGGCTGATCACCTTCTTGAGCCACCTTGAGAAATAGTCCGGCCGCACTAACCCGTTCTTCGAGCGGGCCAGGGGCGCGCAAGGGTTTGGGAACTCGCGAAGTGATCACCACGGCCGGCGGTCCATCGGCAGCCAATTGCACACGGCACCGGTAGTACTGGCGAATCTGATAGCGATCGACGACTTCCGCCGGCGGATTGGCAGCCTCGGATTCCAGCACGCGACCAACCAGTGGAAACAGCTCGCCTCGATGCTCGGACGGTTCGGACAACAGCCGGTCGAACCCGACGTCTGGCCGCAACCATTGGGCTGTGTTGGCCGGACTGAAATCGCGCACACGAAAGATCACCTTGAGAATGATCTCCTCTTCCGCCGCTGAAAGCGGCTCACCATCGCGCAGCTTGTTGAAGTGACTTTCGTCCACGCCATAGAGTTCCAACAATTCACGCGGACTCTCTGGCAGTCCGGTTGCCGGCTCGGTGGTCGACGGCTTTGTAGCGGTCGGTTCGGGGGGGCCAGGCCCACGGGCGTCTGCCTGCGCTGACCCGCACAGCAAGACAAACCCTGTTAGCCAGCAACAAACGGCTCGAAAATAGCCGCCTGTGTCGAAACGTGAAACGCGAACGCCGATCATGGGGTTTCCTCATCTTCAGCCAACTGGCGTAACGTTTCGGCGACGTCTGGTCCCAGGTCAGCCTGCTCGAGCTGGGCGAACGAGTCGACCTGATAGCGGGCTGCCAATTCCGAATATTGCGGAGCCGCCTTGCGATTGCTGGCCTGGTAGACCCAGGCGGAGAATCCGATGCCAAACAAGGCGGACAGCATGATGGCCACGGCCAACCAGCGCCAAGGAATTGGCTCCTTCGTCTTGACCACCGGTGGCTGCCACTCGACGGTCTTCGCCACGACCAACGGCGCTACGAAGCTCTGCCGGGCAGCCGAATAGACCCAATTCTTATAAAACACCCCAGTCACGGTGACCTCTTCACGCAGCTCGCGAATCTCCTTGCTTGGCGTGCGGCTGGTGGGAAACCCGGCTGGCAACGAAAGCGTATAAAGGACAATCGGCGAATTCGGTCCTCCGCGCGGACGCAACCACAGTTGGTAATACGTTTGGATGCCAGGCTCGTTTTGCGGAGCTGTTAAGTCGAATGCCCGGCGCACCGTTCCGCGCAATGTAACGACTCTGCCCCGATACTCCTTCGGCTGCTCATACATCTGGACAAACCCGACTTCGCCGACCGACGCCTGGGCCAGCGCTGACTCCGAAGTCTGGTTCAAGACGTCCAACACATGAAAGAACGGTCGATGGCCACGCGGCTGAAACGGGGTATCATCGCGCACCGTGGCTAGCAGCTCAGGTTGCAAGCCAGGTAGGAGGTCTTTTGACGGTTGAGTGGTCGGGCCGTCTGGCTTGGGGCTGATAAACGTGCCGACAGGCAACGCGCCTTGCGACGTGGGCTGCAAACGCGTGTTATAATCGGCCGGCGCTTCGGGCAACGGGTTTTGTTGGGCTGCCGGCTGCTGACCCATCCAGAGCCATTCCCAATTCGCCGGATTGGCCGCTTGGAACATCAGCACCACGACCAGGCCTAACAGCATCACCAGCATCAGCAAACGGCGCTGTTCACCCCGGGCCAGATAGTTGGGCGGAGGTGTGCCTTTGCCGCTCGTGTTGTTGCGAAAGTTGGCCATGTCAAGGAATTCTATCCCCACCGGTTGATCGCAACAACTCGGGCCGATTGGCGCGCGGAGATCAGCAGGGTGAAAAGCGGGGGCCAGCGGCCCCTCGCGAAACATGTGATTGAGGACGTTTCGTCCGCCGCCAAGTAGGCTACCATGTGATTCGTCACGATCGCCAAAAAAACGCTTGCCGGCGCCAGGGCTAGCTGCATAGGATGCAACGTAGGAAGGAAGTCGAGTAAATAGCTCAATCTTTTGCAACTCAAGGCAGGACTGCTAGTTACAACTTGAAGTGTTCACACACTGGCGACCCTGGGGAATAACCGGGGGGCGTCCAGACGAACTGTTTTACGTGCCGGTGTCTTGTCCCCCAACGAGGCGAGCGCACGCTGGAATGAGTTTGTGTGGCAAGGAGAAGACCGGCTTGGCGCTTTCGCAGGCAGAATTCGACCGCATGGTCGAGGCCCATGGCCCGGCGATGTATCGAATCGCCTACCGGATGGTAGGCGATCAGCACGAAGCGGAAGATGTTGTCCAGGACACTTTTCGATCGGCCTGGACAAGTCGTCGTCGCTACGAGCAGGGCCGTGGACAACGAGCCTGGCTGGCTTCCATTCTCAGACGGCGCGTGATCGACCGTTGGCGCAAGCCCCCCCGGCCGACCGTCTTTGCCAGTGATACCCCGATCGAGGTGAGTGTCGACGGCATCGATCCTTTGGCCGATGAATACACCGACGAGATGCAACAAGCGCTCGACCGACTGCCTACGGAGTTGCGCGAGTCGCTGTTGTTGGTCGTTGTCGGAGAATTAACCCACCAAGAGGCGGCCGACATGCTTGGCGTTCCGCTCGGCACGGTGCTTTCGCGCGTGAGCCGGGCGCGTCGCCGAATGCGAGAGTTCTTGGTGGCGTCGATTGACCAGTAATCGGCGCGAGCGAACGATCGCCGGAAACAATCCGTTACCCCCCCGCCCACTATGGCTGACCAAGATCAACATTACGAAGAGTGGCTCGACACGAGCTTGCGCGATGTCGACTTGCCGGGAGACCTCGTGGCGCGGCTCAAAGCAATTCCCAATGAGGCCCTCGACGCAGCGTTGCGCAACGTGCCCGTTCCAACTGGGTTGATTGCTCGACTGCAGGCAATCCCTCAAGAGGAACCATTCGACCAATCGCTGCGCGACGTTCCGGTGCCAGAGGGTCTGCTGTCACAGCTGCGGGCAATTCCGACCTACCCCGATCAAGAACTTGACGAGCGATTGCGCAACATTCCGGCGTCAGACGATTTGCTAGCGAGGATTTCGGGTTCTCGATCGAGCCTTGCTTTCCGGCCTTGGACGTCCTGGGCCACTGCGGCCATGTTGCTGATTGCGATCGGTCTGTCTTATTTTGGCGCTATGACTTATCTGGTGATGACCGCCTACCATGTTGGCCCTTTCAAGCCGCGCGTGTCGTTGGCCACGGGTGCTGGGGTGACACTGAAGCAGTCGACTGGAATCTTGGAAGACGAATGGTTGCCCGAGATGGTCACCTTGGTAGCGCCGGTCAACCCGCCTGAACCCCGGCTGGCGCTTGCCTGGACTCCTGCGCTGGCCACGTCGGTTGCCCAACCCACTGGCGGACCGATGCGGGAGATGCTCGAGCTATTCGAGCAGGGGCGACAAGCAGGCGTGGCGCCATTGTTCAACATCTTTCTGGCCAAACACCCGATCTCGGCCAACCCGACTGCCGATGTTGCTGCCCCCGAAGTCGAATTGGCTTGGCCTGGGGGGCCGCGTGGCGTGGCTGCTCCGACCGCTGCGGGGTTCGATTTACTGACCTTGCTCCGCGACGGGGTGTTTCCCCCAGTTTCGCCTGGGGCCCAGCCGGAACTCGAAATGAGCCGCGTGCCATTGGTCACCAGTTCGGCCAGCTACGAACATCTGTGGCGTCGGCTGGGCAAAGGCCGTTTGCCTGAGCCGCGTCGCGTGCGCGTGGAAGAGTTTTTGGCCGCCGTGCAATATGATTTTCCGCTGCCTCGAAACCGGGCAGTTGGGATTCGTACGGCCGCTGGTCCAGCGCCATTTGGTGCCAATGGAGCCTCTTTACTTCAAATTGCCGTTCAGGCAGGCCGACCTGCCCCCTATGTTCGGCCAACCCGTTCGTTGACCGTGGCGGTCGATGTCTCGTCGAGCATGGCCTATGGCGACCGGCTGCGCCGCGTGCTCTCAGGCATTCGCCAGCTGACCAGCAACCTGGGCCCCCGCGACTATTTGACCCTGGTCACCTTCGATGAAGAAGCCAATGTGCTGGTTGAACACGCCACCCGAGCCGATTTGCCAGCGGTGCGACAAGTGCTTCAGCAAATCAGGCCCCAGGGGGCTACAAACTTGGTGGCCGGTCTCCACGAGGCGACCAGCATGGCGCTTCAAGCGCAATTGCACTCACTGGTTGATCGGCGGATGATTTTGATCACCGACGCGATGGCTCCACTGGCCCCTCAGGTAATTCGGCAACTCGAAACGTTGGTAGCCGATACGCAGCGACAGGGAGTTCCGCTGGACGTGGTTCAAGTGGCTGAAGGCCAACATCACGATCCGGCGCTGGCGCGGATGGCCCAACACGGCGCCGGACGGCTTTGGATGGCCAGTGAAGCTCGCGAAATTGGTTTTGCCTTGGACGAAATTTTGGTTGGACGACCACAACTGGTTGCCGAGGAGGTTCAGCTAGAGCTGCGGTTCAATCCGGCCACGGTGGCCTCATATCGACTGGTAGGGCACGAACCTGATCCATTAAGCGGCCCAGACGCCAGCCGCCTGGCGATTAGTCTGCGGGCGGGTGAAACCAGCAGTGCGTTGTACGAAATTCGTTTCCAGCGAGGCGCGAACAACGATGTTGGCACCGCCACCCTACGCTGGCGAGACCCACTTACTGGCCAGGCACAAATGCTCCACCAACCGATTAGCTACCTGCAATTCGCCACTTCGCTGCTGGAAAGTCCGCTCTCGTTGCAGCGGGCTGCCTGTGCCGCTGAGTTTGCCCAAGTATTGCAAGGCACGAAATCCTCGGCTGCTGCTCGTCAACGCCTGGATACGCTGATTGAAACAGCCAGTCGGCTACCAGCGACCGCGCGGCAGGAACCATCGTTTCGCCGGCTGATCGATGCGGCTCGGATTGCCGCCCGATTGCAACGTGGCCAACCAGCGCCGGCGGCCAACGATCCAGTGTGGACTCAGTTAGAATAGGTAGCCGTTCCTTGAACAATCATCAGCAGAACAGCCGGCTGACCGCCGGTTAGTAAGCCGGCCCGTTAGAAACTCTTCCCGGCAGAGTGGCATCCAGGTATGGGTTTTGATAAAAATAGAGAGCTGGCTCCGGTTCTGGCGCATGTAGATGGCCACGTTCGCTGGTCGTCGAAAGTACCGCATTCCGCGATTCTTTTCCGGGCTTGGCACCATAGCATCCCCCGGTCTCGTGGGGCTGCGAAAATCAATCTCGGTCATTCCAGAAATGACGACGGAAAGGCGACGGTTTTTAAGAACGTGCGTAAAGTTAGTATTTCGCGAGTGGTAACCGACCGCTGTTACTCACAGCAACGAATCTCTTTGGAACGACTGAATCTCGATGAGGAGTAATCCTGTGCGTCATCTGATCGTCCTGTTGATCACGACCATCGGTCTATTGGGCCCGAGTTCGACGGCCAACGCGGTCGACTACTCCCGGCAGTTTCTCGATGGCCTTCGGGAACGCGGATTCCATGACTATGCCTTGGAATATTTGGACCGCGTTGCCCAGGATCCCCAGGGTTCCCCTGAATTGAAAAAGGTGATCGACTTTGAACGGGGCACAACGCTCATCACGTTGGCTCGCACGACGGGCGATCCCCAACTGCGGGCAAAGTTGTTTGACCAGGCAAACACCGTCCTGGCGGAATTTGTCAAACAACAGTCGGGAACCCTACTCGCTGCGCAGGCTAACAACCTGCTGGCCAACGCAATCAACGAACGGGCGCGTGGCCTGGCGCGCAAGGCCGAGCAACCGTCGCAGGTTGCCAATCGCGCAAAGCTGGCCACCGAGGCTCGCCAATTCTTTGACCAGGCGATGGCCGTCTTTCAAAAGAGCGAAGCTTTCTATCGTGATGAACTGAAGGACAAGAAAAAGTTTCCCAAGACGCTCGATCCCAAAAAAGACGCCACCAAGCACGAACTGCGTCAACAGTATCGCAGCGCTCTGCTCCAAACACGTTTGCTGATTGCGACCGTGTTGTTTGAAAAAGCCAAAACGTTTGTCGACGACAAGAAACAACGCGATGCCTTGCTGACCGAGGCGGCCAAACAATATGGCGAACTCTACGACAAATATGACAAGTGGCTAGCCGGTCTCTATGCTCGGCTTTATCAGGGGCGTTGCCAGCAGGAGATGGGCAAATACGAGGAAGCCATCAAGTTGTTTGAAGACGTATTGCTCCAGCCGCACGAGGCCCCGGCATTTCGGCCCTTGCTGGCCAAGGCCTATGTGAGCGCTGCCGAGTGCTGGAACGTCCAGAAAGCCTACACGACGACGATCGAGAAGTGTCAAAAATGGGTCGACGACGCGCGTGGCGCGGAAAACCAGGCTCCGGATTTCTTGGCCGCGCAGTTGCAGATTGCCTTGGCCTATGAAGGGCTTTCCAAAAGCGAAAAGCCTGAGTTCGTGAAAGATCAGAAGAAGTTTTTGAAAGAGGCGGTTTTGCGGGCTCGCAAAGTGGCTCGCATGTCGCCAGAACTCAAGAAGCCTGCTCGCGAACTGCTGGCTCGACTGGTCGACAGCGGCGATGTGTCTGCCGATCCGACCACGTTCAACGACGCTTTTGACGCGGCCAAGGATTCGCTCGATCTGATGACGGCCAAGGCAGGGCTACTGCCAACGCTTCAGAAAAACAATCCCGAAGCGGCCGAAAAAGCGGCCGAGGAGATTGCCGCCGCGCGACAGAACGCGATGCGGTTGTTCGGCGTGGCGCTCGGACTTGTCGACGACGAAGTCGAGATCAATCAGGTGAACTTGGTCCGCTATTTCTTGTGCTATTTGAACTACCAATCGCGCCGGTTTTACGACGCCGCCGTTTTGGGAGAGTTTTTAGCCCGCAAGTATCCCGATAGCGGCGGAGCCCGCGATGCGGCCAAAATTGCGATGGCCAGCTATGCCGAAATTTATAACGACCCAAATAACACCGACCGCTCGTTCGACGCCGGACGTGTGTTAGCCATCGCCGAGTTGATTGCTAAAAGGTGGGCCGGGCAAACGGAAGCCGACGAAGCGTATAAAATGCTAGTGGCATTTAACCTTCAGGAAAAACGCTTTCCGGAAGCAATCGCGGCGCTCCAGAAGATGACGCCCGATTATACCGGACGTGCGAAGGCCGAGTTGCGAGTCGGCCAGTCGCTCTGGAGCGAATATTTGCGCAAATCTCGACTGCCTGAGGAGGAACGGCCGGCACAAGAGAAGCTGGACGAAATGAAGCAGACGGCGCTTTCGACGTTGAACAACGGCATCGACCAAATGCGAGCCGGCGGCCAGATCACGTCGACGGTGGCCAACGCCAGTCTTTCGCTGGCACAGATTTATACCGATCTGTCTCAATATGACGACACGATTGCCATCTTGGAGGACCAGCAAATTGGCCCGTTGACCTTGGTAAAAAACCAACATCCGGCCACCGCCAGAGCCGGCTATGCGGAGAGTGTTTACAAGACCGCCTTGCGGGCATATGTGACGGTCAATCCGCCCCGGCAGGAACAGGCCGAGCAAATCATGAATGCCTTAGAAGCCCACGTTGCTAAGGACGGGGATGCCGGCGCGAAGGACAAACTGACCAAGATTTTCGTCAGCTTGGGATTACAACTGCAGAAACAGATGAAGCTCTATCAGGAGCAAAAGCGATTCAACGAGATCGCTCAAGTTTCGAAAAGTTTTGAATCGTTTCTCGACCGCATTAACAAACGGGACAACGACTGGGCAACCCGCAACTGGATCGCTTCGACCTACTACAGCTTGGGCACCGGTCAACGCACCGGCAAAAAGCTAAACGCCACCGGCAAGGGTTATTTTCAGAAAGCTCAAGCCGGGTTTCAAAAAATCCTCGACGAGGTGGATGCGAAGAAAATTGAGCCGCCTAGCAGCTCGAGTGTGCTCGGCGTGAAACTACGGCTAGCCGAGTGTTTGCAACAATTAGGCGAATATCGGGCGGCGCTCGACATGCTAAGCGGCGTGTTGAAAGAAAAACCGATGATGCTGGACGCACAAATCGCGGCCGCTGAGTGCTACCGCGATCGGGCTCAAAAGAATAATCAGCCCAAGTGGTACAAGTATTCGATCTATGGTGGGCGGAAAGACAAGAAAACCCGCAAAAACGCGATCTGGGGCTGGGGCAAACTGGCCAAAATCACCAGCCGCCATGCCCAGTTTCGCGACCTGTTTTATCAGGCTCGCTTCAACATGACCGAAACCCGGTATTTGTGGGCTCTGACCAAGAAAGGTGCCGATCGCAAAGAGGAACTGCAGCGTGCCTTAAACGACATCCGGTTCATGCTGGTTTCGTTCAAGCAGTTGGGCGACGAGCGTCTCACGGCCGAGTACGAACGGCTGGCCAAAAAGCTGCAAAAGGAACTCAACCTGCAAGCTGATGGCCTGAAGTCACTGAAAGAAAAAGCAAAACCCAAGAAAAAGAAAGCCGCATAGCAGGCAGCGTTGTTCATGTCAGCTTCGGCCTCCAATCTTCCAAAGCAAATGTTCTACGTAAGGGAAATGAATTCGATGAAACGCACCAGACTTGTCATCCTACTATTATTTGCCGTTGGTGGTTTACTTGCGTCGGTCGATCGGGTTCATGCCCAAATCGACGAAGTCAAAAGGGTCGACGGAACCACCAAAGGCGGCAAAGTGACGGCCATCTCGCGGACCGAAGTGACACTGACCGCCAACACGTTGGCCGAGAAGATACCGGTGAACGAGATTGCCGATGTGATCTTCACCGGCGAACCAACCGGTTTGAAAACTGCCCGCTTAAACGCCAAGAACGCGCGCTATGAGGACGCCCGTTCGGCGCTCGGTGGAGTGAAGATGGAAACCGTCAAACGTAACGAGATTAAGCAAGAAATCGTCTATCTTCGCGCGCTTTGTGCCGCCCATATCAACTTGGGCGGGGGCGACATCACCACGGAGCAGGCGCTGCAAGAGATGCTCGGTTTTGTCAAAAGCAACAGCCAAAGTTATCATTTTTTCAATGCCTGTCAGATACTGGGAGATTTGTCGATTCGCAAAGGCGACTTCGCCGGCGCGGCGAAGTATTATGGGGCGTTGGCCAAAGCACCCTGGCCTGGCTACAAGATGCGAGCTGGCGTGTTAGCTGGCCGCGCCGATCAGGCCCAGGGAAAAAATGCTGCTGCGATCAAAAAATTCAATTACGTTCTTGGTCTACAGTCCGACACCGCCGAGGGCAAGCGACAACGAGCGGCCGCCACGCTCGGCAAGTCCGTTTCACTGGCCACCGACGCCAGCCAGGTGCCGAAAGTGATCAAGGTCGTCAAAAAAGTCATTGACGAAGCGGCGCCTGAGGAGCAGGAACTGCAAGCCCGAGCATATAACGCGCTCGGCCAGTGCCACGTCCAAGCGGGCCAAACCAAAGATGCGCTGCTCGCCTTTCTGCATGTCGACGTCTTGTTCCACACCGTGCCTGAGGCTCACGCCGAGGCGCTGGCCAATTTGGTCGACTTGTGGAAGCAGGTTGACAAGGCTGATCGCTCGCGTGAGGCCGCCGAAGTGCTAAAAAGCCGTTATCCCAACAGCCGTTGGGCCAAGAAATAGAAAGCGTTGCCTGAAAAACCGCCTGAACAGGGGCCATTCAACCGACAAAAAAGGGCCCCAGTAGAACTGAAAAATCATCGTTTCCACAAGAGCAGCGGCCGGCGGCCGCTCGCGAAACGACTAGAT
>JANQPJ010000252.1 GCA_028289525.1 Pirellulales bacterium
GCGGGCGCGACCTAGTTTTCACCGGGATTTCTCGACGAAACATCGGCACGCATTTGGGTAATTTGCTCTAAAGCGACTCGCTCTAACGCACAGACGCAACGCGCGTTTAAGCCGATTGAGCAGCCAGCTCGCGCAGCAAATCAAGATGCCCTTTGGCCAGCCCGAGGGCTTCCTCGGCCAAAGGCAGCGCCGCCGGCGCCAGCTGCAACTGTTGTACGCACCGGTTTAGAACCGTGATATCCTGCTGTTGATAGTCGATGGCCAATCGAGTGACAAAGTCGAGCGACAGGTCATGGGCGTCGGTATATTCCAGCGGAAACTCGCCGACATAGGCAACACCGCCGTGGGCCTCGATCGCCGCCGCGATGCGGGCAGCCATGGCCTGTTGGTCGCTCCGCAGTTGAGCGAGCGTTTCCAACGCCTGCCGGTCGGCCTTCGAAGCCGCTGGGCGAGCGTATTCCAGATACATCGGAAACGAACGGCAGAGAATCGCCAACACACGATTTAAAATTTCGTTGGCGTTCACTCGACCGCTCACATCCACGGAACTGCTGCTCATGGCGAATATTCAGAAACGGATTGCTGTTTAGGAAAATAAGTGCTCGGTCGCCGCCAGCGCCCAGCGATACAAATCGTTAAACCACACCCCAAACACCAGCACAGGCACCGTGATCGCCACGGTATAGCTGGCCGGGAAGAAGCCCATCTCGACTGGACCGCGGTTGTCTGGGTCGGGGTCGATGGTCATGGTTTTGATGACCCTTAAGTAATAGACCAACGAAATGGCCGTGTTCAAACCGGCCAAGACCAACAGGCCCATCATCACCGGACCGCCGGCCGTGACTAGTTGGGTAAAGATGGCGAACTTGCCTGCAAACCCGGCCAACGGCGGCAAGCCGATCAGGCTGAAAAACATCAAGGCAAAACAGACCACCGTGGTCGGACAACTGCGCACCAAGCCAGCATAGTCGGCAATTTCCTCGCTGCCGGTGGCATTGCGTAAAAACGCCACCACCGCGAACGCACCCAGGTTCATGAACAGATAGGTCACAATGTAGAACAACAAGGCCGCCGTCGCCCCGCGGGCAAGCACCGGCTGGTCGGCCAGAGCCAACGCCGCACAGACCGGCATCAACATATAACCGGCATGGGCAATGGTCGAATAGGCTAACATCCGTTTGATGTTGGTTTGCCCATAAGCGGCCAAGTTGCCGAATGTGCAGGTAACGGCCGCCAATAGGGCGATTAGTTTGAGCAGAAAACCGCGCACCGGGGCCAGCGCGTCAGCGTCCGAACCGGTGGGCGCATTGTTGACACTCGTAGCGGCTTCGTCCGGAGTGCCGCTCACCAGATGGGCTTCGACAGCGGCCTGCACCACTTGCGACTCGGCCTTGGCGTCCGGTGGAACCGCCACCCCGACCACCAAGCGAACCAAGAGCGCGAGAGCGGCGGCCTTCGAGGCAACCGACAAAAAGGCGTTCACCTCGGCCGGAGCCCCTTCGAATGCGTCAGGACACCAAAAATGAAACGGAACGGCCGACAGCTTAAAGGCCAGCCCGACCATTACCATCAGGCAGCCCAGCATCAACACTCCGACCACGCCGCTGCTCGTACCCGAGGCGGCCAGGCGAGCCGGAACGTCGAGTTCGATCAATTGCGTGGCCAGCGTTGGCAAATGGGCCGTCCCCAATATGCCGCACAGCAGGCTAATGCCATAGAGCATAATGCCAGCGGTTCCTGCCCCATAGACGGCATATTTCAGTGCGGCCTCACTACTCTTGCGACTCTCGCGTAGCGAACCGACCAACACATACGACGGCACGCTGGCCATTTCAATGGCCAGGAAGACCATCATTAAATGGTTGGCCGAGGCCATCAGACACATGCCGAGCGTAGACCCGAGAACCAGCGTATAAAAATCGGTGCCGTCTTCCGGGTTGGGCATTCCCGAGATGCGAGTCATCACACAAAACAACACGACAAACGACAGCAACAGCCACCGGAAAAAGATGGTTGCCGAGTCGAACACCAGCAGCCCGGTGAAGAGTTCTTGAGACTCAACCTGGCCGGCCAATAGCCGACTGGCGTCGCAACTGGCAAAATAGAGCGCGGCGACTGAACCGACCAGGGCCAACAGCACCGGGCTCACTCGATTGCCAAAACCAAACAACCTGACCAGCAGCATGACCACAATGGTTGCCGCCAACGTTAGCTCGGGAGAAAAGCACGCCAAACTGCCTGGCAGGTCTCCGTGGCCAACCGTGTCGCGAACCAGCGCGTCGATGATGCCGTGAAAACTCTCCACGGATAATGTCCTTCTATAATGCGTCGTTACGAGTCGCGTAGGTATTCAGCAGGTTGGATGATGCCGTGAAAACTCTCCACGGCTCATCTTGATCAAAGTGGGTCGTTGTGAATCGCCTGGGTGTCTGTCAAATCGACCGCGACCCGATCGGGGGCATTTTGCTGGTCGATTCGCTTGCGATGGTTGGTCAAATCGTCGGCAACCTTGTTCACGCTGGGCGCCATGTAGCGGAACAACATGTGATCTGGCAGCACTCCAAACAAAATGGCCAGCGCCACCAGCGGAGCGGCAATGAGGCTTTCGCGCGTGGTGATCGGACGGATCTCGTCGGCGTGAGGCCCCTTGTACTCGGCGCCCAGGTAGACGCGCTGGATCGCCCACAAAATATAGCCGGCGGTCAACACCACCACGGCTGCCGAGATCACGGCCAACGCATAGCTAAAGTTCCACACGCTCAAGGTGACCATCACTTCCCCGATAAAGCCGCACAAACCGGGCAAACCGAGCCCGGCAAAAAAGATCACGATGGCCATTCCGCTGTAGACCGGCATCTTCGCGAACAGTCCGCCAAACTGGTCGAGATCGCGATGATGAACCCGATCGTAAATCACGCCCACCATGAAAAACATGCCGGCCGAGCTGATGCCGTGGGCAATCATTTGGAACATTGCCCCGTTCATGCCCAGCTTCCAATAGTCGCTGTTGTAGCCAGTGCCCATCGTGGCGCTCCAAACACCCAGGCCAAGCACCACGTAGCCCATGTGGCTGACCGAACTGTAGGCGACCATCCGTTTAAAATCTTTTTGGGCCAAGGCGGCAAACGCCCCATAGACCATGCTGAACACGCCGATGCCGCAAACCACATAGGCCAGGTCGTAACCAGCCTGAGGGCAGATGGGATAGCAGATTCGGATGATGCCGTAGCCGCCCATTTTGAGCAGCACGCCGGCCAGGATCATCGAAATCGGCGTAGGCGCTTCAACGTGGGCATCGGGCAACCAGGTATGAACCGGGACGCTGGGCACCTTAATGGCAAAGCCGATGAACAGTAGCACAAATGCCCACCACTGCAGGCTTTTGCCTAGCAGGATTTCCCGATCGAACAGATCGGTCGTTTGGCCCATCTGTTGCAGGGCCAGAATGTTGAACGTATGGCCCGAGGCTTCACCGGCCTCGATCGCCTTGAGCAATGCCGCGTCGGCGGCCGTTACCTGGGCTTCGAGTGAATCGATCGCCGGATCGAGATAGGCCTCGAGCACTCCGGAGCGATGGCGTTGCTCGGGCGAAAGCTGCTTCAGGTCGCTGTTGAAGTAGAGCATCAAAATGGCGATCAACATCAACACACTGCCAAACAGCGTGTAGAGGAAAAACTTGATCGCCGCGTATTCACGGCGAGGGCCACCCCAGACGCCAATCAGGAAGTACATCGGCAACAGCATGACTTCCCAAAAGACGTAGAACAGAAAGAAGTCGAGCCCCATGAAGACGCCCAACATGCCGGTTTCGAGCAACAAGAACAGAATGCA
>JANQPJ010000261.1 GCA_028289525.1 Pirellulales bacterium
ATTGGCCCCAGGCCAATTCAAGGTGTCGAGCAGGCCCTGTCCGAATTCGACGCTCAGGTACGCAGTAGCATGGTCTGGGAAAAGAACGATCGTCCGCAAAACTTTGATGTCACCAACGCCGTGGGCAGCGGTCTGAACGCATTTTTTGCTCGCGACTTGGAGCAGGAAACAGGACAATTCAACGCTGAAATCTCCAAGACATCTGCGACTGGTTCAACCTTCACGTTCCGCAACAATACGACCTACGACTCGAACAACAGCCCCTCTCGAGCATTGGTCAGCGATTGGGTCACCAACTTCGAGGCCGAGTTCCGCCAGCCGTTGTTGCAAGGTGCCGGGGCGCTGTACAACCGTATTGCCGGCCCCTTCAACCCGTTCACTGGCGTGGGCAACCCCAACTTCGACGGGGTCGTGCTGGCCCGCATCAACACCGACATCTCGCTAGCCCGATTCGAAGGCGAAGTTCGCGATCTGGTGGCCGAGGTCGAAAACGTCTATTGGGAGCTTTATTTCGCTTACCGCAACCTGGAAACCCAAAAGGCCGGCCGCGACGGCGCCCTTCAAGCCTGGAAAAAGATCAATGCCATCTGGGCCATCGGCGGTCGGGGTGGTGAGACCGAGAAGGAAGCCCAGGCTCGGGCACAGTACTTTTTCTTCCGTTCAAATATGGAAGCGGCCACGACCCAACTCTATCGGGCAGAAAACCGGCTCCGCTACCTGATGGGGCTGGCCATGGCCGACGGCCGGTTGATTCGCCCCAGCGACGAACCAACCACCGCCGAGGTTCACTTCGAGTGGGGTCAAATCCAATGCGAAGCCTTGGCCCGCAGCTCAGAACTACGTCAGCAAAAGTGGCGGATCAAGCAACGTGAACTCGAACTGGTGGCTTCAAAGAACCACCTGTTGCCTCGGCTCGACGCCTTTGGCCGGTATCGTTGGCACGGTTTTGGCGATCAGCTGATCGACTCGGAGCGGTCAGGCCGAAGCCCCAACGATCCGATTCCACCGGGAGCAAGTTTTTCCGACGTGTTGGAAGGGACCAATGCATTTGAAACGCTCACCTCCGGTGACTTCCAGGAATGGCAACTCGGTCTGCAGCTGTCGATGCCGTTGGGCTTTCGCAGTGAACTGGCCGAAGTCCGGCGGCGCGAGTTGGCCTTGGCTAAGAGCCGGGCCATCCTCAAAGAGCAGGAACTCGAAATGTCGCACCAGCTAGGCGACGCGGTCCGCAACCTGGTGAACCATTACCAGCAAACGGACACCAACTTCAACCGTCGCGTGGCGGCCGAGAAGGAAGTCAAAGCCGTGCAAACCGCCTATGAAAACGGCATCGTCACTCTCGACCTGTTGCTCGACGCCCAGCGTCGGCGTGCGGACGCCGAAATCGCCTTCTACCGGTCGCTGATCGACTACAATCGGGGAATTATCCAAGTGCACCAGACCAAGGGTTCGCTGTTGGAATACAACAACGTTTATCTGGCCGAGGGTCCCTGGCCTGGCAAGGCAATCTTCGATGCGATTCGCCAGGCCCGAACCCGGGATGCCGGCCACTACATGAACTACGGCTATACTCGGCCTGGCGTGGTGAGCCGTGGGCCCTATCTGCAACACGACCACAGTGCCCCGGCCACTGGTAAATCGCTAGAATCGTATGAATCGTTCGAGCCGACGCCGGCCGAGGAAGTTCCAGCCCAGCGAATGGGGCCGGAAGATCGCTCGCCCCGCAACGCCCCTGACCTACTGCACCAGAAGACGCGACAGTCTCGCAAACTGAAAAGTGTGCGAAAAACCTCGGCCGAATCGCCTGCTCCCAAGCTCGTTTCTCCCCGAGGCCAAAAGTCGACCAACCAACTGAGGAGTGCCCCCCGTTCGGCGACTACCTCGGCTAACCGGCTTCGGCCCACCAGCACCACGGCCAATCGCCAGGCAAGTTGGACTGCCTCGAAGACTGGTAAGTCTGCTGTCCGAAAGTTAAGTTATCAGCAGCAGATCCCCCCGAGTGAAGATGAATCTAACTCGCATCAGTCGATTGCTCCACGTTCTGCAGCTGCTCCAGGCTGGCAGAGGGTACAACGCCACGGCGCTAGCACAGGCTTGCGGCGTTAGCCGGCGGACCATCTTTCGCGACCTTGAAACGCTTCGCGAAGCTGGAGTCCCGCTGCAATACGATACCGAATTAGAGCGCTACTGCGTTCCCCAAACGCATTTCCTGCCGCCAACGAACTTCACGGCCGAAGAGGCCTTGGCGATGATCGCCCTGGCCCACGAGATTGGTGGTTCCGGTCAGCTTCCGTTCTTCCATGCCGCCCGGGATGCGGCGCTGAAGCTCGAGGCCAGTTTGCCCAGTCGGGTACGCGACCAGCTGCGCGCCAACACCAGAGCCATCAGCATCAAGGCATCGCCGGTCAGTCGAATCGAAGAGGCCAAGCGGTACTACGAGCAATTGGTCGACGCGATTTCGAGTCGTCACGCGGTGCGTCTGGAATACCAAAGTCTGAGCGAAGGCGAGTTAATTCGGACCAAGCTGCGGCCATTTCGCATGTTGTTTAACCGCCGCAGTTGGTATGTGATTGGCCGCTCGTCGCTCCACCGCCAAAACCGCACGTTCCACGTGGGGCGGATTCGCAAGCTGGAAACCTTGGACGAAAAGTTCCGCATTCCGCGCGGCTTCAGCATCGAACGCTAC
>JANQPJ010000263.1 GCA_028289525.1 Pirellulales bacterium
AGTTGGTGAGGCCAGTTGTCTTCTGACAAATCTTTAAAATTAGCTGTTTCGCGAGCGGCCACCGGCCGCTGCTACCGATTTACCAAGCAATTTGGAACTACTGAAATTGGGAAAGTTTGATGGCCTACCAAGCGCGACGCGTAAGCGAGGCATTTCTGGCTGTTTTCCTCGCTTACGCGTCGCGCTTGGTAGGCCCTTAAAAACTTTCTAGATTGAAAAAATGAATTGCCCTGCCGAGGGGCACTTGCTGATGACCGCGTGATGACGCCCCAAGAACACCTGGCCCTGGTTGACGCCGGGAGTCGGCTCGGAAGCATACAGCAACTCGCCTGGCAAAGGGACCGACACCTGGGCACACTGAGTCGAACCAGCAAGACGTGCCTGGATGAACACCTGACGGCCGTTGTCGCAGTCGAATCGTAACCAGAACAGATCACAACCAGGGTCATGGCCAGTGGTCATTCGGTCGCTGGCCAGCCAGCCTTCGGCCAGTCCCTGTTTGCGCAACGCCAGCAGTTCACGATACCAGGCAAGCATCGCCCGATCGTGGAGCCGGCGGTCGTAACACTTCGCCAGCTCAAACGTTTCAGGGTTCGACGGAGACGCCACGTCGCCCCAGGTATGCTGAGGATATTCGCGACGGCGCCCTTGCTCGACCGCGCGTCGCAGTCGGGCATCTTCAAAATCGACGAAAAATGGAAACGGTGATTCGGCGGCCACCTCTTCGCCCATAAACAGAAGCGGGATGCCAGGGTACAGCAAGGCCAAAGCGGCGGCCGCCCGTTGGTACGATTTCGAGGTCAGCTGGTGAATCCGCTTGCCTTGTGGATGGTTGCCAACCGTGTCGTGGGTTTGCAGACCGACGATGAGCGACTCGAGCTTGTCGGCAGGCGGTCGTTGATCGGTGCGCGGCGTCGGCACTCTGGCTTCAGCCCGACCTGCGTAGACGTGGCCATAGTGGAGCGCGTTGGCCAGGTCGCCAGTCGCGCGGAAGTCGCGTCCGGAAAGCTGCAAATCAGGCAACGCTTGGGTGTGAATCGAGTGCATCAAGCAATCGCACCAAATCGCGTCATAGGCTGCCCGATCGTCTCGCTGGGTCAGCAGTTCGTCGTCGTACACGTTGGTTTCGGCAATCAAGTGCAACCGTCGGTCGGTCGACTTGGCACACTCTGACACGGCCTGGCGGATCTCGTCCAAGATCGGTGCCGGACTGTCGTCGTGCAGGCAAAACACAGCGTCCAGTCGCAGGCCGTCGAGGTGGTAAACATCGAGCCAGTAGAGCACATTGTCGATGACGAATTGCCGCACGTGCTTGGAGTGCCGGCCGTCAAAATTCAGCGCATCGCCCCAGGGCGTGTGATGTTTCCGTGAACGGTAGGGCCCAAAATCGTTGAGATAGTTGCCCTCAGGGCCCAAGTGGTTGTAGACCACGTCGAGAATCACCGCCAAACCAGCCTGATGACAGGCGTCGATCAAGGCCTTGAAGTCGTCCGGCGTGCCGTACGTGTTCCGCACGGCGAACAGATCGACCCCATCATAGCCCCAGTTCCAGCGGCCCGGCGATTGGGCCACCGGCATGATCTCCACCGCCGTCGCGCCCAGGTCGAGCAACTCAGGCAGGCGCTCGATCGCCGCGCGAAAAGTTCCGGCTTTGGTGAACGCCCCGACGTGCAATTCGTAGATCACCAAATCGCGTTTGGGCACGCCGCGCCACCCTTGGTCGGTCCAAGGAAATGCCTGGTGGTCGATGACTTGCGAGCGGCCATGGACACCAGTCGGTTGGTAGGCCGAAGCCGGGTCGGGCCTTGGCAAGTGGTCATCCAGCAAATACCGGTATTGCGTGTTCGGCGGAGCCTGGGGCACTAGAGCCGCAAAATAACCGTTGGCCGTGCGCGTTAAGGCGTGCCGACGAGCATGCCGACCACGCCCCAGTTCGACCGTGACCGATTGCCGGCGGGGAGCCCAAACGCGGAAGTAGGTCATGTTGTCAGCAACTGGCGTAGCGCCAAGCCGTTGCTCAACGTTGGGATTAACGGCCAAGGTACGCTGCGCGGTGATTTGACGCTTGTCGTCGGAAGGTTTTTTCATGCGATTTAAGCAATCAAAGTTCGTGGCAGAGCGCAAGCAGGAGAACTGCAACGTGTTGTCGCTTGAAGAAAAAGCAGGGGCCGGTGGCCCCTCGCGAAACGGCTATAGGTTTTCCTGTTTCGCGAGCGGTCACCGACCGCTGTTTTTGTAGAATCGTTGACTTTGCAGTCCTCCTGCCTGCTAACCCCAAACACTTGCGCCTTTCCGTTGGCGACGAAATGCTACCCGATTTCGCCCTTCGAGGGAAGTTGCAGACGATAACCGCTACGACCCGACTGTTCGTCACAATTTCCCAGAACTGCCCGACAAGTTTTTCGTGGCCTGGAGCCGTGCGGCTGAAACCGCGCCGTACGTTTTCCTAGCACGTTCCTAATTAGACAGCCAACCAACTCAAACCGAACCGCGCGGGGGCGAACATGGTCTGGGGATCCATTGCACTAGGCACGGCACTCTTGGCAGTCGCCGGCCTGGCATTTTACGACATTCTGCAACGCAAGCACGCCATCCTGCGTAACTTTCCGGTCATCGGCCACTTTCGGTATTGGCTCGAAACGATTGGGCCTGAACTGCGGCAATATATTGTTACAGGCAACGACGAAGAGCGGCCCTTCAGCCGTGACCAGCGGCGCTGGGTGTATGCCTCGTCGAAGCGGCAAAACAACTATTTTGGCTTCGGAACAGATCGCGACCTGGAGCTGTGCCACAACCACCTGGTGATTAAGCACGCCGCGTTTCCGGTGCCTGAGCCGGCGGCCGACGACCCAAGGTTCGATGCCAAGTTTGGTGTGCCATGCGCCAAGATTCTGGGGCAGGCACGCGGTCGGGCCAAGGCCTTTCGTCCCCGCTCAATTGTGAATCTGTCTGGGATGAGTTTTGGTTCGCTGAGCGGGCCGGCGATCGAATCGTTGAACCGTGGCGCACGATTGTCTGAATGTTTGCATAACACAGGCGAGGGAGGCATTTCGCCGTTCCATCAACAGGGCGGCGAGCTGGTCTGGCAGCTTGGCACCTCGTATTTTGGCTGCCGTGACGAACAAGGACGGTTTTCGCTGCCCCGTTTTTTAGAGGTGGTCGAAAGCAACCCGGTTCGAGCCATCGAGATTAAATTGAGCCAAGGAGCCAAACCGGGTGTCGGCGGCATGTTGCCGGGGGCCAAGGTCACACCGATGATTGCCGCCACGCGAGGCATTCCGGTGGGGAAAGACTGTGCCAGCCCATCGGCCCATCGCGAATTTTCGAATGTTGACGAGCTGCTCGACTTTGTCGAACACTTGGCCGGCGAAAGCGGCTTGCCGGTGGGGATCAAGTCGGCCGTCGGCGAAGGAGCATTTTGGCGCGAGCTGGCTCGATCCATGGCAACCACAGGTCGAGGAGTCGACTTC
>JANQPJ010000272.1 GCA_028289525.1 Pirellulales bacterium
TTAACGGGTATTTCTTCAACACTTGATGCACCGCGTCGACCGACACCGCGTCGACCGCATCGAGCGTGTCGCGCACACTCCGGTAGTGTTGGCGGTGGACCCAATCTCCGCCGACGTTGAACAGCCGGTTGCGAGGCCGTTCACTGCTCAGCACCACGCGCGAGCCGAGCTTGCTCTTGGCTTGGGCCAACTCCGTCGCGGTGATGCCGTGTTGCTCGACGTCTTGGTAGATTTGGTGCATCCGCCGCAGGTTGTCGGCCGCCTGATCTGGGTCGCAACTCATGTAGGCCATGTAGACGCCGGCCCCTTCATACTCGCAGTGTGCAAGTTGGGCTTGTTCGGCAACGCCAGGGTCGATCATTTCCCAATACATCCGGCTGCCAGAGTCGTCGCCGACAATCGTGGCCAGCAACTTCGCGGCATAGCGGTCGTCGTCGGTGGCCGTGGGGCCGGGAATCATTTGCATGGTATATTGCTGGGTCGCCGAGGGACGTGTTTCGACGAGGAACTCACGCGCTGCCTGGGCCGGGGGGAGCTGACGGGTGTCATCAACCCCCGACCACTGGCCACAAAAACGTTCGGCCTCGGCCACTAGACGGTCGAAGTCGAGTTTGCCAGCGGCGGCCAGCACGATGTTCTTCGGACTATAACGTCTGGCAAAATAGGCCTCCATCTGCTCCCGTGTGAGCGCCGAAATCGTGTCGACCGTGCCTAACACGCTGCGCGCCAAAGGATGATCGGCGAAATAAGCCGCCCGGCACCGATCATCGGCCCCAAACGGCGGCTGATCGTCGTACATCTGAATCTCTTCGATGATGACCTGTTTTTCGGTGTCGAAATCCTCCTGCCGCAAACTCGGTCGCAAGATGTCGGCCAACAGGTTCAAGCATCGCTCTCGGCACTCTGGCAGCACGGCCGCATAGTAGACCGTGTTCTCTTCGCTGGTAAAGGCGTTGTAGTGAGCTCCCATCTCGTCAAACTCGCGATTCACGTCGTCGGCCGAGCGCCGGGGAGTGCCTTTAAAAACCATGTGTTCCAGAAAATGACTCACCCCGGCCACTTCGTCGGTTTCATCGCGCGACCCGGCACGCACAAAAAAGCCTAGGCCCAGCGAGTGCGCTCGGGCATTCTGCTCGGCTACGATCTCTAGCCCGTTATCCAGCGTGTGACTAAGAAATTCCAACAGGCACCTCCAGCGGTTTGGGCCCCAGCGTCACGACGGTAAAATCTTGGGCCGGATGGGCCGTTAGATAGGTGTTAATCGTTTCGCAGCTTAAACGGTCGACCAGCGCACCCACCTCGTCCAGGGTGCGGGCTTTGCCCAGGTGAAACCAGTCTCGGGTTAGCCCGCTACTGCGTGCGGCGCTCGATTCTTGTTGCATAATCAATCCACTCTTAATCCTCGCCTTAAGTCGAGCCAACTCATTTTCGGTGACTCCTTTGCCCAGCCGGTGAAGTTCGCCAAGCGTGACATCCAGCGTTTCTTGTGCCCGTTCGGCGCTGGTGCCGGCATAGCAAAGTACGCACGCTCGATCCTCCAACGAATGGAGCGAGGCAAACACCGTGTAACACAGCCCTCGTTTCTCGCGAACCTCGGTGAACAGGCGAGAACTCATCCCTCCGCTCAGAATACCGATGGCCCCCGAGGCTTGGAAATAGTCTGGGTCGCGATATGGCACGCTCGGATAGGCGATGCCGATTTGAGTTTGGTTCGAGTCGTGTTCCAGGTGTTCAACCCGAGGGCCACCGCCGGTCTCGGCGATTGACGATTCGGCAACCGGTTGCCAGTCGCCGAAAAGTTTCTCGGCCAGGTCGCGAACTTCCTGCCAGTCGAACCGTCCGGCGATGCCCAGGATGGTGCCGTTCGGGCGACAGCCTTGGGTAAAGTGCTGGCGAACATCGTCCAGCGTGATCGCCGCCAGACCGGCTTCGTCGCCATGGCTCGAACGGCCGAACGGATCGGGATAGAAACGACGCCGTAGTTCGAGCATCAGCTTTTGGCTTGGCTCGTCGTCGATGGCGTGCAGTTCCTGCAAAACCACCTGGCGGGCAGCATGCAATTCCTCGCTGGGCATCGCCGGACGTCGCAACAGATCGGCATAGATGGTCAGCGCAGGCGCCAGGTTCGAAGCGATCGTGGCCCCGCTAAAGCTCAGATTGGCGTTGGTCACCGACTCGTGTCGTTCGACGCCCAGGGTTTCCAGGTCTTGGAGAAACTGTCGGCTATCACGCGAGCCAGCGCCCCGGAGCGACATGTCGCAGGCAATGCTCGCCAGCCCAGCCCGACCGGCCGGATCATAACGACAACCGCCTGGGGTGAGAAAACTGAACGAAACCGATTCCAGCGAATCGTTGGTTTCGCCGACCAGCACCAGGCCATTGTCGAGTACATGAGATTGAATCGTTTGCGGCACGGAGTCTCCTTTGCCAAAGACCAGGGTGGTCAATACACCGTGCTGCTCGATCACAGCCATGGTGAGCCTAGAACGTAGCGACCGGCTTACGTGTAGGCAACCTCTACTGCCTTGTAGAGCGTGCGGGTGCGGCGAAAGCCCATGCGATCGTAGAGCGCCACGGCGGCCTCGTTTTGGGCCGTTACCTCCAGGCAAGCCCGTTGCATGCCAGCCTGCTGAAAGGCTTCCAAAGCGGCATACATCAGCGAAGT
>JANQPJ010000279.1 GCA_028289525.1 Pirellulales bacterium
TACTAGAGCAGCTTTCAGGTTTGTGTAGCGATGTTTCGTCGAGAAACATCGGAAAAACCAGAGTCACGACCGCTATAGTCCCGTGCAACTTGCACTAGAGGAGGATGACGTTCGATTTTATGGGGAACTGTCCGGCGATGCGTTGCATCGCGGCTAGGGATTGCGAACCTGTCAAATCAACTCCACTACTAATTTTGAGACAAAGCCTAGTGATTTGCTCCAGTCGTCAGGCCACAATCTCGTGAAGCACGTTGCCGGCTACGTCGGTCAGGCGGAAATCGCGGCCGCTGTAACGGTAGGTCAGCTTTTCGTGGTTCAAGCCCATCAGATGCAGGATCGTGGCGTGCAAGTCGTTCACGTGTACCCGATCGATCAACGCTTTGTAGCCAATCTCGTCGGTTTCGCCATAGCTGGTGCCTCCCCGCACGCCGCCGCCGGCCATCCAGCAGGTGAACGCATGGGGGTTGTGGTCGCGGCCTGGCTTGGCCGATTTTTGAGCGATCGGCAACCGGCCAAATTCGCCTCCCCAGATGACCAGCGTTTCGTCGAGCAGTCCACGCTGGTCGAGGTCTTCCAGCAGCGCGGCCACCGGCTTGTCGGTTTCGCCGGCAAATTGGGTGTGATTGCCGGCGATGTCGCTGTGGCCATCCCAACTGCGCTGGTTTTCCATGCCGCCGGAATAGATCTGCACGAATCGGGTGCCTCGTTCGATCATCCGCCGGGCAACCAGGCATTGCCGCGAGAAATGTTCGCAACGGCGGTCGCCGATACCATACATTTCTTGGATGTGTTGCGGTTCGGCGGCGATGTTGAGCGCCTCGGGGGCGGCCGATTGCATGCGGTAAGCGAGTTCAAAACTCTCGATCCGCGCGTTCAGGTCGGCCTCGAATTCCAGTTGCGAGGCGTGTTGCTGGTTGAGTTGCCGGAGCAAGTCGAGCTGGTGGCGTTGATCGGCCGCCTGCATGTGCTTGGGGCGATGTAGGTTGTCGATCGGATTGCCTTGCGGCTTGAGCCAGGTGCCTTGATAGACGCTAGGCAGAAAGCCGGCGCTCCAGTTGAGCGAGTGGCCTTTGGGCAGGCCGCGTCGTTTAGGGTCGCTCATCACGACAAAGGCCGGCAGGTTGTCAGTCTCTGCGCCCAGGCCATAGGTCAGCCACGAGCCAACACAAGGAAAGCCCATCCGCGGAAAGCCCGACTGCATCATGAACAGGGCCGGGCTGTGGTTGTTGCTGGTCGTATAGCCGGAGTGGATAAAGGCCATCTTGTCGACGTGCTTGGCCATGTTGGGAAACAGGCTCGATACCCATTTGCCGCTCTGGCCGTGCTGTTTGAATTCAAACGGCGACTTCATCACGTTGCCGACTGCCTCGGAGAAGAAGCCGGTGAACTTGTTAAACGTGTTGTCGAATTCGGTGAGCGATTTGCCGTGCCATTTTTCGAGCGCCGGCTTGTAATCCCAGGTGTCGACGTGGCTGGGGCCGCCGTTGATGAACAGCCAGATGACCGCTTTGGCCTTGGCTGGGAAATGGGGCTTGCGAGGTGAGAGCGGCCCTGCCTGGGCCTCGCTCAACAGACCTTGGCTGGCCAGCAGTCCGGCCAAGCCGAGCATGCCGCCCCCCTGCCCTGCCCGGCGCAGCGCCTCGCGTCGTGTGATGGTGTTCAAGATTCGTTCATTTCGCATGTGAGTTTATTTCCTCTTTGAGAGGTTGATGCAATTTCAGAAATTTCAAAAACAAAGACTCAGCCGTTCCAAATTTTCCGGCTTGATCAGTAGCAGCGGTCGGTGACCGAAGCACGAAACAGACGGGTCTAGTCGAGATAGATAAATTCATTTAGGCAGAAAAGCGTTTGGCAGAAGTCGGCCAACGCGACCGCCTTGGCATCGGGTATTTGCTGTTTCTGGTAGGCGGCCGTTTGCGACTCGATATATTGAGTGCTGGCCGACAGTTCCTGCTCGGTCGGTGCTCGGGCAACCGCTAGCCGATAGCCTTCGCGCACGGCGTCTGCCGGAGCCCGGCCGACTAAACGTTCGGCCAAGGCTTTGGCGTTGGCTTGCACCAGAGGGCTGTTCATCAGCCGGAGTGCCTGGGGCGCGACGATCGTGGCCGGGCGTCGGCCTTGGCTCACCAGCGGCTCAGGCAGATCGAACAGTTGCAGGGCTGCCGGCATGCGCGAGCGTTTGAGGAAGAAGTAGACGCTTCGGCGTTTCATCGCGGCCGACGATTGGCCGGGACCGTACAGCATCGGATCGAGTTGGCCAGAGACGCTCAGCATCGCGTCGCGGATCGCCTCGGCTTCCAAGCGTTGAACGCTGCGTCGCCAGTAAAACTGGTTTTCGGGGTCCGTGCCTGCTCGTTCGTCGTCGTAGGCAGCGTTTTGCATGTAAACGGCGCTGGTCATCATCAGTTTGTGTAGCGATTTTAGCCGCCAGCCGTGGTCGACCAACTGCCGGGCTAGCCACTCGAGCAATTCCGGATGGGTTGGCGGCGGGGCCTGATGCCCGAAGTCGTTGGGCGTTTCGACAATGCCGCGCCCGAAGTGATGGCTCCAAAGCCGGTTGACCATCACCCTAGCGGTCAACGGGCCAGCGCCATATTCGACGTCGGTTAGCCAGTCGGCCATGGCGCGCCGTCGATAGCTGGTCCGTGAACCCGACGGAGGCGTCTGGTGCCAATAGGTTTCGTCTTTTCCACCACGCATCAAGACCTGCAAAAAGCCTGGGGTGGCGTCGCCTTGCTTTTGGTTCGGGTCGCCCCGTTTCAGAAAGAACGACTTGGGATAGAAGTGAGGATAGCCGCGCCCGTTGGCATGGTGCTTGAGCTTGGCAACTCCTTCACTGCCCACCTGAACGCGCATCTGCGCCACCGAAGGGCGTGCCTTTTCGGCCGCAGTGACGGCAGCGGCCAGCTTTTGCCACTCTGGCAGCGTCGATTGGAACCAGTTGACCGCACGCTGACGAGCAGTGCGCGGCACACGTTTTTGCTGCGCCAGACGGGCTAGCGTTTCTGCCACCAGGGCCGGTTGGTCGGCTTGCTGGGCGTTGCGAATTTCAACGGTCTTGGCGTCTTCGCTCGTTACAGCCAAACGTGGACGGCCGATCGCGTGTTGTCCGTTGAAGTGGTTGAACTGCAACACCACGTTCAGCCGCACGCCGCCGGCAAAGTGAACCGGTTCGGCAAACGCGAACACCGCCGCTTGATCCTTGCCGATGCCGCCGAAGTCGATGGCCCAACCGGTATTGCCTGGATCGGAGTCTAGCGAAGCCAGCGCCGACAAACTGTTGTCGTTTTGCTGATGGGTTGCCCGAGGGGCCACCAGCTTCACCGGCACCGGACTTCCGCCTCCAGACAACGGTTCGGCCGTGACGTGAATGTTGCTTAAGCAAAAATTGCCATTTCGGGCTAAGCCGGGCCCTCGCTTGGGCAGGCTGGCGTGGGTCAACGCTTCCAGGCGGATGCCGGTTACCTGAGCCTGTGGGGTTTCGGCTACCAGCGTGTAGGCATCTTTGGCCGGAATCGCCCCACTGGCCAGCAGCGACCCATCTGGCAACGGAGTCAGCTTGGTGCCTTGTTGTGTGGTCGATTCGGAAAGGTCGAGAATTGCCCAACTTGTTTTCGAAGTTTCTTGAGTGGCAAGCGAGGCTACATATTGGGCAAACCGTTTCGGCACGACTTGTTGTTCAAACGTGGCCAAGGCCTTTTTGTGCTCGGCAACTTCAGCATCGACCTTTGCCTGAGCCATTCGTAACGCCGCGGGGTCTTGGGCGACGTTCACCTCGCTCCGAATCGTGCGCGAAAAGCTCGAGACCATCCGGTAATAATCCCGGGCAGGAATTGGATCGAATTTGTGATCGTGGCAACGGGCACAACTGACCGTAAGGCCCAGGAATGCCATGCCGGTGGTGCCGGCCATGTCGTCCAACTGGTCGTAGCGGGCTTGTTCGAATTCGCGTTCGGTGAGTTGGGTCGGAAACGTGCCGGCCACCAAAAAGCCGGTCGCCGTCATCGCCAGTGGATTGTCCGGAGCAAATTCATCGCCGGCAACCTGCCAGCGGACAAACTGATCGTACGGCATATCTTGATTGAACGCCTGGATCAAGAAATCGCGGTAATGATAGGCGTTGCCGCGATTATAGTCGTGCTCGCCCCCTTCGCTTTCAGCAAATCGGGCAACGTCCATCCAGTGACGCGCCCAGCGCTCGCCGTAGTGAGGGCTAGCCAACAACCGGTCGACCAGTTTTTCGTAAGCCTGAGGATCTTGGTCGGCGACAAACCGATCGACTTCCGCCGGCGTAGGCGGCAGGCCAAGCAAATCGAAATAGGCGCGACGAATCAGCTTGCGACGCGCGGCCGGAGGATTGGCCGTGAGCTTTTTCTCGCGCAGCTTAGCCAGCACAAATTGGTCGATCGGCGTGCGCGACCAATCGTCGTTGGCCAGCTTGGGCGGTGCGACTTGGTGCAATGGCTGAAAGGCCCAATAGTCGCGGTCTTCCTCGGCGATCTTGCGCTCGGTCCACGGAGTGCGCGTTGCCGTGGGATCGATCAATGGCTTATCGTACGGCGCTCCTAGCTCGATCCAACGCTTGATCGCGGCCAGCTTATCCGGCTTCAGCTTCGAGGCCTCCTCCGGCATCGTAGGTTCTTCCTCATGGTTCAGCAGGCGGTAAAGCCAACTCGCCTCGGCATTTTCGAAGTCGAGGATCGGCTCTTCGTAGTCGCCTCCTTGCAGCATTGATTCCCGCGTTGTGAGATCAAAGCCTGACTCGATCGAGTCGCCGCCGTGACAATGTAGACACGAATGGACGAGCGTCGAGCGGACTTGCTCTTTGAACAGCTTGATGCCGGCGGCCATGTTTTCGGCATGGTTGGCCCCGACCGGCGCCGGCTGTTCAGCCCAGGCGGTCGAGCCGATGAGCCAGAGCAATAGGACCGGAAACGTTTTTGGGGAAATAACCTGAACAAGCTTCATCGAAAATCCTCGAAAGGGAAAAAATA
This sequence comes from Pirellulales bacterium, assembly GCA_028289525.1. Taxonomy (GTDB): domain Bacteria; phylum Planctomycetota; class Planctomycetia; order Pirellulales; family JAGQOS01; genus JANQPJ01. The sequence continues at coordinate 4,995 of JANQPJ010000279.1, forward strand.
AAAATGTTGGTGACGCTTTAGCCGAGTGAAGCAAGATTCACTCGGCTAAACTGCTGCAAAACATTTAGGACAGCTCTGTTTTCAACGATGGTCAACAAGTTCAGCCAGGCGCGCCGGCCGCGAACATTGCGGCGACTTCCTCGTCGGTAAAGGCTCGGCTAAAAATACCAAGCTCGTCCAGGCGACCGTTCAAACTGCGAATCCGGTTGTCAGTGATCGACGGCCCAGGGGTCCAGTTGCCAAGCTCGGCGGCATTCAGCTCAAACGGTCGGGCATGGCGAATCCGCTTGGTGTAAACCGGCCGACCGTCGAGGTAATGGGTGACCGTGCCGGGGTCGATGACCGTGGCCAGGTGGATCCAACGGCCCAGGTCGGCCGGGCTCAGCACTTGGGGCGAGAAATGATTGCCATGGCCATGGACGCCTAGAATGATTTCGCCAGCGTCGCTCAATTGCCAATGCAAGCCGCCTTGTCGCCACTCGTCGGTCAGCACCAGTGAACTGAGCCAGCGATCAAAACCTTCGATGCGAACCCAAGCGACAAATGTGATGGCGCGGTGCCGGCCAGGCAGGTTGACTCGAACACGGTCGCTGATGCGTTTGAATTCGATCGCTCCCTTGCCAGGCCATCGGCCTTGGGCCCAGTGACAGCCCACGATGGCCCCGTCACTGGTGAGCCGGTTGGCCGCGTCGTTGTGCACCAGACGGTTTGTCGGGTCGGAATCTTCAAAGTTGGCATAAAAGAGTGCCGCCGGATCGGCACGCAGCTTTTGGCTCTCGGCATGCCATATTTGGTAACGCTGGGCCTGGTGGTTCGCTTCGAGTTGAGACAGATAGGCATCGCCGATAAAGGCATGGCGATTGGACGTGATTTCATGGAATTGACCGTTCGACGTAAACCGTACGGCGGCGCCGTCATCCAGTAGCTGTTCGTCGGCTTGACCAGTCGGATCGCGCAATGCGACTTGCCCGTCGAGCACATGCACTTCACCTTGCCCGTCTTGGTCGATCTGCATGCCAAACTCGGTGCCTAGGTCGACCACGTCAATGGCCGCGCTGGCCACGCGAAACCCATGGGCTTGGGGAGGAACCATGGCTCGCAGTTTTCCATAATGGCAAACGGCTTGCATCGGCGAGACGAGTTGAAAATCGGCCGGTCCTTCTAAAATCAGCCTGGCTCCGCTGAAAAACTCGACCTGCAACAGACCGCTGGCAATTTGCAAGTGGCCGGGCCCGAGCGTGCCACTCATGTCGGGCCGCAGGCTGTTTGGTTGCCAGTCGACGTTGATGGTTCGCGTGATCACGGCCAGTCGGTCTGGTTGTGCGACTGTAAACCGGTTGTCTTGGTCGTCGACCGCGATCAGGCCGTCGGGCAGCGCTCGCGGCGTGGTTTTTGCTTGGACCAACACTAGACGTACGGCCGCCGCCAGGAGCACACAGCCAGCCAGAGCGGCAAACCATCGCCAGCGATGGTTGCTGCCGTAGGCCTCTGGCTCAGGCAGCTCGATGTGTAACGGCAACGGCATTTCGTCGTCGAACAAATGAGCGACTTCGGCCGTGCGCAGTTCCTCACGCAGTAGAACCTCCTCCTGCAACCGCGCGGCCGCGTGTTCCCTTAGGCTGGCGTCATCACGCAACAAGGTATTCAAACGTTCTCGGGCAGTGTTGCTGAGCGCCCCGTCCAGGGCGTCGAGCAACAGGCTGTCCAGTTCATCTAGCTTCTGGGAATGTGAATCGTGACGGTTCATGGCTTCTACTTGGTTAGTCAGACTGCTCGGCCAAACGTTGTTCGATACACTGACCAAGCCGTTTGCGAATTCTGAGCAACAAGCTCTTCACACTGTCGTCGGTGCGGCCGGTGGCCTCGGCCACTTGGCGAATCGATTGCCCATGTACGTATCGCAAGTTCAACAACTGCAGATTCTTTTTCGGAACCTGACGCAGGCACGTGCGCAGAGCGCGTAAACGGTCAGGCAATTCGGTCGCTTGTTGTTGAGCCGCATCGGCCATCAGTTCGACGACATCGGGGTCGAAAATCAAATGGTCCCGTTGCCGGTCACGCAAGAATGCCAGCACCTCGTAGCGCGCCACGCCCAAGGCCCAAGGCAAAAACGCGGCATCGGTGCGAAATTCTCCGGCCTTCTTCCAAAGCACCAGATTGGTCCGTTGCAGAACGTCCTGGCTGTCGGCCTCGTGGCCCAAACTGGCCAGGATAAATCCCTTCAGTTGGGTTTGGTGTTCGGTCAACTGCTGAAGAAACGTGTCGCTCGGGTCCACGCGATTGACTCCGACAACAAGGTGAGGCGACTCGCGATGAGTCGATTGGCGGGGAGGGAAACCTTCATCTGATTATCTCCAACAATCAAGATTTGGTGTCACAAAAAATTTTGCCCGAACTGCAAAGTCGGATTTAGAGCAAAAACAGTGGTCGGTGACCACTCGCGAAACAGGAAAACCTAGCCGTTTCGCGAGCGACCACCGGTCGCTGATTTTTCAAAAGAGACGACTTTGCAATCCTCCTAGCGAAAAAACCGGGAAAACTTGACATTTGGGTTTAATTTTGACTAAAATATCGGTTCGTGGTTGAGTGGCCTGCCATGCCAGTTGAACACCCCTAGAGCGTTATGCGTCAGCGATGCTGACGGCTCGGGGCGGTCCCACCTGAACGCTGGTATTAACATCGTATTTGCTTTCATGCGAACGAGGATCTTATGGTTTGCAACCTAAGAGTCTGGGCGTTGTGGGTGTCGTTGATTGCTGCGTTCCAAGCGGTTCTTCAGGCGGAAGAACCGATCGACTTTGGCCGCCAGATCTTGCCGCTGTTGTCGGATCGTTGTTTTCACTGCCATGGTCCAGATCCTACGACTCGAGAGGGTGGCCTGCGGCTCGACAGCAGTGAAGGCGCGCAAGCCGAGGCCGATTCTGGCGAACAGGCCGTGGTGCCTGGCGATCCTGAGTCTAGCGAGTTGTTGCGGCGGATCACATCTGACGACGAAGACGAACGGATGCCTCCGGCCGCGTTGAAGCCGGCGCTCAAGCCGGAAGAGGTTGAGTTGCTGCGTCGCTGGATTGCCGAAGGGGCCGAGTACAAAGAGCATTGGGCGTTCGTGCCCCCGCAGGAATCTTCCGCCCCGGCGGTGAAGCAGCAGGATTGGACCCGCAACCGCATCGATCCGTTTGTGCTGGCTCGCA
>JANQPJ010000280.1 GCA_028289525.1 Pirellulales bacterium
TACTAGAGCAAATTACCAAAATGCGTACCGGTGTTTCGTCGGAAAACCTCGGCGAAAACTAGGTCACGTCCGCTACGGTAAAAAGCAACTTGCTTTAGATGCGTCCAACGAAGCCGAGGCGCTTGCCGAACTGCTGATGGACCGCAAAGCTGTACCTGCAACGGAACCTCGCGACGCATTGCACATTGCAACTGCGGCCACAAACGGCGTACAATTCATAGCGACCTGGAACTTCAGACATATCCTCAATCCACATCTACAGGCTCAGATTGCCGGAACGTGTCGAGAGGCTGGATTCATTCCACCTGTCATCTGTACTCCAGAACAACTCAAGGCGACCGAAGATGGTTCCTGATCCAAACGATGAAGTTCTCTCAATTAAGCGGCGACTTGCTGCAAAGTTTGACAACGACATCCATCGAATTGCGACGGATATCCGTAAACGCCAAGGTGAGACCGGGCATGAGGTCATCTCGCTTCCACCACGTCGCTGCGCGCCAACCATGACGAAACAGCCTGGTACAAAACACGAAGGCCGTGCCTAGATCAGCTTCGTGCGTCCTGGGGCGGCGACGGCTGGTTCAGGCAGTTTGGTGTCGACGGTTAAATCCTTGGGGAACAGGTCGAGCTTCGACTCCTTGCTCACGAAGTCCCAGGTAACCTTTTGCCCGGTGTAAGCGGCCAGCCGGCCCATCACCGCGATTAGCGAGCTGTCGGCTGTCTGCTTCAGCTCGACGATCGGCTTGCCGGCGCGAATCGAATCGACCAGGTCTTTGTGTTCCTGCTGGTAGGCTGCGCCGATGTTTCCTTTCATCGACCAGATGGTTTTCCCCTCGCGGTCGACCAGCTGCGCCGTGCCGTTGACCGATGGGATATGAGCGACTCCACCGGTGCAATAGACGACGTTGCCTGATTCCGACGCTGCCCGGGGAAGCTGGCGACACATGAACGACAGCAGCCGGTTGCCAGAGAATTCGTAATCGACGGAGACGTTATCCCACATCTCGCTGTCTTGTGGTCGAGTAAACTGCCCTCCAGAGCCGAAGGCCGAGATCGGATTCTCGCCCATCAGCCAGGCCATCGCATCAATGTTGTGGACGGCCTGTTCACAAATCTGATCGCCAGAGAGCCACACGAAGTGCATCCAGTTATAGGTTTGATACTCCACGTCGGTCATGCCAGGCTGGCGGCCGCGATACCAAATCCCATTACTGCAATACCGGGCGGTGGCGCTCACCACGTCGCCGATTTCACCAGCATGAATCCGTTTCATCAGCTCGACATAGTTCGTCTGCCTTCGGTACTGGGTGCCGGTGACAACCGCGGTGCCTTGCTCGACGGCCTTGTCGTGGGCGGCCAGACAGATGTGATACCCGGCCGGGTCGACGCACGAAGGCTTTTCGGCAAACACGTGCTTGCCAGCATCGACGGCCTCGGCAATGTGACGCGGCCGAAAGCCAGGCGACGTGGTTTGAATCACCAAGTCGACATCCTTGTCTTCTAGCACTCGCCGGTAGCCTTCGAGCCCGTCGTAAATCTTGTCATCGGTCACGGCCACCTTGTCGCTAAAACGTCGGGCCAGCGAGCGGCGCAGCGAATGACATTTGCCGGCGTTCAGATCGGCCATTGCGACCAGTCGCACATTCGAATTGATCGTCAGCGAGTCCTTGAGCGCCCCGCCGCCTCGCCCGCCGGTGCCGATGATGCCGATGTTGATCGTCTCGAGCGCCGATTTACTGGTCGTTTCCTCGCCGCTAGCCTGTTGGACGCCGACCAATCCCGATGCCGCCATGGCCGAAGCCACTGACCCGGTGCGGAGAAACTCACGCCGTGAAGCAGTGTTGGGCACAGATGGGCTGGAAGTTTCCATACGGCTTAGCGAGCGGCGAGCAGGCATGAATCGTATCTCCTAATGAAACCTATAAAGCGGATGTTAATGCAATGTACTGCGCGGGATACGCAAAATTGACATCACAAAGGGCAGGACGTGGGCCGGCGGCGAGGGAGGTACGTAAACCGCAGGCGAGGGGAACGACCAACAAAATTGTATCTTCGCACAGCCAAAAGAATCAAGGTAAATTTTTCTGTCCCCCGAGCTGCCAAGTTGTCTCTTGGGCAAAAACGCCGAAATTCCACGTTTCGCGAGCGGTCACCGACCGCTGTTTTTCCGGCGCGTGTGGATCTTCCCAAACGCGCGATTCACAACTGCTCTTGTTCTTCTTGCAGCTTGAGCCAGTCCTGCTCCAGCGGTTCGAGCTTTTCCTGCACGGCCGCCAGCGCGCTTTGGATGCGTTGTACTTCGGCCGCGCTGGCGGCGGTGGTCAGCTGGGCTTCGAACTCGGCTCGCCGCTGTTCGTGCTTGGCAATTTTGCGTTCCAGCGAAGCAATCTCTTTGCCTAACTGATGTTGCCGGCGGGCTCGAGCCTTACGGGCTTCACGGCTTTCAGGCTCTCTCGATTCGCCAGCCGATGCCGAGCGTGGCCGGGTCGAGCCGTGGGTGCGATTTCGACTGCCCTCTTCGATCTCTTGGTTCACTCGATAGAGATAGTCGTCGTAAGAACTCGGATAGCTGGCGATCCGGCCGTCGCGAACTTCAACGACCCCAGTCGCGACACGTCCCAAAAAGTGCCGGTCATGGCTGGTGAAAATCACCGTGCCGGCATAGCCGCAGAGCGCCGTGGCCAAGGCCTCGACCGACTCGACATCCAAATGGTTGCCAGGCTCGTCGAGCACCAACACGTTATGCCGGCCTAACAACAACCCGGCCAAGCAGAGCCGAGCCCGTTCGCCGCCGCTGAGCACCGAGACAGGCTTGTCGACATCGCCGCCACGGAACAAAAAGCAGCCAGCCAGGTTTAAAATGGTTTGAGTTTTGATCTCACTAGCTGCCTGATGTTGCAGATATTCCAGCACGGTCGAGTTGTCCGTCAGGCTACGGTAAACGTGCTGGGCATAAACGCCGGTCGAACAACCATAGCCCCAGCGGAGCGTGCCTTGCTGGGTTGGCAGCGAATTGGTGATGGTCCGCAGAAAGGTGGTTTTGCCCTGGCCGTTGTCGCCAACGATGGCAGTTCGGGTGCCATGTTCCACTTCCAACTCGATCCCGCTGGCAACCTGATGGTCTGGATAGCCGATCGTTAGATTCGAGCATCGCAAGGCGGTGCCTTGGCGGATATCGACCTCGGGGATGCGGATCGTGACCGTTGCTTCGTCGGTTTCGATTTCTTGTAGTTCAAGCCGTTCGAGTTGCTTGGCCTTCGAGCGGGCTTGCGAAGCGGTGTTGGCGTTGGCCCGATTTTCGACGATGAACCGCTCGAGCTGCTTGCGCTTGGCCAGCATGGCCGCGTTTGCCCGTTGGTCGTGCTCGCGACGCTGTTCTTGGTGTTCTAGATAGACGTCGACGTCGCCGGAAAACATCGTCAGACGTCCTCGGGCTAACTCGAGCGTGCGGCTACAGGTTGCTTTCAGAAAGGTGCGGTCGTGCGACACAACCAGACAAGCAGCCCGAAACTCGCGCAAAAATTCTTCCAGCAACAGTTGGGTTCGCAGGTCGAGGAAGTTGGTCGGTTCGTCCAGTAGCAGCAAATTCGGATCGTGCAGCAACAGAGCCGCCAGCTTCACGCGGGTTTGCCAGCCGCCGGAAAGCGTCGCCACAGGTGTATCGAGCTGAGGCCCCTTCAACTCAAAACGGCCAGCCACTTCGCCACAACGCCAGTCAGCCTGGCCAGTGTCGCGCATCAGAAAGTCGAGCACTGTTTCGCCCGGCTCGAAGGGGTCATGCTGGCGCAGGTAGCCCATCCGCAGGTCGGGATGAAACACCACGTCACCAGCGTCGAGCTCTTCTTCGCCGAGCAGCACACGGCACAAGGTCGACTTGCCGGCCCCATTGCGGCCGATCAACCCAACTTTGTGTTTATTCGAAATGGCAACGGTCGCCCCGTCGAGCAACACTTGCTCGCCGTAACGCTTGTGGGCGTCGCGCAGGTCAATCAGAGTCGTCATGGCAAGTCGGCAGATCCAAGCTCAAACTCGAAAGCGGATTAGCATATCCGATTTGCCAAGGTTTCGCGAGCGGCCACGGCGGTTGCTCAGAGGAAAACTGCGAAGTCAACGATTCTACAAAAACAGCGGTCGGTGACCGCTCGCGAAACGGCTAGGTTCTTGTGTTTCGCGAGCGGCCACCGGCCGCTGATTTTTCCCAAACACGACCTTGCAATCGCCCACCGGCCGCTGGTTTTGCCAAGCGCCAAGTGATTTACCGGGGCATCGGTGGTTGACGCTTCGCTTGATAATAGATAATCCCATCGGGGGCCGGCGCCGATGACCGCTGGGGCGGCCGGCTGACGGTCGGACGCCGAAGATTGGGCGACGCGGTCCGACGAACCGACGAAACATTTGGCAACGAACTGGTCATCGGAGCGGGGGCCAGACGACCTGCCTTGGCATAGCGAGGTTCAGAGATCGGGTTCTGCAGACTTGTCGACAGCGCCAAACGCTCGCGCTTCGGCTCAAGCCTTCGGTGATGGCGCTGTACGGCGACTTGGCTCGGCCCCAAGGCAACGCGGTCGCCAGCGACGGTTTGCGGCGCTACCTGAATTCGGGCAAGCATCTCGCGCGCCGGCTGCAATCTGGCATTCAACTCCAACGCCTTGGCAAACATGCCGGCCGCGCGGTGCTGTTCGCCACGCTGATAGAGCAACTGCCCCAGGTTATAATGGGCCACATCGCCAGAATGCACGGCCGCCAGATGGTCAAGAGCCCGACGCAACTGGTTCTGTTCAACCAAGACCTTGGCGATGTTGTTGCGATACAACGCCTTCTTTGGAGCCAGGCTGATGGCTCGCTCCAACGCACGCACCGACTCGTCGTACCGATTTTGACGGGCATAGCAGAGCCCCAAATCGTTGTGCAGCCGCGCCGCATTCGGATGACGCTGAATCGCCAAACGATAAATTTGGGTCGCCTTTTCCAAGTTGCCGCTGCGATCTTCCAGATGGGCCAAGCCCACGATCGCACTTAGATAGCCGGAATCGAGCTTCAAGGCCTGCTGGTAATGTTTTCGTGCCTCGCCAAAGTTCCCCTGGCGAGCTTGTAGATTCGCCATCGCCACATGCATTCTCGGCGTTGCCTGAGGGCTTGCGGTATGCAGCGAGACAGGATCGGGAGCCTCGTGAATCAAAGGTTCCGGGGTGGCGGCTTTGACGCCCTTCTTCCAGGCCGAGCTGATCGAGCGGGTTACCGGATTGTCGGTCAACATGCTCGTGACCGACGTAGACGCCTGTTTTTGCATTTGAAAATGCGGATTGGCCAACGACGATTGGGCCACTGCACCGGTCGCGCAGACCGAGCCAAAGCCAAATGCGATTGCTAGCCAGACGGCCGTGCTCAAAACGCGCGTAGACACAAGAAGCCCTCCCCCAGACCGATCGAACCCGATCCTTTCACTCTTATCCATCGTCGCTCGGGGAGGAGCGGCTACACTTCGAAAAACCAGATTTCCCGGATCGGCATGCCAGCATTGACACTGCTGGCGACCGGCTTTGATTACAGTTCTTCGTCTGACTGAGCGGCCGGCAGCACCGGGGCCGGTTGGGATTCATGAAACCGGATGTGGGTTGAATCGACCGCTTCGGCAGGCCGACCTTCGGCCATCAGATGGGTCTCTTGCACATTGACCACTTCGCCAGGGGCAACAAACGTCTGGGCAAGTTGCTTGACCAACTGGACTCGTGCCGCGGTCTCGGCCGGGTTTTCGCCGCGTTGCACAAAGATCGAACGGTGTTGAGGGGGAGCCTGGGTCAGGATCCAGCGAATTTGGAGCTTGCCAGATTGGGTAATCACGCCGGTATTAGGATCGAAATGGTGCTCACCCATCAGGTTTTGCCGCCGCCAGCCGTTGGCCACCATCATGTCGAAAGGAGCCTGGGTAGTGGCTCGATCTGCGTAAACATACTGTCTGGGCCAGTTTTTATTTTCGCAATATTCGCGCTTAAAGCTGTGCCAAGGCGAAAACAGTCCCCAGCCAGCCTCGGCCGTCGGGGCCGTCGAAGCAAGCGAAAGCAGCGAGAGCAAGGTACAAATGGTCCGCTTCATCCTAATCGTTCCTATCGCATGGGCGGCTGGCCGAGGAGTCTACACCGTAGGTTATCGGCGGCCATGGCCGGCTATCTCCGAAAAGGCTTGGATGCCAAGCACCGCTTGTCTAATCGGCAGAGTCCCCGCCAGGCAGAGAAAACCGCCTAAATCGCAGAAAAGGCGAGGAGCTAGAGTCGAGAGGACGCGCTAACGCGTTGCTTTGTCCTTGGAAATTGGACATTCCTTGTTGGATATTTCCCCTTAGCGCGTGCTCTCGACCCAGGAGAGCTGCAAAGTCATGCTTGGGAAGAATCAGCGACCGGTGGTCGAAGCGCGAAACAGGAAAATCTAGCCGTTTCGCGAGCGGCCACCGACCGCTGTTTTTATAGAATCGTTGACTTTGCAATCCTCCTGACGGCTCGTGCAGGGCCGAGCAGTTTTTCAAACTACGCAAACACGAACCCGAA
>JANQPJ010000290.1 GCA_028289525.1 Pirellulales bacterium
GAAAGCACTGTTTTTCAGATACAACGATAAAAACGAGTGTTTCGCGAGCGGTCACCGACCGCTGCTACCGATCAACATCGGAAATTTGGAACTACTGAGTTTGTCTTGCTCGATTCCAACGAGGCACGCATCTTCTCAAACGATGCCGGCTGCTTTTAGACGCCTTGCATGTGGGATCTCATAGCCAAATACTTGCCAGCACCCCTGCTCTTCTCCAGATCGGTTCGATTCCCTAGCTAAAACCAGAAGCCGGGCGAAGCCGCCTGATTAACGCGGTCGTAAGGGCTATAACGACCAGCCTAAGTTCTCGGCCGTCTAAAGCAAGTTGCTTTTGACTGTGGCGGACGACACCTAGTCTTCACCGGGATTTCTCGACGAAACATCACCACGCATTTTGGTAATTTGCTCTAGCGTGTGGAGTCCTGCCCCCCCGAGCGGAAGTTTGCATGCTATGCTCTTGAAAGAGCCTCGCAACTCCCAAGAAATTTGAAAACAGCCTGAACGATGAGTCTACGTATTCTATTAGTCGACGGCTCGACGCCGATGAGGTGTCTGCTGAGACGATTTCTCGAAGCGACCGGCGCCGCGACCCCGCTCGAAGCCGCCAGCGCCGAGGAAGCCCTCGCGTTGTTCAAGCCAGAAGGCTTTGATGTGATCATTCTCGACCTGAATTTGGCCGAGGGCGACGGAATGGAGGTGATCCGCACGGTTCGTCAGTCCGACGCCCAGGTGGCCATCATCGTGTTGACCACCTGCGCCGACGATGCTATCCGCCAGCAGGCCAGCGAGGCTGGCGCAACGGAGTATCTAACCAAGCCGTTCAGCGTGGCTACCCGACAGAAACTATTGAAATACTGTCACTTAGTGCCAGCTTGATCGCCAAGTTGGCATCGGCAGTCAACAGGCGAAGCTTGCGATGAGTCAACTATTATTGGGGAAAGAGATCATCGCCGGCCGGCGGTTCGCCAGCGGCAGGCTCCGCAGCAGGCTGGGATTCATCGCCTTGCTCTTGCTGCTCGCCAGACCCTGACTTACCCTCTTTTTTAGCCTGAGCTAGTTCAATCGCCCGATCGAAATCGGCGGCCGCGTCTTCAAAACGCTTGCGGCGAAACTTTGCCCAGCCTCGGCCGTTGAAGGCGGTCGAGAAGTCGGGGTTCAGACGAATCGCTTCGGTAAAATTGGCGATTGCTTCGTCCAATTCCTGGGGACTCCAGTAGACATTGGGGTCAGAGCCGTCGTCGGGCGGGAGTTCGATGATTGGAGGTCCGGTGTCGAGCACCGGCGTTGGGTTGCGGACATGGGGCCGATGGTGAGGGCGATGGTGTTGTACGGGCGGGGCTTTGGTGGCAACAAACATCTCATGGTCTTCATAGGCCTTTTGCTTCTCGCCTTTTTCATACCAACACAGACCACGCTGCAGGTAGTACCAAGGTTCGTTCTCGTTGATGTCGATCGCTCGATTGTAATCGCGCAAGGCACGATCGCATTCGCCCTTCTGGTGCCAGGCAAATCCGCGGTTGTAATGGGCCACATCATGCTCAGAGTCTTGGGCAATCGCTTGATCGAAGTCTTTGATCGCCTCGTCATATTCCTTCTTTGAGAGCTTGGCGTCACCACGGGCATTAAACGCATCGGCAATTTCGGGGTTTTCTTGAATCACCTGCGTGAACTGTGCGATGGCTTGGTCGAAATTTCCTTCGTCGAGCAACTCGTTGCCTCGGGCATAAGCCTGAACGGCAGTTCCACCAACGCTTGAAGACGTTTTCGAGCTAAGGCGAGTTTTTTCATGAACCAATGCCTGCATGTCCTGGACCGCTTTTTCGAACGGGATTACGTCCAATTGGTGGACCCAGCCGGCGATCGTGCTTCCTCGGACCCAAAGCCAGCCATCGCTGATCTTGCGAACCTTGGCCGTGCGGCCTGACTGCAGACGCTCGGCCTTGGTCAGGTGACGGACAATCGCCCCTGGCTTGGCCACGATCACGCTGCCTGGCTTCACCACCACGCCATTGATCTCAAGCGTTTCAACCTTGGGGCGGCGGATAATCACCTTCTGGCCTCGACGACTATCGCCGGCCGCCACGCCCTTGGTGGTTGGAGCCGCCACTTTGGCCGGCACCTTTGGCGCCGGGGCGTTGCCTTGAGCCTGAGCCTGGCTAGCGGAAATGGTTACACAGAAAATTGTCAGAAACGCTAAGAAAGAGTGGTATTGCATAGCTAGTCTTTCCACCCAAGCATGTGAGGTCTTGCTACCAAACGCCGAACGGCAAACCGATATACCCTGCGTATTTTAACTGGGTAGGAGCCGTTCGTACAGCAAAAAGATGGGGAAGATCGGCTAATTTGGGTGGGTCGGGGTTTGAAACTTCTGTCTAGAGGGGAGTTTTAGGGCATTTTTAGGGTTCCCGGCGACGCGTCGTGAGTGCGGCTAGGGACAAACAGAAGCTTGCAACCCCTGGAATTCGCACGTCATCGCCAGTTTGTAATCGTTCATACCGACGGCCAAGGCTGTTTGGTGTTCAATAGCGAGCGGTCAGTGACCGAAGCGCGAAACATTGGAATTGACGCGTGAGCGCGTTCCCTCCACCCTTAACCCTCCACCCTTCACCGCGTCCATAGGAGAAACACGATTGGGGTCTGAACAATCGAGCACGACAGAACGCTCATCGACTGGCTCGCTACTTCGCAAACTCCTGGTCGTCGGCATCGTGGCCGTGGTGGCCGTGGTGTTCTACCGGCAGTTTGGCGATCAACTCACCTTACAAGCGCTTGCCCAGCGCGAGGCCCAGTTGCGGGTGCTCCAACAAGAACATCCGCTAGCAGTCTATGGCATCGCGTTTTTAACCTATGCGATTGTGGCCGGTTTATCATTGCCGTTGGCCGCGCCGATGACGCTGGTGATGGGCTGGTATTTTGGATTTGTCCGTGGAGTCTTGCTGGTCAGTTTCGCCTCGACCACGGGGGCTACGTTTGCTTTTCTGTTAAGCCGCTATCTGTTGCGCGACGTGGTGCAAAACCGGTTTGGGGAACGCTTGGCCGGTTTTAACGAAGCATTACGACGCGAAGGGGCCTTCTATCTGTTCACATTGCGTCTGATTCCAGCGGTGCCGTTTTTTGTCATCAACGTAGTGATGGGACTGACGCCGATCGGTGTATGGACCTACTGGTGGGTAAGCCAATTGGGCATGCTCTCCGGCACGTCCGTTTATGTTTATGCCGGAGCCACGGTGCCTGATCTACAAACCCTTGCCGAACAAGGCGCTGCTGGTATTCTGACTCCTCAATTGCTCTTGGCCTTTGTGCTACTAGGCGTCTTTCCCCTGTTGGCCAAAAAAGTGATGCAGCGTCTGGGAGGCGCGACGGCCGCGCCAGTCGACCCATGACGTGCTAGGCCTGCCGTTGAAGAACAACCTCTAGACGACCGCCTTCCTGTATTTTTTCACTTCTGCCTATTAACCAACACTCGAGCCCATGACATCACCCATCGAACTCGCACCGGCTGATCAGTACAACCGTTCGCTGGTTTCTCACGTTCATCCACCCGATTGGGAAAACCCTCGGCCTTCCGGCCGTTACAACCTGGTGGTGATCGGCGCTGGCACGGCCGGCTTGGTCACCGCCGCCGGAGCAGCCGGACTAGGGGCCAAGGTTGCTTTGATCGAGCGGTCGCTGATGGGCGGCGATTGTTTGAATGTTGGTTGTGTGCCTTCGAAGGCGTTGATCAGTTCGGCTAGGTCGTTCGCGGCAGTGCGGGATGCTCAGGAATTGGGAGTCAACGTGCCGGCAGGCGCAACCGTGGATTTTCCGGCCGTGATGGAACGGATGCGCCGACTGAGAGCAGGGATTAGTCCACACGATTCGGCCGCCCGATTTCGCGATTTGGGGATCGACGTCTTTTTGGGCGAGGGACGTTTTTCTGGCAACGACACGGTCGAAGTCGCTGGCCAGACCTTGCGGTTCAAACGGGCGGTGCTCTGCACCGGCGCCAAGGCAGCCCAGCTTCCTATCCCCGGCTTGGCGGAAGCTGGCTATCTGACCAATGAAACCGTCTTTTCGCTCACCGAACTGCCGCAACGGTTGGCAGTAATCGGCGGCGGACCAATCGGTAGTGAGATGGCCCAAGCGTTTGCCCGATTTGGCGCTCAGGTGACCCAAATTGAAATCGCCGATCACATCCTCTCGCGTGAAGACAGCGACGCGGCCGAACGCGTGCAACAGGCCATGCGCGAAGACGGTGTACAGTTCCGACTGCAAAGCCGTACTACGAAAGTCGCCAGCGATGGCGCGGACAAGGTGGTGACGATTGAGTCGCAGGGACAGACCGAGGAGTTGCGCGTCGACGAAGTTTTGGTCGGCATCGGGCGAGCGCCCAATGTTGCCGGCTTGAATTTAGAAGCCGTGGGGGTCGAGTACGACGAGCGGACCGGAGTTCAGGTGGACGACCGGTTGCGCACGACAAACCCTCGCATTTTTGCCGCCGGCGATATTTGCTCGCGTTACAAATTTACTCATGCGGCCGACTTCATGGCCCGAATTGTGATTCAAAATGCCTTGTTCTTCGGTCGGGCAAAGCTGAGCGCGTTGACGATCCCCTGGTGTACCTACACTTCGCCCGAGCTGGCCCATGTCGGCCTCCACCCTGCCGAAGCCGAGCAGGCTGGCATCCAGGTTGAAACCTTTCAACAGGAGTTGACCGGCGTCGACCGCGCAATTTTGGAAGGTGCGGACCAAGGGTTCGTGAAGGTCCACGTTCGCCAGGGCACCGACAAGATCGTGGGGGCGACGATCGTCGCCGAAAACGCCGGCGATCTGATCTCAGAAATTACTTTGGCGATGACTAGCGGGCTAGGACTCAAACAAATCGCCAGCACGATTCACCCTTATCCGACCCAAGCCGATGCGATCCGCAAGGTGGGTGATCTGTATAACCGCACACGGCTCACGCCCAGGGTCAAGTCGTTGTTCGAAAAATGGCTTGCCTGGACTCGCTAGAGCAAGGCGCTCTTTACCATCGCGGGCGCGGCCTAGCTTTGGCCGGCATTTTCGGACGAAACATGACTACGAATTATCCGAACTTGCTCTAGAAGCAAGTTCAGTCGTTCCAACTTAGAAAGGATGCTTGATGACCCTCGTAATCATTCTCGTTGCTGTTGGCTGTTTGGCGTTTGCCAACGGAGCGAATGACAACTTTAAAGGAGTCGCCACGCTGTTCGGCAGCGGCACGACCAATTACCGCCGTGCGCTCTGGTGGGCCACCGCGACCACGATGCTCGGTTCGGTGACCGCGGTGGCATTGGCGAATCAACTGTTGAAGAGCTTTCGCGGCAAGGGCTTGGTCGCGGAAGAACTGACTACCAGTTTGGCCTATGGCGCTGCGGTGGCGCTGGCCGCCGGGCTGACTGTGTTGTTGGCCACGCGCATCGGAATGCCCATTTCGACAACCCATGGCTTGGTGGGGGCCTTGGTCGGAGCTGGATTGGCCGCCGGTTCGTCGATCGACTTAGTGCGGCTGGGGCGGGGATTTTTTCTACCGCTGCTGATCAGCCCGCTGCTGGCGATCCTGTTGACCGCCGTCGTCTATCCGTTGTTTCGAATGCTCCGCCGGCGAACTGGCATCGAAGCTGAAACTTGTTTCTGTGTTGAAGATCGTACGCTGGAAGTCGCTCCCCAACTTTCCCAAACGGCAGCCCTTGAGCGTCTTGACGCCTGGTCGGTGCAAGTGGGCGACCAGGTGACTTGTCGCAGTCAATACTCAGGTCGGGTTCTGGGGTTAGAAGCCGGAGTTGTGCTCGATCGGGCTCACTACTTATCGGCCGGACTGGTGAGCTATGCGCGAGGATTGAACGACACTCCGAAGATTGCGGCGCTACTACTGCTGACTCCGCAAATGACAAATTTTGGGGCGGCCGCGCTGGTGGGCGTCATGATTGCCCTGGGCGGTCTGATTGCCGCGCGGAAAGTTGGCGAAACCATGAGCCAAAAAATCACTGACATGAATCATGGCCAAGGCTTTACGGCCAATCTGATTACCGGTTTGGTAGTGATTGGAGCCAGCCGGCTAGGCGTGCCGGTCTCGACGACGCATGTTAGCTGCGGCTCGTTGTTTGGCATCGGCTGGACCACCGGGCAGGGGCACGGGGCAATGATTGGCAAGATTTTGGGAGCCTGGCTAATCACCTTACCTACCGGTGCAGGTTTGGGATATGCCTGTTACTGGGGCCTGAGCCGGTTGAGCTGAACGCGAAACTCTGTTTGCACACGTTGCGGAAAAAGCAGCGGCCGGCGGCCAAAGCGCGAAGT
>JANQPJ010000302.1 GCA_028289525.1 Pirellulales bacterium
ATGCCGGCGGCCAAGGTGGCGGCCAAGGTGATGGCCGGCGTGAGCCTTGCCGAACAAGGCCACACGACCGATCCCATCCCGCGACACGTATCGGTCAAAGAGAGCGTGTTTCCGTTTGTTAAATTTGCCGGCGTCGACATTGTGCTCGGACCTGAGATGCGCAGCACGGGCGAGGTGATGGGCATTAGCGAACGGTTTTCGATCGCCTTTGCCAAAAGCCAGTTGGCCGCCGGAGGTGTGTTGCCGCTGGCCGGTCGGATCTTTATCAGCGTGGCGCCTCGCGCCAAAACGGCCATGGTTGATTTGGGCGTCCAGTTGAGCAAGATGGGCTACGAAATTTTGGCCACCGCCGGCACGGCCGATTCGTTAGAGGCCTCCGGAGTTCCGGTCGAGCGGATCAAAAAGCTGCAAGAAGGGCATCCTAACTTGCTCGACCATTTACAGGATGAAAACGTCGACTTGATTCTGAACACGCCCAGCGGCAAAGGGGCTCGAACCGACGAAGGACGCATTCGTGCGGCCGCGGTTGCGCATGGGGTTCCTTGTTTGACCACGGTCGAAGCAGCTCAGGCAGCGGTCAAGGCAATGCAAGCGCTGCGCGAGGAAGAGATGCGCGTCGAATCGCTTCAAGAACGATTTGCCAAAATGCGCGATGAGCAGGCTGACGTTCTAACGAACGCTACAGCCCGTTAAGCAAACGATCGAAGAGAACATTAGCCATCCGTGGCGCGAGGATTGCAAAGTCATGCTTGGGAAAAAGTAGCGACCGGTGGTCGAAGCGCGAAACGGCTAAGTTTTTTGTTTCGCGAGCGGTCACCGACCGCTGTTTTTGTGGAGCCGATGGCTTTGCAATCACCCTGGCCGACCGGGCAAAAAGGATTGACATTTCCCGGTAAGCCGTTACAAGGTAGGGAGTTGGAAAAAAGCCGGGTTCATCCCAGCCGAGGTATCGAGAGGAAAACAGGTTATGGAATTGCTTGCCGCCAGTGGACAGTTGTTGGTAATCATCGCGATTTTCGCGGTGTTAATCTTCGCCCTGGTCCTGCTGGCTATTTTTGCCCGCTACTTTCGGCTCTGGATCCAATCGGTCACCACCGGGGCCGGAATTGGTCTGTTCGATCTATTGCGAATGTCATTTCGCAAAGTCAATCCAACCGTCATGGTCCGCACCAAAATCATGGCGGTCCAAGCCGGCTTGGGGCGAGAAATGGGGATCACCAGCAAGGCGCTCGAAGCCCATTATCTGGCCGGCGGCAATGTGCCGATGGTGATTCGGGCAATCATCGCGGCCAACAAAGCCAAAACGATCGAGTTAGATTTCAAACAAGCCACGGCCATCGACCTGGCCGGTCGCAATGTGCTTGAAGCGGTGCAAACCAGCGTCTATCCCAAGGTCATCGACTGCCCGGCTCGTGATTCCAATCGTCCGTCGCTCGACGCAGTGGCCAAAGATGGCATTCAACTCAAGGTCAAAGCTCGAGTTACCGTGCGGGCCAACCTACAACAGTTGATCGGTGGAGCGACTGAAGAGACGATCATCGCCCGGGTTGGCGAGGGGATTGTGAGCGCCATCGGTTCTGCCGACACGCACGCAAAGGTGTTAGAGAATCCTGATACGATTTCTAAAGCCGTGTTGGCCCGACGACTCGATTCGCAAACGGCGTTTGAAATCGTATCAATCGACATCGCCGACATCGACGTAGGCGACAACATCGGGGCCCGCCTGCAAGCCGATCAGGCCGAAGCCGACACTCGAGTGGCCCGTGCCCAGGCCGAAGGCCGACGTGCTCAGGCAGTGGCCGTGGAACAAGAAAAATTGGCCACGGTCGAAGAGAGTCGGGCCGCTTTGGTCGAGGCCGAATCCGAGGTGCCTCAGGCGATTGCCGAAGCGTTTCAAACAGGCCGGCTAGGGATCATTGACTATTACAAATTGCGCAACGTCCAAGCCGACACTGACATGCGGCGTACGATCGCTGGCGGCAAGTCGGGCGACGTGAAATAAAAAAAGCACGTAACATTTCAGCCAAGTGGAGTAGCCCTCGGGGGCTTGGGAGAAATCCGAAGCACGAAATCCGAAACAAATCAGAAGGCCCAAAGCACGAAGGCTCTAAACCGATGCGTGGCCAGCATGTTTTGGTCATTTCCGGTTTTGAATTTCGCGCTTTGTTTCGGATTTTGAGATTCGGATTTTCACCTGAACCTGCTGCACTCGGCTGAAGTGTTACAAAAGCACGAAGGCACCAAGGCCCTTAGCCGCGACGAGACTTCGTCGCCGGGCCCTACCGTCTGTGTCGTGGAGAGTCTCTGATGCCTGTCTTACAACCACTCCTGGCGGCCGGATTCGAAGAGCTGCTCAAGGCACTGGTGCCCATCGTGTTCTTGGTGCTTTGGGTCTTGTCGCAAATCTCCAGGGCCAAGCAGGCTCAGGAGGAAATCGCCGAGGGGGAAGAAGAGGAACACGACGAGCAAGTCCAGCAAGACCTGCGGGCTGAAATTGAACGCTTTCTACGCCAGGCCGCCGGTCAACCAGAACCGCCGCAAATGGCTGAAACGGCCGAAACGGTCGAAATGCCGGTCGACGCGGTGCCAGTCGACGCCGCTCCGGTGGTGGCGGAAGTCGCCGAGCGGACAAGTGTGGCCGATCATGTTCGACAGCATCTGGCCACCGACGGGTTTCGAGACCGGCCCCAGCATTTGGGAGGCCAGGTCGAACAAACCAACGAACGGACAGACGCGCGGATTCACAAAAAGTTTGATCACGCCATCGGGCGACTCGACGAGCAAGAGCCTGCCCATGCCGGACACCCCGACATGGACGCGGAACCAAGACCAAAAACCAAGCCTCGGAACTACACGGCCACTCAATTGGCCGAGATGCTTAAAAACCCACAAACAGCCCAACAGGCCATTTTGATGGGCGAAATCTTTCGCCGGCCAGACCGTTTTTAGAACCAGATTGGCCCGTGAAACGATTCTGCTAGCTGGATAGCGCCTCATGGACATCGGCCGAGATTTCGTCCAACAGATCGTCGAGCGAATCCTCATCGGGCTCTGATTCTAAGGCCAGCGAGTTCAACACATGGTCGGCCACCTGGGGCGAGGGACCGATTGGTTCCTCGGCGGTCACGAATAATGATGTTGCAAACTGCTGTAGCGGTTCAGAGACGTTTGCCGGTGTGCTTGTCTCGACGACCGCTGGCTCAACGTTCATCAGCAAATTGGCTGGTGGATTTTCTGAACCACTCGTGAGTTCTGCTGCTTGAAGAACTCCGCCGTTGATCGTGATACTTCCGTTGGTAACCTCTGGAACGATTTGGCCTTCGTTGAACCGGACCCCGGAAAAGGTGAGCGAAGAACCGACCGTAGCGCCTGGTTGCGGCTGAAAACGGATGTTGAGAATGGCCCCTGAACCGGCTCCGGCAATCGTGGTATCGCGTGGCCGCGAACTGGTCAGGCCATCATTGGCCGTGACTTCGACCGCCCCTAGCGCACGGGTGCCTGCCATGGTCAGCTGGATCTGTCCCGGTGTCTCTAGATTAACGAACACGAAATTCCAAGCATCTGTCATGCTAGTGGTCTGGATGTCGTTGGCGGTGACCAAAAATTGACTCGGGTCGAACGAAATCACCAGGTCGATTCCCTGCACCGCTCCGGCATGGTTCACCCGAATCGGAACATTAGCCACTTCGTCGGGGCCTACAATCACGTTGTCCGCCGACAATGTAATCGTATCGGACGTCGTGTCATCGTCATAGGTTACCGAACGGAGCACTTGCTGGTAATTGGCCAGCGTGTCGTTGCCGGCAAGGGTCAGTACGCCCGTCGGCTCGTCGAACGACGAGACGATCTCGGTGCCAGTAGTCGTCGCGGCCAAGGTTTCCATCACCTCGTCAGAAGGACTGAGCAGAGTGACAGACAAGCTTTCCAGGGTATTGCTATCGACATCCGTGATCGTGGCCGTCGGGTCGGCCAACAAAACCGGTCCTCCGGAGGCCGAAAAGGTCGTTGCAAAATCGAAGCCTGTGTCCGATCCGTTCAGGTCGACCATGGGAGCAAAAGCCACGTGAACGGTCGCGGTGGCCGGGTCGCTCGTAACGGCTCCGTCGTCGACCACCACCGCGACGTTTCGCGCGCCAGATTGCGGAGTGGTCGCCGTATTGTGATAGGTCAACGTCCGTAACACTTGTTGATAGGCGGCCGGCGTGTCGTTGCCGGTGAGAGTTAGCACGCCGGTGGTCGTGCTGTATGAAGCAGTAATTCCGGTACCGGTGGTTTCGACGGCCAGCGTTTCGTTGCTGCCGTCCGGCGTGACGTTCAACGTCGCCGTGGCCCCGATGAGCTGAGGATTATCGCCAGTCGCGACGGTTAGCCCGAACAGGTCGTCGGAATTGACAATCAAGATCGGCTCGGCGCCGGCGGCCGTGAAGGTGGCCTCAAAATCGTTGCCGGCCGCGGTGCCGTTCAGATCGACCACCGGTGGTGAGATGCTCTCTTGTACCGTGACCTCGAACGATTCGGCATCCGATGCCGGTACACTCGCATTATCAGTCACCAGCACCCGAAACCCGACCGGCCCCGGCACATCTTCTGGGCCAGGCGTCCACCGCACGATCGCGGTGTTCGGGCCAGTCGTTTCGATGGTGGCGTCCTCAGGCGAGTTGTCCAGGTCGAGGCTGAACGTCAACACGGTTCCCTCGTCGATGTCGCCGCCGGTGACCGGAACTTCTAGCAACGTCCCTTCAACTGCCTGCTGCGCGGCAATGGGGACCAAATTGGGCGCGTCGTTTTGGCCGATCACGGTAACCATCACGCTTGCCGAATCGGTGCCGCCGGCCCCGTCACTGACCGTATAGTCGAACACGTCAGTTGTCGTCTGCCCTTCGGCCAAGTGGTCAAAAGCCCCGTTCGGATCGTAGAGGATAATCTCTTCGTCATCGTCGTCCATGGCCGCGCCCACGGTAACTTGGCCGGTGCCGGAAATGAGGTCAATAATTTCGAGTTCCACCACCACGAGCCCGCCGCCGCCAGGGTTTTCCGGGTCGACCACATCAGGGTCAGTGTCGTTGCCCAAAACATCGATTTCCAGCACCGGACCATCTTCGTTGACTGTGGCCGTGTCGTCTTCGGCGTTGGGTGGATCGTTGAGGCCGGTGATGGTCACGGTCACGGTCGCCGAATCGGTGCCCCCGTTGCCATCGCTGATCGTGTAAGTAAACGTATCAGTAAGCTGTTGCTCAAGCGCCAAGTTATTGAAAACCCCGTTCGGATCGTACCGCACCTGACCGTTCTCGACAGAAACCAGTACGTTCTCGGTAACCTGACTAAAGTTGGTAATCATCAACCCATCGTCGGGAGCGGCACCGTCGATATCGGGGTCGGTGTCGTTGTCTAATACGTCGATCAAGATCGACGGCCCATCTTCACCAATCTCGGCCGTGTCATTGCCAGCGGTTGGTTCGTCGTTCACGCCAGTCACGTTGATTGTGACAGTTGCCGTGTCGGTGCCCCCGTTGCCGTCGCTGATCGTGTAGGTAAACGTGTCGGCTCGCACTTCGCCTTCGGCCAGCCGATCGAGTGCCTGTGAGCTAGTCGGGATGTAGTTGAAGCTGCCGTCGTTGTTTACATTGACTGCAGCGCCCAAGTTGCTTTGAGCGTTAAACCCGACCACGGTAAGCAGATCGTCGTCGGGATCGGAGTCAACCCCAGCGCCGGTGTCGTCGGTGATTACGTTGCCGCCCAACTGGGGAGTTTCCTCGCCAGTTGTATAGACATTGTCGGTCGCGATGGGAGGGCTGCCGGTCACGTTGACTTCGACCGTACCGCTGCCCATTAGGGTGCCAGCGCCGTCGTCGGTCACTTCGATGGTCAACGTATGTTGGTCATTGTTCATCAGCAAGGCGGGATTGTTGACCGTGATTTGTCCGCTGCTAGAGTCGATGGCAAAAAGTTGATTGGGGCTGGCGCCAGGATTTCCACCTGTAATGGCAAACGTCAAATTGTCCGAATCAACATCGTCGGCCAATACGGTTCCGACTTCCGTGTCTGGGGTGGCGGTGGCTGCCACGGAAAACATCTGTCCGGCCTCGACCGTGGGCGCATCGTTGACCCCGGTGATCGTGATGGTCACCGTAGCCGAATCGGTTCCGCCGAGCCCATCGCTGATCGTGTAGTTAAACGTGTCATCGACCATCTCGCCTGTGGCCAAGGCATCGAATACGGCCGAGGCGGACGGATCGTACGTAAACTGACCGTTGCCGTTCAAGTCGAGTGTGACTCCGAGGGCACTGGTGGGATCGATCGTGATAACGGCCAGCGAGTTGCCGTCAGGATCGGAATCGACTCCATCGCCCGTATCGTCGGTCAGGATGTTGCCGGAGACCAGCGCCGTTGTTTCATCGGCCGTGTACTGGTTGTCGGTGGCTATCGGTGCACGGTTGACCACGATCGTTAAAACTTCGGCATCCGCCAGCGCCGGTTGCCCACAATCAATCGCAATTACGACAATCTCGAACGTGCCCAATTGATTGGCCGTAGGCGTCCACTCAAAGACTCCATCGCTGGAGATCGTCGCCCCTAGCGGTGTGTCAAACGGAACGTCTGGGTCGAGCTGAAACCGAATCACGTCATCGGTTGGCCCACCCGATCCGTCCCGGTCGATGACCGCGCCACCAGCGGCCAAAAGGTCCAGAGTAATGGTCTCCAGCGGTTCCACGGTTTGCACGCCAATGGACGAAAGGTCCAAGTCGGGCGGGTTGTCGTTGCCAGGCATCCCGTTGGCTGAAAGGACCAGCCGGGCTTCAAGCGGTTCGATCAACCGTCGAGGACGACGTCGGGTAGACTGCAAGGGGTGCCTCATCTAGCGGGCCTTCATGAAAAACATACGACCTGGCCCCCGGCAATACGCTGCATTGCTACCAGGGAGTTCTGAACAAACGGACAGGAATAAGCATTTTTCCAGAGTGCATTTCAAAACCAGTAAAAGTAACGCAGGATCGCAAAACTTCGCCATCAAATCTGTGGGTTGGGCGCAGTAATTTTTGGTGGCGGCTTTCTCGTGTGTTTTTTTGGGGGCACACTGGCGGTAAACTGGTTCCCAAGCTCTGCTTCCAAGGCTTTTTTGATGGGGTCTCCGATCAGGAACAAACGCTTCTCGAAGCGTCAAGGAAGCAGAGCTTCAAAAACAGAGCGTTCCCAAGC
>JANQPJ010000339.1 GCA_028289525.1 Pirellulales bacterium
ATCTTTGTCCGCACTCGTTCGAGCACCTGACGAGGATTTTCGCCAAACCGCATCACCACTACCCCGCCGACTGCCTCGGTCCCGTTGAGGTCGATCGCGCCGCGCCGAAAGCCAGGCCCCAGCTGAACGGTTCCCAAGTCGCGGATTCTCACCGGAACCCCGTCGCGAGAGCGGACGACCGTGGCTTCGATCTCTTCGACGGTCTGGCTCGGGTTTTGGCTGGCGCCGATAAACCCCCGTCCGCGAATAATAAATTCCATGCCGGTCGATTCGACGGTTTTGGCTCCCACATCGAGGCTCGAATCGCGCACCGCCGCGATCAGTCGATCGAGCGGGATTTCATGAAAGCGGAGCCGATCGGGATCGACGTCGATCTGATATTGCCGCACATAGCCCCCGACGCTGGCCACTTCACTTACGCCTGGCACCGCCTGCAACTCGTACTTCACCACAAAATCTTGCAGACTGCGCAACTCGGCCAAATTCATGCCTGACGGCGGTGGTTCGAGCACGTAGTAAAACACCTGACCAAGCCCGGTCGCATCGGGCCCCAAGGTTGGAACCACTTCCGGAGGCAAAAACGAAGCGGCCGTGGCGAGCTGTTCGGCTACTCGGGAGCGAGCCCAATAGAAATCGGTATCGTCGGAAAATGTGACCTGAACAAAGCTGTAGCCAAACAGGCTCTTACCGCGGACGCTTTCAGCCTTGGGGACGGCCAGCAGCGCGACCGAAAGCGGATAGGTCACCTGATCTTCGATGTCCTTCGGTGAACGGCCAGGCCAACCGGTTAGCACAATCACCTGATTCTCACCGATGTCGGGGATCGCATCAATGGGCACTTGGCGCGTGCAGAGTGCGCCATAGCCGACCGCTGCGGTGGCCAATAGCAACACGATCACCGGCTGGCGAACACAGAAGTTGATGATTGGTTGCAGCATGATCTCAAGCCATGTTCAGTTTCGTCGAACGCAATAACTTTGTGATTTTCATGATCTCTCCTTGAAGCTTGAAGCGCCAGCGAAGGAATTGTTTGTTGCACGCAAGTCTTTCGCTAACGCTTCAGGATTTATTCGTGTCCGCGCAGCGGAAACGTTTGGACCGTGTTGCCACACCGGAGCATTTGGCTACCGTAGTAAGGGTTGATTAGTTCGTCGTTCGCCTGCAACCAGTCTCCGCCTCCGCTCTGCACATGGGGGCAGAAGAAATGAGTAAACGATTGCTCAGCTTGTCGACCGCGCACTTGGGCGGCCAACTTCACCACGGCGTGGCTGACCGGTTTGAATGCGGTGCGCACCTGCTCCAAATCACCAGCCTCGAGTGATTTGGACGATTGAAGAGCGTGTCGCAACGATTCTTGGCTGCTTGCTGGAAATGTTGGGTCGCCCCTCAGCTGTTGGGCTAAGCTCTGGAACGTGCGAACGGTTTTTGCCTTTGGCAGCCGGTCGTGCGCCAAAGCCTGCTGAATCGAGAAGTAGGTCGTGTACAATTGTTCGAGCTGGTGGCCGGTTTCGCCTGAAAGTGTTTCTACATGCACATGCTCAAACTCTAGCGGTGTGTTGCGCGCCGGTTTGGCGGCCACAGCCCGAGTGGGATCGATCAAACTCGGATTGCCGGCCAGTTGCATCTGCGAGTCGATCAAAAAATTTCCCGAGGTGGCGACCGTCTCTCCCTCTTCCAAGCCGTCGGCAATCACCACTTGATCGCGCAAAATTGGCCCGATGGTGACTGGTCTGATTTGAAACCGGCCAGGTTCGGTTTCGACATAGACCACACTGTGGTTGCCGGCCATCAACACTGCCGAACGGGGCACATAGAGCGACGCGGTTTGCTCGACCAGGGTGTCGGAATACCCATACCTGGAGGTTGGCACCAGCGCCATCCCGCAGATCGGACACTTGCCTGGTGTGTCGCGGATAATTTGCGGATGCATGGGGCTGATCCAGCGGCCGGCCAGGCCGATGTCGTACACGTTTCCCCGAGGCCCGATCGGCACGGACACAGTGGCCGTCGCATAGTCGCCTGGTCGCAAGCGGCCGTCGTCGTTCAGAAACTCGACACGTACGCCAACGGTTCGCTTCCGGCGGTCGACCATTGGGTCGATGAACGCCACGCGACCATGAAACGCTTCGCCGGGAATCGATTGCACTTGGGCGTCAACCGCCTGGCCATAACGGATTTGCGCAGCGTCTTCGGGAAACAGTTCCAGCATCAGCCACACCGTCGACAGATCGGCGATCCGATAGATCGTCTCGCCGGTCGTGACGTATTTGCCTTCAACGGCCGGTTTGCTGATCACCGTTCCGCCGGTCGGGGCATAGATCGTTAGCCGCGATTGGGCCTCGCCTTGTTGTTCGAGTTGGGCAATCTGATCGGCACTCATGCCAAGCTCCAACAGCCGTCTCCGTGAGTTGGCACCCCACCGCTGTTGGGCTCGCC
>JANQPJ010000361.1 GCA_028289525.1 Pirellulales bacterium
GTCTAAAGCAAGTTGCTTTTTACCGTAGCGGACGTGACCTAGTTTTCGCCGAGGTTTTCCGACGAAACACCGGTACGCATTTTGGTAATTTGCTCTAAAGCGTATTTCAAGGCCATGTTACCTATGCAAATACAAGGCGCACGGCGCTAGCAAGGGTCGAGAAATACGCAAATTCACTCGCCCCTCGCGTTGTGCTTGTATTGGTTTTGAAATACGCTCTAGCTTCAGAAGGCTAAAGCGTTACAAAAACAGATGTTTTGCGCTTCGTCACCGACCGCTGCTATTGTCCCAGGGCGGTAAAAAACTCGTCTGGCACAAATTCCCAGGCACCGGCGTCCGCCTGCGCGCCCACCGGACGCGGCGTGCCGACAAAGTCGAATAACACCTCGGGGTGAACCGTCCCTGCATTGATCGCCGCTGAGCCGATAACCAGTCGATAATCGTGTTCGACCGCCCGGACAAAGCTCGACGAGTCGACCAACAGGTTCGACTCATCGACTGCCTCTTCCGGCAGCTCTTCGGCCAAAAACAGGTTGTTCAACACTTGAAAACCACGGCCTGCTGGAACGCTCCGAGGAGCGCGAACCAAGGTAGCCTGATTGCCAACGCCAAACGTGTTGTTCACGATGTGCAATTGATTGATCCCATCTTCGTGGCGAATAGCCACTAAGTTGCCGAACAACAGGTTGTTCTTGACCGTCACATGGGCTCCCGCGTCGGGAAATGATTCGTTATCTCGTCCTCGAAGCCGCAAAGCGATTTCGTTGTTGAACAACCGATTGCCGGTCACGACCGCGTCGACCGATTCCTTGAGATTGAGCGCTGCGGCGTTCGTGATAAAATCACTCGTCCAGCCGAAGAAATCGGAATTGCGTACTTCGAGCCGTCCGCGCAGCCCCAGGCGTTCGTCTTGCTTGGTGTCGATCGCATTTTCGCCAGGGTGAACTCCAGCCGGAAACCCACCGGCCGCTACGTCGAGCGGGCCGTTCCAAAATCGCGAGCCGGTCACCTGAACGTGGTCCCAGCCGCCGTCCTGCAGTTGAAACGTGTCGCCGGAGACCAAAAAGGCCTCGGTCGAGCGAATGATGAAGTCGCGCACTCCGCCAGCCACGATCGCGTGGGCATCAAGTCGTTGGCCGTTGTCGAAATTGAGAAAATGATGAACCACGGCGTTCTCAATCCGGAAACCTTCGAGAAAATCGCTCGGCAGCGACGTGGTGTTGTTTTCGCCCAAGTCGATTCCATCGGCTCGGCCGTTGAAAACTTCAATGTCGCGCAGCACGCCCCCGTCGGCGTCGACCGACACTTGGATCGCGTCCCGAGTGCCAAACTGGCCGTCAAAGTGAATCCCAGCGACCAAGTAGTGGGGATGCAACAGCTGCAACATCCTGCCTGAGCTGTGTGTCAAGGTTACGTTGCCTGACTCAGCGGCGCGAACAGTAATCGGTCGTTCGGCCGTGCCGGCCACGCTAGTTTGGAGCGAGGCGTCATACCGCCCAGCGGCCAAAACAATGGTATCGCCAGGCCGAGCCCGATTGAGAGCCGTTTGTGGATGGCGCCACGGATCGCTGGCGGTGCCCTCGCCGTCATCATCTCCAGTCAGCGAGACAAACCACAACGAGCCGTTAGTGACGGTGGGAATTTCCGCTTGTGGCAATCCGACTGCCCGTCGGGCAACGAACGAGGCATCAAGCCCCGAGATACCCTGGCTACCAGAGGTGTCGCCGACTAGCCGTGGATCGATCCAGTCATAGGCATCAAATCCGTCGTCGAGCCCCACCGCCACTCGAGCAATCAACGAAGCATCGAACGCGCTCCAGGTGCCGTCGCCAGTCACATCCCCGAATAGACTCGTCAGGCCGATCGCCACATCGCCACGCGCAGGAATCTCGCCATGGTTAATCTCGACGGCGCTCACCACCAGTCGGCCCATGCTATCGGCTGGTGCATTTTGCCGAACCTCGGCACGCATTGTCAGCAAGTCGCGTGGACCAGCCGGCAGTGGAGTCGAGCCTGAAAGCGACACGAGCGACACGCCTGGCGTGGCCAGATTGACGGAGTCGATCCGCCAACCGGCCGGCAGCATCAAGTCGGTCAGCGCGCTCGTGACGTCGAAGAGTATGGGGTCGTAATCCAATCGAAATGCAAGCTGCTTGACGCCAGCGGCGTTGTCCAGGCGAACCGTCAGTTGGCCGTCAGCGGCCAGCCGGTCGTATTGCCCTGGTGCCCGAGCAAAGTCGGACAAGCTCAACACCCTGGCAGTCGATTCCCGCATCACCCACTCAGCCACAAAATCTTCGCCTGGCGTGCCATCGGCGTCGCCATCGAGCAACGTCCCCGAGACGTCGACCAATCCGTCCGCACGACTGGGGATGGTAAGCCGGTAACGATCTGCAAGCAGCGGTTCGCCGGTCTTGATGAAGCTAAGCGTTTGCGTGGTCGCTTCCCAAAAGAGCGACCCGAAAACCGGACCGGCAACGTCGCCTACCAAGGTCAGATCGGCCGGATCGAGCGCGGGGTCCAAACCATCGTAGAGATTCAGGGCGGCCGGGTCGAGCGCAAAGGAGAGCTGCAAGTCGAAACCGGTCGTGGTGGGCCGAAGCTCCACGACTTGCGGAACGTCGACGGCCAGCAATTGCCGAGCTTCGAGCGGCTCGAGGCGAAGCAACCGCCGACCACTGGTAATTCGAGTTGCGCCGCGTTGCTGTTCTCGCACACATTTCTCCGGCCAACAGACGGCAGTCCTAACCGATACCCTAACGTGGTCAGATGGCTAGGGTCAAGAAAATCGGTGTTTGAGCCAGGAGAACTGCAAATCGCGTCTCTTTCATAAAACAGCGACCGGTGGTCGAAGTGCAAAACAGAAAAATCCAGCCATTTCGCGCTTCGGCCACCGGCCGCTGCGATTGACGCTGCTACCCGTCGCCCAGATACTTCAACTGAATCTTCGTCCCCGGCAGCTTCTTTTCCAGATCGGCGACCCCGGCTTCAGTGACGGCCGTGCGCGTGACTTTCAAGTCCTTAAGCGTCGTCAAGGGTTCCAGGTGCTGGAGCCCTGCGTCGCTCACCGCCGTTGAGCCTAGATGGAGGTAGACCAGCTTGTTCATACCGCGCAGATAGACCAAGCCTTCGTCGGTCAGCTGGGTATTGTCCAGGTTGAGCCACTGTAGATTCGTCAGACCGGCCAAATGGGCCACGCCTTCGTCGGTGATCGCGACGCGCCATAGGTTGAGCCGTTTTAACTTGGTCAGTTTGGCGAGGTGCTGTAGACCGTCGTCAAAAACTTGACTGTCTTCACTCAAATCGAGTTCTTCCAAGGTGCTGAGCTTGCCGAGGGCCGCCAGGCCTTGGCTAGAAACATGGGTTTTCGAGATACGCAGCTTTTTGAGCCGAGGGAATTGGGTCAGCTTGCTCAATGCTTCGTCGCCGACCAATGTTTGGGCTAAATAAAGCTCCTCGATCTTCTTCAGCGGAGCCAACTCGCCGAGCCCCGTTTCGCTAATCCACAGATAGTCGAGGGCCAGGGCTTTCAGGTCAGTCAGCTTGGACAGGTGGACCATGCCGTCGTCGTCGATCGTCGTCGCGCCGCCTTGGCCAGAAAGCTTGAGCCCGCGCAGATGCGCGAGACCGGTCAGATGAGCCAGACCATCATTAGTGATTTGGCAACCCCGCAAATCCAAAGCCCGTAGCGAATGGATCTTGCCCAACGTCTTTAACCCGGCATCGGTGATGTTGGCCTTGGTTAGCAGGACCGAACGCAATTTGGGAAATGCGGTCAAATGGGTTAGGGCCGAGTCGTCGATCGTTGCGCCTCGAAAACTAACCTCGATAATCTGGTCGTTCCCGTCCGACTTCAGCGTTGCGCCCAACTCCTCGAGTGTCTGAATCGCTGCCGGCAAAAGATCAGTTTCCGCAACGACAGGCGAGGCCACGGTGAACCACGACAGGCCAATCAGTAGAACGAGGCTAAACAGCATGCAACCGTTGGAAAACAGAGTGCTTTGCATAGGAGGGCTCATATCAATATTTGGAATTTCTGAGTGTGCGGCAAATATTGCTGGTGTTTTGAAAACCACTTAAAGCCTGAAGCGCAAGCGAAGGAATTTTTGCGGTCCTTTTCCACTTCTAACAATCAATTCCTTCGCTTGCGTTTCAGGCTTTAAATCTTGACATCGAATGCGTTTTAGAGCGAGTCGCTCTTTACCATAGCGGGCGCGACCTAGTTTTGGCCGGAATTTTCCGACGAAATATGACTACGAATGATCCGAAATTGCCCTAAAACAAAAGCCTAGCCTATCAAAGTAAACGATCAACACTCCAGCTTCAAGGCAAGCGGAGCGCGGTTTCGGCGGCTGGCGGCTGGTTGTGTGAAGGCCCGGCAGCTCGGAGCGCCTCGATCAGCGTGGCCTGGGTATACGGCGTGCGAAACACAATCGGATCGTTCGCCCGACCGGCCGGAAAGATCGCTAGCACTGGCACGCCGTTGCTTCTCAGCTCGGTGAGCATTTTTTTGATCTCGGGCGGGCGTTTCGTATAGTCGGCAATCAACGGCACAATGCCGTTTTGCTCGACCACCTCTTTCACAGCCGGAGTGTTGATCACGGTAGCTTCCAACGTCTTGCACACCAGGCACCAATCGGCCGTGAAGTCGACCATCACAGTTTGGCCGCCGTCGGTCAATTGCGAAAACCGGTCGGGCGTAAAATACTGCCAAGGCAACTCGTCGTCGGCAAATTTTACCTCTGTCGCTCCGCCGCTCATGGCCGCGATTTTGTGGAACCGATGCTCCATGATGCCGGCCAAGGGCCCAAACGAAACGAGAGTCATCACGGCCGTGAAGCCCAACGCGCCGGCCCAACTGCGCAACTGAGCGCTCACGCTCGACGTGCCTGGCGTGCGCGAAATCCACCAACAGCCAGCAGCCACGCCGGTGAGCAAGGTGATGGTCGGTACAATCAAAGCCGGGTGAATAAACGTGAGCAAGAAAATGACCGTTCCCAGCAGGACGAAACCCATCACTTGTTTGAAGGTAACCATCCACATGCCAGGCTTCGGCAGAAACCGAATCAAGGCTGGAAACGCTCCGATGAGCAAATAAGGGCTCGCCATGCCAACGCCGATGCTCACAAACACGGCATAGGTCGACGCCGGCGGTTGCCGCACAGCCCAGGCTAACGCGGTGCCCATAAACGGTCCAGTGCAAGGCGTTGCCAGCACGGTGGTCAGTACGCCTTTAAAGAATGCCCCGGCCGGGCCTTCCAGGCCGGCGAACTCGTTCGCCCGATTGCCGCCGAGAAAGCCGGGGATGGGAAGTTCCCAAATGCCCAACAGGCTCAGGGCCATCGCAAATACCACGATCGCCAACACGATATTGAACGTATCGTTGCCAAACTGTTCGCCCCAGGTCAGCCCGGCCACTACGGCCAAGGTTGCTAGGATCAGAAACACCGACAACATACCGGCCGAATACCACAGGTTGAGCATGATCCCTCGAGCACGGCTCTGGCCGGCCTGTTGGACAAAACTCATCAGCTTCAACCCAACGACCGGCAACACACAAGGCATTAAATTCAAAATCGCCCCACCGAGAAGACCGAACAAAATCATCGTCGAGAGCGAATGGGTCGCTTCCCCTTCAGGCGTCGTGGGTGACACCAGAGGAACATCTGTTTGAGGAATCTCAGGCAGCGAGTCAGCCAGCTTAGCCGCTTCGCTATAGGTAGCCGGGGTCAAACGCAAGGCCACCTGCTGGTAGCCGCCGCCCGGGCCGATTTGGAGTTCGCCTTCGAACCGTGCGCCCAGCGGAGGCTTGCAGCCTTGATCCAGATAGCAAGTTTGGTAGCCGATGATGCCGGTGATCAGGCGGGGGCCCGGCTTGGCATCGCTCGGCACGTCGAGCTCAACGGTCCAGGTAACCGGTTGTTCGTAATAGGCTTCCTCGTCGCCTAGCGCCGTCTTATGGCGAAGCGGCGCTCGATCGGCGGCAATCGAGGCTACCCGCAGCCCAGATGAGTCGGTCACTACGATCAACGTCGGCTTGCCAGCACCAACCTGCTGAGGATCGCGGGACGCTTGGGCATAAATATGCCAATCTTTGTCAGGCTGGGCAGTGATGACCAGTTGAGCCTGAGAACCGGCGGGCGTTACTTTGGGCGTCACATGCCCGGCGATCACGACGCTGGAGCCTTCGGCGCGATACTCGTTCGACGAGGTCGTTGTCGAGACGCGAGCCAGCGGCTGTCCGGCGGCCGCGAAGCGTGCGGTGAACGGCAGCACCAACGGAACACAGTTCTCGCGGCAAGCTTGGGTATCAAACTTGCCTTGGACAACCAACTGTGTAAGATCGGTGCCAGTGGCCAGACGCAACGGCACCGACCAGGTAACCGTACCGGTGTGTTCTTCCAACGGCAAGTCGGGCCAGATGGCCTGTTCCACATGGGTTTGCGGAGGCTGGTCGGGTTGAAACGAGCCGGCCAGCGTGAATTGGGCGTTGGGTGTGAGTTCGATTCGGGTTGCCCGAGGGCCGCCAGGCTTTTGGGTTACCGAATAAATGTGATAGCCAGCCGCGATGCGTGCGGTTACCTGAAGCTCGCCAGCCCCTGGTTGGCCAGTGCCGACCAGTTGGGCTGAGACATGGACCAACTGGCCCAGTGATTGCTGCCCGACTCCAAAGCCAGAAAGATCCAAGGAGACCGGTGGCGGTGGGGCTTGGGCCGCGACTGGCTGGACCAACAACAACCCAATCAACCAGCAACCCAACAGACATCGAAAAATTCCTGCCATAACCTAACTTTCGCGTGAATTGAAGGCGTCTTGCCTGCGAGGCCCCATTGTAACGAAAATTACCGGCTTTCGTACTACGAGCGAATACGCCAGTTCGTTCATGCCCGGCCTACTTAATTATCGGCAACCAGGCTGGCCTGGTCGGTGAGGTTAGCCACATTCGCCGCCTGACGCCAGGCGGTTTTCTAGAGGCTGGATCTGAAGAACTTGATACTCCAAACGAGTAAGCCAGCTCTGCATTCTCCTGGCAACCGCCTGCCAATCGGAAAAGACACGCCGTTGGCGGTAGATCCAATCGACCCAATGCAGGCCGGAAAGCAGCACCGTGCTGTGATCGAACGCCGGCACCAGCCTTCGTTCGGCAACGGACAGTGGACGCTGGGATTGATACGCTTCTAGACCAGCCTGCCAAAGAGCCTGATCGTCGCCAGCCAGCGAGCCTAACAGTCGAGCGATGTCGCCAGCGCAGGTTCCAACTCGCATCGCTCCAAAGTCGAGAACCCCGGTGACCCGATCGGCGCTAAACAGAATGTGTTCACCGTGGACGTCGCGCAACACAGGCAGCAACGGCACCCGATGCTTGGCCACCGTGGCCAACTGGCGAGCCACCGCTGGCGCGGCAAGCGGAGCCAATGCTAGCAACCGTCGTGCGACTGCTTCGCCAGTTGGCCATACGCCAGGAGCGATCGCTGCGCCCAACGCCTGAAAACCGCCTGCTAGCAGCCCAACGATTTTCGCTTGTCGAGCGGCGATGGCCTCCGAGCACCCTAGTCGTGGCGGCGTTGTGTCAAAACTGGCCAGGGCCAGATGCAACTCGGCCAAGTGGCGCAGCGCCGTTTGCAGTCGAGCGTTCGTCAACCGGCCACGGCCCACCGGGCGCCCAGGCAACCAAGGCTGAAGTTCCCAAAACGTATCGTCCCAAGCCACAAAGGTCTCGCCGGCCGTGGTGGTGATCGGGGCTGGCACTGGCAAGCCACCGGTCCGTTGTAAATGAGCGAGTACTTGATGCATCCACGTCAGACGTTGCCGGTCGGGTTGGCCAGTTGGCCAACGACGCAGACAAAAGCAAGTTGACGCCGTGCCCAATTGCCAGAGCCGAGCTCCGCTCAGGCCGGTGGTGACCAGTTCGCGACACGCGAGCCTTTGGTATTGGTCCGGATAGTGTGCGAGGACGGCGGCAATTGGCAAGGGAGATGAGGACATGGAAGGACCATATGATCCGTTTACACTCGTTATATCCGTTACGATCCATAGGCTAGCCCTGATCGTATCATAAGAGATGTCCTATTTCCGTAGGGCCAAGCAAAGCTGGCTCCAAGAAATAGCCTCAAAAGATTTAACGGTTCCGCAATTCGGGTAAAATGGGGTATATTAGGAGAGCTACTTGATTTTCCCCTGATCCTGCCTCACTCGGCTGAAGTGTTATGATTTTCCTACTTTGAGCCTGCCCTGACCTGGCGTTTGCGCAACCAGGCATCAACCCCTTGTGGTCGCCACGCCAACCATCACTGCTTACCGTCTGCACTAGCGAGTCGTTTGCGCGGACCGCTGTGCGTTCGACGGTTGCAATCATTGATCCAAAGGACCAATCGAATGTCGATTCTCGCTCCCCGATACGCATGCTGGGCCACGCTGATTACCTGTTCGCTGGTGCTCAACCCGGCGTGGGCCGACGAGTCCACGAACGAACAGCCGAAAGCCACCCCAGCCGCCGGCGAAACGTCCGCGACTCCGGCTAAAGCGGCCACAGCAGCCAAGGCCCAACAAGCGAAGGCGGCTCAGAAGCCGAAGTATCCGCCCTATGCCACGGTGCTCAAGGACACCAAGAAGATTGAAGGGCTGATCCCCTTGCACCAAAAGGGCAACCGGCTCTACGCCGAATTGAGCGGCAAACATTTTAACAAAGATCTGATCGTGCTGATTTCGATCGCCAAAGGCATTGGCCAACGGCCGATCCTAGGCGGCATGACCTGGAGCATGGGCGACGATTGGGTCTGGCAGTTTCGCAAGGTCGACGACCGTGTGTTGGTGGTCCGGCGAAACGTTCGATTTACCGCTCGCAAGGGAAGCCCCGAGGCCAAAGCGGTCAAGCTGGCCTATACCGACAGTGTGCTGTTCAGTTTGAAGATTGTGACGAAGAGCCCTACCGGGGCCTGGGTCGTCGATCTATCGCCGGTCTTTATGAGCGATTTGCCGCAAATCTCGATGGTGTTGCGAGGGTTCGCCTTTTCTTCGAGTAAATCGACTTGGGCTGAAATCAAAGGCTACAAAGACAACGTCGAGTTAGAAGTGGCGGCCACATACACCTCAGGCGGCATGGCCGACTTCGATTCGGTGGCCGACAGTCGCGGCGTAACGGTCAACGTTCACTATTCAATCAGCCTACTTCCTTCGACCGGTTACCAGCCCCGTTTGGCCGACAATCGGGTGGGCTACTTCCTCACCGTGCTCAAAGATTTTTCCAAAAAGAACAACCAGGATAATTTTGTTCGCTACATCAACCGTTGGCACCTGACTAAGGCCGACCCGGCGGCCGAGCAGTCGCCGCCGAAGGAGCCGCTGGTCTTTTGGCTCGAAAAGACGGTGCCTTACAAATATCGCAAGCCGATCCGCGAAGGCATCTTGGAATGGAACAAGGCATTTGCCAAGGCTGGCTTGCTCAACGCGATCGAAGTCCGCCAGCAGCCTGACGACGCCACTTGGGATCCGGAAGATATTCATTACAACACGTTTCGGTGGATTACCTCGGGGGCAGGCTTCGCGATGGGGCCCTCTCGCGTGAACCCTTACACAGGCCAGATTCTCGACGCCGACATCATCTTCGATGCCGATTTCCTGCGCTACTGGAAGATTGAATACGAAACTTTCACGCCCAAGGGAATCGAACTGCTGACCGGTGGGCCGAACGACCTGGAAAGCTATCGGCGCGCCCAACGCGCGCTGCCCGACCGATTGCAACGACACGGTCATCATGCCCATTGCTCGATTTGTCGAGGGCAGTCGATGCAGTTGGCCTTTGGGTCGTCGTTGATGGCCGCTCGCTCGCAGAGCCCTGAAGAGATGGAAAAGCTGGTCATGCAGGCAATGAAAGACGTGACCATGCACGAAGTCGGACACACGCTCGGCCTGCGCCACAATTTCAAGGCCAGTGGATACCTGTCGTTGGAAGACATCAACAATCCAGAGAAGACCGCCGAGACCGGCATCGGGGCGTCGGTCATGGACTATACGCCGGTGAACATTCAGCCCAAGGGCGTCAAGCAGGGCGACTATTACACCACGACGATCGGGCCGTATGACTATTGGGCAATTGAATACGGCTATAAGCTATTGTCCGGCGGAACGCAGGGCGAAGTGGTCGAGCTGAAAAAAATCGCCTCGCGTAGCGGCGAACCGGCGCTGGCCTATGCTACGGACGAAGACGTTCGAGGCATCGACCCCGACCCAACGGCCAACCGGTTCGATCTGGGCAACGATGGCGTGGCGTATGCAAAAATGCAAGCGAAGCTGGTTGCCGAGGCGTGGCCGGACGTGGTCGAGCGAATGACCGAAAAGGGCGAAGGCTATTACCAGGCTCGCCGGGCATTTGGCGTGTTATTGGGCACCCATGGCCGCTCGATGTATTTTGCCGCTCGTTATGTCGGCGGCATCTTGACGAGCCGCAGCCACAAAGGCGATCCCCAGGCGAAAGCGCCGTTCGAGGTGGTCGACGTGGCCAAGCAGCGCGCCGCCTTGGAGTTGCTCGAGCAAGAAGTCTTCAGCGACCAGCCATTTCAATTTCCGCCGGAACTCTATAACCACTTGGCGCCCTCGCGCTGGAGCCATTGGGGCACCAGAATGGTCGAGCGGACCGATTATCCGGCCCATCAGGTGATTGGGATGTGGCAGGATCGGATTCTCTCGCATTTGATGTCGCCACTTACCTTATCGCGGTTGCACGACTCGGAACTCAAGGTGCCGGCCGATCAAGACGCGTTGACGGCGGCCGAATTGCTCGAACGACTTACGACCGCTATTTTTGCCGAAACCAGTAACTTGAAGGACGGTGACTACACGAACCGCAAACCGGCCATCAGCAGCTTACGACGCAACTTGCAACGACTGTATCTCAAACGGCTGGCCGTCTTGGTCACGCGCAATACCGGCGCTCCGCAAGATTGCCAAACAGTGGCCTATAGCCAACTGGTTTCGCTCGAAAGCCGGATTCAGAATGTGCTTAAAGGCAACATCAAGCTAGACACCTACAGCCAAGCCCACCTGACTGAAACGGCTAGTCGCATCCGCAAAGTGCTCGATGCCCGCATGCTGATGTTAGGGCCGTAGCTGAGTCTCAAGAGCGTATTTCAAAACCATGTTGCCCATGCAAATACAAACCCGCGGCGCTAGCAAGGGTCGAGAAATACGCAAATTCACTCGCCCCTCGCGTCGTGCTTGTATTGGTTTTGAAATACGCTCAAGTTGCAAACGATGTGCTAGCGCCCTCTAGCCGCACTGTTTTCAGATCCGAAAAAAGACTCCCTTTAAAGCCTGAAGCGCTAGCGAAGGAATTAGCACATCCGACAACGATTCCTTCGCTGGCGCTTCAGGCTTTAAATCTTGGCATCGAACGCAATTTAAAACAAAGCCAAGCGTTCGCGACAGGCCTAGCTCCAGGCAACCTGGCCTGAGCCGGCGGTCACACGGCCAATCGTCCAGCTTTCCAATCCAGCAGCAGAGAGCTGTTGGCGAATGCTGTCGGCATAGTAGGGACTGACCACCAAGGTCAGGCCGATGCCCATGTTGAATACCCGATCCATCTCGTCGGCGTCGACGTCACCCAACTTTTGCAGCCAGCCGAATACCGGCGGCATGGTCCAGCTTCCCCGATCGATCTTCACATCGACCCCTGGCGGCAAGATGCGTTCCAGGTTTTCGTGCAGCCCGCCGCCGGTGATGTGGGCAATGCCGTGCACGACGTTCTTGACTTTGTAATGCTGGAGGATTTGGCGGATGGGGCGGGGATAGAGTCGGGTTGGTTCGAGCAGCAGTTGGCCGACGGTTTGGCCACACTCGTCCACGAGGTCGTCGACGGCCAAGCCGCCGATCTCGAACACAATCTTTCGCGCCAGGCTATAGCCGTTTGAGTGCAGACCGCTCGAGGCCACGCCGAGCACCACGTCGTCAGGCGTGATCGTTCGTCCGTCGATCAAGCCTTTGCGCTCGACCACGCCCACGCAGAAGCCGGCCAAGTCGTAGTCGCCTTCGGCATAGAGATCTGGCATGATGGCCGTTTCGCCGCCCAACAGGGCCGAATCGGTTTCCAGACAACCCTGGCTAATGCCGGCCACAATCTGCTCGAGCAGCGGCGGATCGTCTTTCGACATCGCGATATAGTCGAGAAACATCAGTGGCTCAGCCCCGCAACAAATCGCGTCGTTCACGCACATCGCGACCAAGTCGATGCCAACCGTGTCGTGGCGACCAGCCAACTGGGCCACCTTGAGCTTCGTCCCGACCCCATCGGTGCAGGCGACCAAGACTGGATCTTGGTAGTTGCGGGCAAACAGCGAGCTGGCAAAGTCGAGGCGAAATAACCCGGCAAACCCCCCATCGGCTTTGATTACCCGAGGGCTGTGCGTGCGATGCAGCAGCCTGGGCAGCCGGCCCATCGACTCGCGATACAGCTCGAGGTCGACCCCGGCATCCTTGTAAGTTGCTTTTGCCATTTAGTTTATAACTACGACGGTGGCACGGACGTTCTGGCGTCGATTCTACGACCCGCCGGCGCGGATTGTCAACGACCCGTCAGAGTGTGGGCAGTGTCCTAATGGCGTGTTGCTGTATTTCCAACGTCATTCCCGCGCAGGCGGGAATCTACTGTTTATCCACATCTTGCTCCCTAGCCGCGACGCGCCCGGTCGCGGCTAGGGGACAGCTTGAGGGGAACAAAGGGGGCAAGGGGAACAAAGGGGTCAGGTCTCTTTGATTAGCGAGGCACGATTTAAAGAGACCTGACCCCTTTGTTCCCTTGACCCCTTTGTTCCCTTGACCCCTTTGTTCCCTTCTTTGTTCCCTTGACCCCTTTGTTTGACTCTTTGTTTGACTTGACCCCTTTGTTTCATCTTTGTTTCATAACTTTCAAGGCCAACGTCCACTCGAGCAAACCTTGCTTGACACGCACAAGACCGGTTGCCACATTAGGGCCTCGTGTGATTTGGGCAATTTATGCTGGTTCTTACCGATTGTGGGTTATAAGAAG
Source organism: Pirellulales bacterium (assembly GCA_028289525.1). GTDB lineage: Bacteria > Planctomycetota > Planctomycetia > Pirellulales > JAGQOS01 > JANQPJ01. Next base: position 13,022 of record JANQPJ010000361.1, read on the forward strand.
GAGAACCTATCCGACCAGGGAGCTTGAAATCGCAGCCAAAATCCAGCAAATCTTCCTGGTTTACCAAACTTGCCCTTGTCGTGAGCTTTCAAAACTTACAACAGTTGCAGCCGGCGGTGATTTGCTCCGTCGGTTCCGAATGCTTTGATAAAGTGATTATTAACAACCACTTCGGGCACACCGCTGATGGCAGTCGAGTGCACCGAACCAGCTATAGCGACTGCCAGTAGGTTATCCGTTCTGGGGAGTCTTAACAGACATCTGAAGTCGACTAAGGGGATTTCATCCGAATGACGAAGGACTAGGTATTGTGTTTTCTTGCGTTCGCGACGAGAGGGGGCCAGATTGTTGCCGCTCTCGGTTGTTGTGAAGAAATCGCAAAAAACGCCAAACGTCCTGACGTGTCCGCGCTAAATGGTCCGATCCAGGCCTGGCAGACCGTTTTCTTGGAAAAGTCCTTTGTCACCGCTTCAGAGTCCCGCCTGTTATGCTAATCTCCTCGTGTCCGACCACGTCCATTGTTCCTAGTCAGTTTATTATGCCGTCGAAGCAAGCCTCGCTGCAATTTAACTATCCGTTGCCCTATGGGGCGATTATCCACGAAGGCGGCGTCCAGTTTAACGTCTTTAGCCGATCGGCCACGTCGATGCGGCTGTTACTTTACGATAAGGTCTCCGATCGCGACCCGACCAAGATTGTCTCGTTCGACCGCCAAACGAATCGCTGGGGCGACATTTGGACGGTTTTTGTGCCCGATTTAAAAGTGGGCCAGCTCTATCACTTTCAGGCCGATGGTCCCTATGACCCGGCCCGAGGGCATCGTTTTGACCCGAGCGCCCGACTGATCGACCCCTATGCCAGCGCGCTGGCCGGTGATTTTCTACCAGCCTCGGACGGTGTGATTCGACCGCCGAAGTGTGTGGTGGTCGACGATCAGTTCGACTGGGGCGACGATCGCCATCTGCGCCGCGATTTGTCGGAAACGATCATCTATGAGATGCATGTCCGAGGGTTTACCAAGTCGCGGTCCAGCGGGGTCAAGCACCCAGGCACCTACCTGGGCGTGATCGAAAAGATCCCTTACCTCAAGTCGCTAGGCGTGACGGCCGTCGAGTTGATGCCGGTCCACGAGTTTCCGACGAACGACAGCATTGGCCGCAAGGCCGATCGGCCCAACTACTGGGGCTACGATTCGATGGCCTTTTTCTCGCCCCATCGAGGCTACGCCGCCGGCAAAGAG
>JANQPJ010000381.1 GCA_028289525.1 Pirellulales bacterium
AGTTGGTGAGGCCAGTTGTCTTCTGACAAATCTTTAAAATTAGCTGTTTCGCGAGCGGCCACCGGCCGCTGCTACCGATTTACCAAGCAATTTGGAACTCTACTGAGATTCTACAACCATACGTCAAATATACCACATTCAAGACATTGCCTCAGCCGATGGCCAATTTGAATAGCGGCCTATTTACCTATGAGAAAACGTTAGCCACGGATTTTCACGGATGAAACTGCGATGGCCCAAGATCGACGGACACCGAGCCCTCGAGCGGTCTTGCAAGCTTCCGAGCGAACGATGGTTCCAGGAATCGTGAAGCCTTGGGCCAGCTTGGGCAGTGTGGGCGTTTGTATCGAAAGCGCCGGAAAATTGCAAAGTCATCGATTCCAAAAAAACAGCGGTCGGTGACCGCTCGCGAAACAAAAAACTTAGCCGTTTCTCGCTTCGACTGCCGCATTTCGCAGGCCGGGCGGATGGTTTACAATCAGGGCGTTCCAATAGAAGGACGTCCCATTGTCCAGTCCCAGCGATACACGCCCCGAGGCGGAAGCCGAACAGATTCGCCGCTTGCTCGACTGCCGTGAACGATGGGTAGAAAGGTCATGCGATCTAAAGAACCGCCTCACGGTTCCCGCTCTGCCGATACAACTTCAAACGCGCCGGCCAGTTCCACCGGCACGCGACGCGGCACATGGTGTTCGGTGCCGATAAACGCCCAATCGGTTTCGGCCACCGCTAGGGTGACCTCGTCCGCCGGTCGGACAATTTTGTACTTGCGCAGCGAGCGGATTTTGCGAAAGCCCGCCACCCAGGTGACCACCGTTATCCGATCGCCAGCAAACGCCGGTTGCAGGTAAGTGATTTGGTGGGAACGGACTACCCAGGCCGAGCCGATTTCCTGGTAGCGCTCTGGCGGCCAGCCTTGGGCGGCCGAATGAGCTACGGCCGCATCTTGCATCCAGCGCAGGTATTCCAGGTTGTTCACATGCCCTTGGCGGTCAATCGCTTCAGGCGGCACGGTCAGTTGGTGGTGGTAGATGGCTGGCATGGGCGGTAGGGCTTTGCTATTTCCTCCACCGGTTTATACCAGGTATGGTGTGAATGGGCCACGCACGCAGTGCAATGGGAGCTTTCACATTCAGAAAAACGGTTTTTCCGAAGCCTGATGCGCTAGCGTAGGAATTGTATAGCCCGCCAAGCAATTCCTACGCTAGCGCTTCAGGCTTCACGGGAAACGTCCGAGGTAGGCTTTTTCAAGAGGCTCCTTTGGCTGTTAGCGCGTCAATGGCAAGGAATAAATGTTATGTACTTCGTTAGGCAATCTTGACTCGCAATGGCAACCATTCTCTTCACCTGGGAACTCGGGCTCGGTTTGGGCCATTTGGCCACAATCCGGCCGTTGGTCGCTGGGCTGGCCGAACGGGGCCATCGCGTCGTGGTGGCGGTGCGCGATTTAACCCATGCCGGTCGGGTGCTCTCCGGCATTGACGCAGAGATTCTGCCAGCCCCGATTCGGTTGAATCCGATTGCAGGCCGGATCGATCCGCCGTCGACGTTTGCCCAGGTGTTGCACAACATTGGGTTCGGCCAGGCGGACGATCTGTGGCTGGCCAGTTCGGTTTGGCAAACCCTGTATCGGTACGTCCAGCCGAACTTGATTGTGGCCGAGCATAGCCCGACGGCGCTGCTAGCCGCTCGAAGGCTGTCCATTCCGGTGGCGGCGCTAGGCACTGGCTTTTCTTGCCCAGCGGCGGTTGAGACGTTTCCCGATTGGCGACCAGAGTTGAACAACGATCCGGCCGCATTGCTCCAAAGCGAAGCCCACGTGCTGGAGAACGTGAATCGTCTTTTGGTCGAGTGGGGGACGCCGCCGCTGGGCCGGTTATCAGATCTTTATAGCCAGGCGGACGAGACGCTGTTGGTCACCTATCCGGAGCTCGACCCGTTTGGCGAACGAGTCGACACGCCCTACTTAGGCAACTGGCCCGAGATCGCTGGTCAGCCACCTGTTTGGCCTGCTGGCGAGTTGCCTAAGGTGTTTGCCTACTTGAAGCCGTTTAAGGCCCTGCCGAAATTGCTGGAAGTGCTGGTGCAGACGAAGTGGCCAACGATTTTGCGCGTCTCAGGCGATACCGGCCGGTTGCGGAAGTCGTTCGACGCTCCCAATTTGTGCTGGCAAGATGGATTTATTGACATTGACCAAACGGTCGAGCAATGTGATTACGCCATTTCCAACGCCACCCACGTGATGACGGCCTCGATGTTGTTGGCCGGCTGTCCGGTGTTGATGTTCCCGCCAATGCTGGAACAGCGGCTCACGGCCGAACAGGTGGTGCGGCTGGGGGCAGGGCAGATCGCGAATCCGGCCAGCGAGGCAACCGTGCTGCCGGCGTTCAAGGCCTTGGTTTCCGACGATCGCCACCGTCAGGCGGCCGAAGCGTTTGCCGAGCGCCATCGACAGGTTGATCGTGAGGAGCGTCTGGAGCAGGCGGTTGCTCGGTTGGAACGGGCGATTGTGTGAAAACAGCCGGTTTTCGCTGTGTTTTTTGAGAAATTCGAGTTGCACTCGAGAGCGTCATTTTACTGAGAAACCCCTAGCCGCGACGCGACGCGTCGCCGGGGTGCCAGAGCAAATTCCCGGCGACGCGTCGCCTCGCGGCTAGGGACAAAAAGTAAGTTGCGGGTTCCCTATAAACTTTGGCGCGTCCCCTTGATGGGATGTTCATACTGTCGGTTGACAGCTTGGCCAAAGATTTCTACGATGGCTCGTTTCTACGAACCATTCTACTGATATTCCCAGGGTGTTCAGAGGAAGTCATGGCCGTACCGAAGCGAAAACATTCCAATTCTCGCACAGGCAAGCGACGTGCACACGACGCGCTCAAGGCCCGAAATCTGCAGTACTGCTCGAAGTGCAGCACGGCGATCCCTTCGCATGTGGTTTGCCCCAATTGTGGCTACTACATGGGACGCACGGTCGTCGAATCCGAGAGTTAGTGGCCGGCTGTCCAAAGGTTCTTGGCATTCTAGCGGACACGAACTGTTTTTTTGGTGTTCCGGCGATGCGTCGTAAGCGCGGATAGGTGCTAGATAGAACCTTGCAACTTCTGCCTTGGGAAGCGTTCCCGCCAGCCGCCGAGCATCTGACGCTGTTGTCTGAGCTGTGTGTCGGAGGAGGAATCATCGACCGTGAGTAAGATTGCCTTTTTGTTCCCAGGCCAGGGTGCCCAGACCGTGGGCATGGGCCAAACGCTTGCCGAGCAAATCCCAGCAGCCCGCGAGTTGTACGATCGGGCGGCCCAGGTGTTAGGCTACGATCTGGCCAAGCTCTGCTTCCAGGGGCCAGCCGAACAGCTCGATTCGACGGTTCACAGCCAGCCGGCGCTCTTTGTAACCAGTTTGGCCGCGCTCGAGTCGTTGCGCCACCAGTCGCCCGATGTGATCTCCGCCTGCCAAGCAGCGGCCGGATTGAGCTTAGGCGAATACACCGCTTTAGTGATGGCCGGGGTGCTTGACTTTGAGTCGGGCTTGCGATTGGTCCAGCAGCGTGGGCAGGCGATGCAGGATGCCTCGGATGCCACGCCGAGCGGGATGGTCAGCATTTTGGGGCTCGAGCGGGCTCAGGTAGAAGACCTGTGTGCCCAGGCTCGGGACGACGAGATTCTCGAAGTCGCCAACCTACTTTGCCCAGGCAACATCGCCGTGTCAGGCACGGTTGCTGCCTGTGAAAGGGTAGCCGAGTTGGCCGAGCAGGCCGGGGCCATGAAGGTAGTCCCCTTGGCCGTAGCGGGCGCGTTTCACACGCAGATTATGGGCTCGGCCGTCGACCGCTTGGCAGCCGCGCTGTCAGACGTGAAGCTGAGCAGGCCGCGAATCCCGGTGGTTTCGAATGTCGATGCCCAGGTGCATGATGACCCGGAAGAGATCCGAGCGCTGTTGGTGCGTCAGGTAGTCAGCCCCGTGCGGTGGGAAGATTCGATGCGTTATTTGCTCGACGAAGGGTTTGGGCAGTTTTATGAAGTAGGGCCAGGACGGGTGTTGCGCGGGTTGTTGCGGCGCATCAATCGCAAGACGCCTTGCGAAAGCGTGATGGGGTGAGGCGTTTACCGATTCCAAAGCAAAACGATTTCTTGAGAGAAAAACAGGTGTGTTATGTCTGAAAATGAAGGCAAAATTTGCGTCGATCTCTCCGGCCAGGTGGCCGTGGTGACCGGCGCTTCGCAAGGCATCGGCAAAGCGATTGCCCTGGCGCTGGGCAAGGCCGGGGCCAAGGTCGCCTGTGCCGCTCGAAGTGTCGAAAAGCTTCAGGAAACCGCTGCCGAAATCACCGCTGCCGGCGGCACCGCCGAAGTGTTTGCCTGTGACGTGACCGATGCCCAGGCGGCCACCGCATTGGTCGACGAGGTTGCCGAAAAGTGGGAGCGGGTCGACATCGTCGTGAACAACGCCGGCATCACTCGCGATACCTTGCTGCCCAGGATGAGCGATGACGAATGGGATGCCGTGATTCAAACCAACCTGCGCAGCGTCTTTCTGCTCTCCAGGGCTGCTTCGCAAGTGATGATGCGGCAGCGATATGGCCGAATTATCAACATTTCGAGTGTTTCTGGGCTGATGGGCAACCCTGGTCAGGCGAACTACTCGGCGTCGAAGGCCGGCGTGATTGGATTCACACGGACCGTTGCCCGTGAGCTCGGCAAACGAAAGATCACCGTCAACGCGATCTGTCCTGGCTTTATCGCCACTGAAATGACCGATGCGCTCGGACCGGCCTTGGTCGACGAGGTGAAAAAACGCGTTCCGGCCAAACGGCTCGGCGAAGCCGACGAGATTGCCCAGGGCGTGCTGTTCTTGGCGAGCCGTTCGGCCGACTATATTACCGGTCAGGTGCTCACCATTGATGGTGGAATGACTGCCTAACGGGCTGACGAGAGGGCGAAGATCCCCGTAGACATGGGGAGAAAAACTCAGTATACCTTGACCTCTCTTATGGAAATCCTCTAATTTAGTCGGGTTTGACCCCCGTCGAAGTCGAAGATTCTGTAGTC
>JANQPJ010000389.1 GCA_028289525.1 Pirellulales bacterium
TCGGTAGCAGCGGTCGGTGACCGCTCGCGAAACACTCGTTTTTATCGTTGTATCTGAAAAACAGTGCTTTCTAGATCCTCATTTTTGGAACGACTGAATGCCCAAAACCGCCCGAGCACGAACGAGTTTTGGTCATTCGGGAATTTAAACTTCGTGCTTCGGATTTTGACCCTCCGTCGTAATTCCTGATTCATTTGGCTGAAATGTTACCGAATCACTAAAAACCAACAACCAATCACCAACAACCAACAAAAGCAGGGGAGAGAGAACATGGGTTTAGCATCAGCATTGAGCACGTCGCTCACTGGATTGACGGCCGCGGAAACGACCATCGACGTGGTGGGCAACAACGTGGCCAACTCGAACACGATTGGCTTCAAGGCCTCTGAGGCGGTCTTTGCGACCCAGTTCCTCCAGACGCAAAGCCTGGGTTCCTCGCCCACGGCCACGACCGGCGGCAATAACCCTCGCCAGATCGGCTTGGGGACCAGGGTAGCCGAAATCAGCCCTGACTTCACCCAAGGCACCATCGAGATTAGCTCCAACCCACTCGACTTGGCCATCCAGGGCGAAGGTTTTTTCATCGTCCAAGGACAGCAGAACGAACAGTTCTACACACGGAATGGCCAGTTCAGCACGAATGCCGAAAATCAACTAACCACGATCACAGGCAATCGGGTATTGGGCTTTGGCGTGGACGAAAATTTCCAAATCCAGCCAACCGAGCTACAACCGATCACCATTCCGCTTGGTGCGGCGGCCGTTGCCCAGGCAACTCAAAACGTTGAGTTCGAAGGCACGCTGACCCCGACTGGCGAGATTGGCACCACGCCCAGCATCATTCAATCGGTGCAGCTAAGCGATGGGCAGTTCGAAATTCCAACCAACCTGGCCAGCGGCGACATCTTGGCCATTACGCCTCCGGATGTGAGTAGCGCCAACCTGGCCTTGAACGGCGCTGGAGTGCTAACAGGCGACTACACCTATCAGGTTACGCTGGTCGATGTCGACGGCAACGAAACCCCAGCCTCGATTGACATCGGCACCTTGACCACTAGCGCCAATCAGGTTGACCTGACCGGCGTCGATGGCTTGCTCGACGCGACTTTCACGTCGTACAACGTCTACCGCACCGAAGCCGGAGGCAGCCAGTTTTTCCTGGTCGGTAATTCAACTGCGGCCACGTTTACTGACAACACGCCCGATGCCGCCATCACCGGCAACCCTGGCCCACCCGGTGCGGTCCCCCAGGGCAACTTCACTTACTACTACACACTGTTCAACACAGCCACCAATCTGGAAAGCCGGCCTTCGGAGTTGATCGGCCCGATCGGCATTGGCGCCGATGGTCGTCGGGTACGACTCGACAACCTGACGTTTCCCAGCTCGGGTGACTTCGACGGGATTCGCCTGTATCGCAACCTGGCCAGCGACGACGACAGCTTCCACCGCGTGGCCGAACTGACCGGCGGCACCGGAACAATCAGCTACATCGACGGCGCGACCGATGCCGAAATTGCCACCAACGAACAGCTCAACTTCGAAGGTCCGGCCATCGGGGCCAGCACCTTGTTGCTGGATGTCGTACGACGTGACGGCACAACCTATGAAAATGCCTTTATCGACGGCGGCACGCTCTCGTTTACCGGACGCAAAGGCGGCCGGTCCTTAGCTACCCAAGAGCTGGCGATCACCTCGACCACAACCGTCCAAGACTTGGTCAACTTCACGGAAGACGCGCTCGGCATCCAAGAAGCGAGCACCGACGCCAACTTCCCGATTCCGCCTGGCGCTGGCGGCGAGATCACCAGCGACGGCCGGATCCTCTTCACCGCCAACCGGGGCACGGAAAACGCCCTCGACATCGGGCTGTCGGCATTTGAACTAACAACGACCAGCGGTTCGGTCGAATCGGTCTCGTTGCCGTTCTCGACGGTTCAAGAGGCCAACGGTGAAAGCGCCGTGACCGATTTCGTGGTCTACGACACGTTGGGCATTCCGTTGAACGTTCGGGTAACCGTGGCGTTGGAATCGACCACTAGCGCCACGACCACCTATCGTTGGTTTGCCGATTCGCCTGACAACGATCCGGTGAATGGAGTCGACATTTCGGTCGGCACCGGAACGATTACTTTTGACGGCGAAGGAAACGTTAGCTCGGTGAGCGAAGCAACCGTTTCGATTGACCGCCGGAATGTCTCCTCGGCCTCGCCGCTGGAATTTGAACTCGATTTCTCCCAGCTCTCAGGTCTAGCGGCCGATTCGAGCAGCTTGTCGGCCTCGCGGCAAGACGGCTCGGGCGCAGGGACACTGTCGAGCTTTATCGTCACCGAGACAGGCAATATTCGTGGCGTCTTCACCAACGGGGTCTCGCGAGACCTGGGACAGATCCGCCTGGTCCGTTTTTCGAACAATGCTGGCTTGGAACAGGTCGGCGACAACCTGTTCGCCGCTGGGGTCAACTCGGGCTTGCCAGTCGAAGGAAACCCTGGCGAGCAAGGCCTGGGGGCGATTAGTGCCGGCGCGGTCGAACTTTCCAATACGGATATTGGGCAAAACCTGATCGACCTGATCCTGGCGTCGACCCAATATCGGGGCGGCACCCGAGTGATTACGGCCGTCCAGCAATTGATGGACGAATTGTTGAGTTTACGGCAATAACCGCCACTTTTCGTGAAATGATAACCTACGGTATTTTCAAGTGATCAAGCTGACTCGCATTGGCGGTGAGGAATTTATCCTGAACGCCGACCTGATTCAATACGTCGAATCTCGACCCGACACGTTCATCACGCTCACCGGCGGAGAACGAGTCGTGGTCGCCGAAGCGCTGGATGAGGTCGTCCGTCGGGCAGTGGTCTACCAACAGACCAAGCACCTGATTCCGTCATGCGAGTGAGAGGAAGTTGTTAGTTGTTAGTTGTTAGTACGCGCTAGCGCGTTCCCTCCACCCTCCACCCTTAACCCTCAACCGCGTCTCACTATGGATATTGCCAGCGTTGTCGGACTGATTCTTGCCTTGGGCCTGATTATCACTGCGATTTTGATCGCGCCCGGTTCGTCGTTGAGTGCGTTTATCGACTATCCATCGTTGATGGTGGTGGTCGGCGGCGCGATCGCGGCGGCGATGATCAGCTTTCCACTGAAGAATTTTTTGAACGTCGGCATGGTCGCCAAGAAGGTGTTTCTGAACAAGATCGACAACATTCCCGATTTGATCGAGACGATTGTCTCGCTGGCCGAAACGGCTCGTCGCGACGGCCTGTTGGCCCTGGAGACGAAGATCCAAGAGATCGAAAACCCGTTCATCGTGCTCGGCATCCAAATGGCCGTCGATGGCACCCGACCTGAGGTGATCGAAGATATCATGCGGACCGAGCTGGATGCTGTCGCTACACGTCACCGAGACGGCAAAGGCGTTGTCGACCAGATGGGTCGTTTTGCCCCGGCATTCGGCATGATCGGAACCTTGATGGGCCTGATTATCATGCTAGGCAATATGAGCGATCCCTCGTCGATTGGTGCCGGCATGGCGGTGGCCTTGATCACCACCTTGTATGGGGCAATTGTTTCCAATGTTTTCTTCCTTCCCTTCGCAGAAAAGCTAGGCTTTATCAGTAAACAGGAGTTATTGGCTCGCGAGATTATCGTTCGTGGGATCATGGCGATCCAATCAGGCGACAATCCGCGTGTGATCGAACAGAAGTTATTAACGTTCGTTCCGCCGAAACTCCGCCGCGGTGAAAAGGAGGCTGCCTGAGCCATGGCCGCGGAAGTTGAAGACTCGGGACCAGGCATTCCAGAATGGGTCGTGACCTTCGGCGACATGATGTCGCTGTTGTTGACCTTTTTCATCATGCTCGTCTCGATGAGCGAAGTCAAACAAGAGGAGCAATTCCAAGCCTTGGTCGAGTCGATGCGACGCCGCTTTGGTCACGACATGACGATCAACTCGATTTCGCCAGGCAATTCCACCCCAAGAAACTCCGACCTCAAAAACCTGGCCTTGATGGGCCGCTCGAAACGCGCTCACACGATGGAAGGGGGCGACAAAGTGCGCGCCCCGGTCGGCGAGCACCCTCGAGTGCGAACCATTCGACCTGGCGACCAGCAAACCACTGGCGGAGTGATTTACTTCGCCGAAGGAACCAGCGACCTGTCGGAAGAAAACAAACGCCAACTGCAAATCGCGGCCGAAGAACTTGGCGGCAAACCCCAACGGATCGAAATTCGCGGACACACCTCACGAAAACCAGTCGATAAAGACTCGCCCTACCGAGATAGCTGGGATCTGGCCTATGCCAGGTGCCACAAGACAATGGAGTTTTTGATTCAAATTGGCATCAATCCCCGCCGCCTGCGGCTGGGCGTGGCGGCCGATAACGAACCTCGCTATCTGGGGATTGACGCCCAACAACGCCAACGAAACGCACGCGTCGAAGTCCTGATGCTCGACGAACAAGCCGAAGACCTGTATGGCAGCGAAGCTGCCGCCGACCCATAAACTCGATTTTTCTTTCCCAAGACAAACTCATGGCTGATAGCACCCCTCAACCGCCTGCCACTCCGGAGCCTGCCAAACGTTCACGCTCGCTGGGGCTGGTGATGGCAATCGGCTTCACCGTGGTGGTGATCATCGTCGAGTGCGCGATTGCCTACCTGGTAATCCCCACGGCCGACGACATTGCCGAGCTAGCAAACGTGCAGCTAGCAATGCAAGAAGACCCAAATTCGCTGGAAAACGAGATCGACCGCCTGACTGAAGGCGATGCTGGCGATCAGGTGGAAGTTGATTTGGGCCAATTTGGGGTCACCGCCTTCCAGCCACTCTCCAACACCACGCTCCGGATCGACCTGCAGCTCTATTGCACGGTGCTGGAAGACAACGAGTCAGAGTTCACCGAATTGGTCGAGTTGCATAAACACCGGCTGCGCGAACAGGTACTGATTGTGCTGCGTTCGGCCAAGGTGACCGACCTGACTGACGCCGGGTTGGGCTTGATTAAAAGGAAGATTTTGGAGAAAACTAACCGCACGATTGGGAAACCACTCGTCCAGGACATTGTTTTCAGCGATTTTTCCGTTGTCGAACATTAAGCATGGCGAGTTGAAGCAGAGCGTTTCGCAGGATCAAGGATGTCTGCGAAGCAATTTCGGCTCGACACCAGGAAAACTGCAAAGTCAACGATTCTACAAAAACAGCGGTCGGTGACCGCTCGCGAAACACTCGATTTCGCCTGTTTCGCGAGGGACCACCGGTCCCTGCTTTTCGACTTTGCAGTTCTTCTAGGCTCGACACGGCCACGAACGACCTATTTTCCTCGCCAGTAGTTGGAATGGATTCCCATGGCAGACGAACCTGAACCGTTGGGCGAAGACGACGTCGAAGCACTGCTGGCCGCGGCCAAAGGTGAAACACCGTCAACTCCGGCCGAGCCGGCAGGCCAAGCTACGCTCGACCAAGACGAAGTGGAGGCGCTGCTCGACTCTGGCAGCGATGCTCAGACCGCAGGGAGCACAACGCCTGCACCGTCGCCCCAGGCTCCATCAGCCGCAGGCCCGAGTGCGAGCGACATCGACTTCCTGCTGAATCAAGCCGAGCAGGCCTTGCAATCGATCGACCAGCCGGTGGGCGATCATGCCCCCGAGGCCCAAAGCTTTGCCTGGAGCGATTTTGGCGCTAGCCCTCCCTCGACTGACGCCGCCACGCTCGACCTGGTAGGCGACGTGGAACTCGATCTGTCGATCGAACTGGGGCGTACTCGCATGCACCTGGAAGAAGTGCTAAAGCTAAACAAAGGCGCTGTGGTGCCGCTCGACAAACTGGCCGGCGACCCAGTCGACATTTATGTCAACGGACGTTTAGTTGCCCGGGGCGAGGTGTTGGTGTTGAACGACAATTTTTGTGTCCGCGTGGCCGAATTGGTGGTGGGCACCTCGGCACTCACTCATTGATTCGTAGCAGCGGCCGGTGGCCTGGTTCCCAAGCAGAGCTTGGGAACGAGAGAAAACTAAAAACCAAAGACTAAAAACTCTTGAACCTGGTTCCCAAGCTCTGCTTGGGAACGCTCAACCTTTGTTTCGTAACGCTCCTCGTTCTGACCCCCCGCACCAAACGAGAGGGCAGGGATGCCTCAGCTTCGTATGATCGCCGCCAGCCTGGCGATGGGCTGGTTGTTGGCCGATTTGGCGTTGGCCCAATTGCCTGCTGAACCAAGCCTGTTACAACCGCCAGGTCCGACCAAGGCCATCGGCCGCACGCGCCATTCCCCCGCGCCGACGACCCAACGCAGACCAACCGCGCGCCCCGCGACCGCTCGGTCTCAGGTGCGCCAGGTGTCGCAAACCGCCAGCGCATCGGCAACTCTGCCTTCGCGCGCCAACGACGATCAGGCGCTTGACCTTCCGCAACGCGGACAATCTGACGCAAAACTCCCGGCCTCTGGCTTGCCTTCGACCCTGGCGGTCTTCGCCAGCTTGTGCTTTGTCATCGGCCTGTTCCTCACGGTTGTTTGGCTGATCAAACGGGCACAACCGGCCGCTGGCAGACGCCTGCCTGCCGAAGTTCTGGAAACCCTGGGACACACGACTCTCGGCGCACGGCAAGACGCCCAACTGATCCGCCTGGGCAACAAGCTGCTGCTCGTGGCGACCGTACCTGGCGGCATGGAGACGTTGGCCGAAATTACCGATCCAGTCGAAGTCGACCGCCTGGCTGGGCTTTGCCGTCAGGCCCAAGCCGACAGCTCGACTGGTTCGTTTCGCCAAGTCTTTAAGCAGTTCGGCCGTCAAAAAGCCCCTGCCGGATTTGTCGGCAATCCGTCGCAAAGCACCAGACGCCTGGCCACCGTGGACTACACGCCGCGCGAGGAACGCCATGCCTAGGCTGCTCCGCATCGGACCGCAACGTTTGTGCCTGGCGGGCTGGGCAATTCTTACCTGGGCAACCTTGGCCACAGTCGCCCAAGCCCAAGATGCGCCAAACATCGGCGGAGCCATCTCGCTCCCCAGCGGTCTCGAAGATCCTCAGCAATGGACGACGCCGGAAGGCCTCTCCTCGACCCTGCGGGTAATGCTCTTGCTAACGGTCATCAGCCTCGCTCCGGCGATCTTGCTGATGACCACCTCGTTCATTCGCATCGTGGTGGTGCTGGGTCTGTTGCGTCAAGCCCTTGGCACCCAGCAACTGCCGCCCAGCCAGGTCATCACGTCGCTGGCCTTGTTTTTATCCATGTTAATCATGGGGCCCATCTGGCAAGAAGTCTATGACGAGGCGATCCAGCCTTACACCCAACGCCAACTTAGCCTGTCAGACGCCTGGGACCGAGGGGTTGAACCGGTCCGCCGGTTTATGGCCGATCAGATTCGCCGCACGGAAAACGACGACGATGTCTATCTGTTTCTGAGCTATATGCCTGAGGAACAGACCTCGGCCGGCAACTCGGTTGACTATGTTTATTACGGCGCTAAACGCGGGCAACGCAATGTCCCGTTGCGAGCGTTGTTGCCGGCCTTCATGTTGAGCGAATTGAAAACCGCCTTTCTAATCGGCTTTCAAATCTATCTGCCGTTTGTGATTCTCGACATCGTGGTGGCCAGCGTGACTATCTCGATGGGCATGATGATGTTGCCGCCGGTGCTGATCTCGCTGCCGTTCAAATTGCTGCTGTTCGTGATGGTCGACGGCTGGCATCTGGTAGTCGACATGCTGCTCCAAAGCTTTCAGTTTTTAACGTGACCCGAATTGAGTCGTCCAAGCCCTCTCTGCGAATCAGTCACAGCGGCCAGTGGCCGAAGCGCAAAACAATCAGACGATTTCAAATTCCCCTCAAACGGAATTCCTATGTCCCCTCAAGACGCCATCGACCTGGGGCGTGAAGCGATCATCGTGATGCTGGTGATTAGCTCGCCGGTGCTGCTGACTGGCATGAGCGTAGGACTGCTGATCGGTCTGATTCAAGCGCTCACGCAAATCCAAGAGCAAACGATCTCATTCGTCCCCAGAATCATCGCCATGGTCATGGCCCTCAGCTTTTCGTTACCGTGGCTGTTGAACCACATGGTGCAATACTTCCAGGAAGTGGTGCAGCGGATTCCAGAGAATCTTTGACAGGGGTGGTGAGTGGTAGGTGGTGGGTGGTGGGTGGGTGGTAGGTGGTGGCGCGTACCACTCACCACGAGATGATTTAGACGAACAAGTTTTTAGACAGGATTTACAGGATAAAGACGCTAACGCGAATGGCAAACCGCGCGAGCGCGTCACACCACACACCACACACCACACACCACACACCACACACCACACACCACACACCACTCACCACTCACCACACGCCACTCACCACTCACCACCCACCAAATCAGAAATGCTAGAGGCCCTGTTACTTTCGCATTTGCTACTGTTCACGCTGGTTCTGGCTCGGATCAGCGCGCTGGTGATGACTGCGCCGATTTTTGGTTCGCAAACCGTGCCGGTCCGCGTACGGGCATTTTTGGCCGTGGCGATTTCGCTGGTGATTACGCCCAGCCTGTGGGGGCGTTCGCTCGCACGGCCTACGTCGACCATCGACTATGGCCTGTTGATCGGCAGCGAATTGTTGGTCGGGCTGGCGCTCGGTCTAGGCGTGTTGATTTTGTTTTCCGGCGTCCAAGTCGCTGGACAGTTTCTCGGCCAAATGAGCGGCATGGCCCTGGCCGACGTGTTCGACCCTTCGTTCGACTCGAACGCCTCGATTTTTTCGACCGTGTTGTTCTATGTCACGATGGCCGTGTTTGTACTGATCGGCGGCCATCGCTTGGTACTAGGAACACTGCTCGATACGTTCGCGGCACTGCCGCCAGGAGACGCCACGCTTGGCCAGTCCGTCTCCGAAGCCCTGGTCGCGCTAACCCAGCAAAGTTTTTCGGTCGGCATTCGCGCCACGGCCCCCGTCATCACTGCCTTGCTGTTGGCCACCTTGGTGATGGGGCTCATTAGCCGTACGCTTCCGCAGCTCAACATTTTGTCCTTTGGCTTTGGACTCAATTCGCTCATTCTGTTGGCCACGCTGCTCTTTTCGCTAAGTGGAGTAGCCTGGGCCTTTCAACACCAAGTGGAACCGGCCTTGGATCTGCTACT
Source organism: Pirellulales bacterium (assembly GCA_028289525.1). Taxonomy (GTDB): domain Bacteria; phylum Planctomycetota; class Planctomycetia; order Pirellulales; family JAGQOS01; genus JANQPJ01. The sequence continues at coordinate 9,119 of JANQPJ010000389.1, forward strand.
GGAATCGGTCGCCAGGCAGCCTGTGACCTAGCAAATTCGTCTCTGTTTAAAATGCCCGTTGCTCGTACCCCCTAGCCACGACGCAATGCGTCGCCGGACTTCGCGATGCCAGAACAATCAGGCGAACGCACGCAAGACGCCACTCCTTTTCGTCGGCAACAAGCCCGCGAGAAGGGCCAGGTAGCGCAGAGCCAAGACCTGGGCTCGGCCACGCTGCTGATTGCCGGGGTGTTGGTGCTGATGACCACCGGCACCGGCATCATGCAGTTCATCGCTCTACTGCTCAAACGCCAACTCGGCGGCCAGGCTTGGCTGACCATCGACCGTTCGTTTCTCATGTCGCAATGGCATTCGGTAATCGATGGCCTAACCGTGGCCTTGTTGCCGGCGCTGGCGCTGATGATGGGGGTGGCCATCTTGTCGAATGTGCTGCAAATCGGACTGCTTTGGGTACCTAGCCGGTTGGCTCCCGATCTGAGCCGCATCTCGCCGTTGGCTGGCTTTCGACGCATCTTTGCCCTGGCCGGCGTGATGCGACTGGCCTTTGGGCTGTTTAAAATCATGGTCGTGATGTTGGTGGCGTTTTGGGCTCTGTATGAAAAACAGGCAGAAATTCTCGCGCTGACCGAATTGGGCATCGGACAAATTGCTCTCTACATGATCGACTTGGCCCTGTGGACCTCACTCAAGGTCGGCATCGCGCTGCTGATTCTAGCGCTGCTGGACTATGCCTACCAGCGTTGGAAGCACGAGCAAGATCTGAAGATGACGCAACAAGAAGTGCGTGACGAAATGAAAAATCTGCAGGGCGACCCTCAGGTGCTTGCCCGACGCCGCCAGGTGCAGCGACAACTGGTGTTAAACCGGCTGAGCGACATCGTGCCCAAGGCCGACGTGGTGGTGACCAACCCGACCGAACTGGCGATTGCGATTCAATATGATGCCGATGAGATGCTGGCCCCGGTGGTGATCGCCAAGGGGGCCGGCGTGATTGCCCAACGGATTCGCCGGCTGGCGCTCGAAAACAACATTCCGATCGTCGAGAAGAAGCCGTTGGCGCGCGAGTTGTATCGCGATGTCGAAGTGAACCACCCGGTGCCGCACAAACTGTACGCAGCAGTGGCCGAGGTGTTGGCCTATGTCTATCAACTCAAAGGCAAACCGTTGCCTGGCAGCGATGCGGCTTAGGATTAAAATTCGAAATCCGAATCTCGAAATCCGAAACAAAGCGCGAAACTCAAATTCCCCAATGACTAAAACCTGTTGACGATCGCAGGTTTTGGACATTCGTGCTTAGGTGCTTCTGATTTGTTTCGGATTTCGAGATTCGGATTTCGAATTTTTCTAACAAGGCGATTAACCATAGGCCACATCGGCCGTGTAGCCATAGCGGCGCAGATAGCCGCCCCAACGGCGTTCGATCTTCGTTCGAATGGCCGGGTCGAGCCGGTGCTGGTTCGGCGTATAGCCGCGGATGCTTTCCAAATAGGCTTCCAAGTGGGGCAGGGCGACGGCGAAATGGCCCAGGTCGAGATGCTCGTAGATTTCATGGAGCCGCTGAACCGGATCGGCCACCAGGTCTTCGTAACGAACCTCGTGAAAACGGTCCGGCTCGATCATCTCGCGATCTTGCTCAAAGGCCGTGTACATCCGCTCGAAGTTCGAGAAGACATACTCTTCCAAATTGTCATGCCTGGGCACGTGCAGGCCTTGCACGTCGTTCAGCGATTTCCAAAGCTTGATCG